>JAUWQV010000006.1 GCA_030610945.1 Methanocellales archaeon | reverse complement strand
CTAGCTCGGCGCTGGATATGACCTAAAATAAAATCATGGAGGGTGCGCTGGTATGCCTTATCATGGTCGCACGTCCGCAGACTGCGGCCTTGATTTGGCATAACCGAGAAAGTTGCCCCTGTCGCAGGTAAGGCGCGAGTGGTCTAACACCGCTTATCGAAATTGAGGAAAACGTAAACCAGTTATTGAAATTGACGGAATTGATAAGCCTGCCGAGTGGCAGTGAATATTCCTACATTGCTTGTGATAACAGTTGATTATAAAAATGCTTGAGGCACGTTACTCCCTGTGTTTAGGGCTTGTTTAGGCCTCATTTTCTGGCATCGGCAGTGTTAACTTTGGGGATCTCAAGTTCTGCGTCGCCTCACCAGATATGCCACTGCCAACAATCCGATGATTGCGGATATTGCCTCAAATCCAGGCAACAATCTGGTCGCTCCCCGTATGCTCGGTAGGCTGAATCCTGTCACGGGCGTGGGTGTGGGCGTTGGCGTTGGTGTGGGCACTGGTGTTGGCGTTCCTGTGGGAGTAAGCGTTACTGTCGGCGTGGGTGTTGGTGTGGGCGTTACAGTTGGCGTTGCGGTTGGAGTGGGCGTTGGTGTAGGCGTTGCAGTTGCGACATAGCCACCGCCTCCACCGCCTCCGCCCCCTCCTCCGCTGACGATCTCGGCAGATGTCGTGGCGGATATATTGGCCCAGTTACCAACATTGCCGTATGCATCAACCGGTCGCAGCCCGTAATTGTATGTCGTACTTGATGATAGACCACTATCAGTGTACGACGTTGTCGTGACATCTGTAGTAAATGCATTGTTTCTCCATATTTCCACGTGATCCGTGTCAGATGAGTTGGTCCATGATAATGTAACTGAACTTGTTGTGTGTGTTTCTGTTAATCCTGTTATGTCCGACGGTGGTGTGGTGTCTTGTGCAGTCAGGGATATTATTTCTGATATGTTTGAATTACCAGCATTGTCCGTGACGTTGACTGATAGGTTGAACGATCCAACGACCGTCGTGTTCGTGGTGAACTGCCACATACCGCTGTTGTTCGTCATCGCCTGAGTTGCAGACCCTCCGATTGCAGATAGATTCATGATCACGCTTGCGATACCAGATGCATCGGTTGCAGTGACGTTCAATAACGTATCATCGGTTCCATTTGCCTCAATTATGGGGGGATTTGCATCTGCGGATATCACTGGCGGTGTGTTATCAATATTTACGCTGAGACTTATCGTATTATTGTAATTGGTAGCGTTGTCCGTGGCATTGACTAAACACCCCTTGGCACCATCAGCCTCGCTTGTATTGACGATTATGGTAGCTGTGAAGTAAACACCATCCCAAGTTAAGTTTAGATTTGTGATCGTATCATTGATTGCTGTGACGTTTACTGTCACGTTCTTAACACCAGAACTAATATCTATCACACCAGCATTTAGTGTTATTATGTCGCCGTTCTTGGCAACCGTCCGCTTATCAGGATATCCTGTTGGATTCGCAATCACATTTGGCGGTGTTGTATCTGTCGTATTTAGTGAGATGGTTTCAGTATCATTGTAATTACCAGCACTGTCTGTGACGTTGACCGATAGGTTGAATGTTCCAACGTTGGTTGTGTTTGTTGTGAACTGCCATACACCACTATTATTGGTCATTGGTTGAGTTACAGATCCACCGATCTCTGATAGATTCACGGTAAGATTTAGAATGCCACTAGCATCAGTTGCTGTGACATTTAACAACGTGTTATCAGTTCCATTTGCCTCGATCGTTGATGGGGTTGCAGTTGTAGAGACCACAATTGGCACTATATTATCCACAACAACTGCACCAGCCTCTGTCTTGTTACCGAAGTTGGTTGAATTATCATACATCGTCACCGTGACATTATAGGGACCGTCAGCAGCGGTGATGTTCATCAAGAAACTCACATTCACATAATGATCTGGAATGCCAATATCGCCAGTTATGGTATTAATGACGGCAGTAGCGTTCCAGATATCCACCGTATAGTTCTTTGGATGAGTCTCCATATATGTGAAGTTAACCCATAGTTGTGCTCCACCCTTTCTGTACGCCGGAGAAGCAGCAGTGGGCGCATCTATTGTTACAACCGGTGACGTTGTATCTGCTACTGTTACGATGATCACAGTGGCATTGGGACCTTCATTGTCATTGTCGTCATAGGCAGAGACATTGAACTCATATGTACTTGATGATAGCCCAGTGACATTATAGTAGGTATCAGTGGGGCTATTAATCAAAGAACCATTCTGATAGACCCTGTAGCCAACGAGATCTGCCTCAGTGTTGGCATCCCACGTCAGATTGACCGTAGAAGATGTAGGAGTGTCATTCGTCAAATTTGCGACTTGTGCTGGTGCAGTAATATCATTAACAGTAATAGCCCATGTGATCGTGTTAGAGGTTCCATTGGCATTGGTGGCATTCACCTCTACTTGATGTGTTCCATTTACATCCCAAGATGTTGTATAGTTATCATAGTTCCATGATTGATTGGCACCATCGCTAAACCATCTCCAAATATCAATGAGCTGATCTGCTGTTGCATTGAAGAAAATCGACTCTGATTCGTTTACTGCTATAGAAGTTGAGTTGTCTGCTGTGATGTTGTTGTACCAATCGGTGATCGTCGGAGCAGGGTAAACTGTTGGCGCAGTTATCGCAGTGTGATTCACCCATGTGGAATTTATGTTTCCAACTCTATCAACTGTATGAGTACTGATAGTATGTGATGTTCCAGGTGTAAAACCAGTTGCATTGTAGTATTCATTAGATGTGTTCACAGTCCATGAGCTATCTATACAAACAATTGCATGATTAAAATCTGCATCAACTGGATTTGTCCACGTCCAGTTGATGTATGTTTCTTCATATGTGGTATTGGTTAGATCCCTGATCGAAGCTGGTGGTGTTGTGTCAAGACAGAGCAGTGCTACATAAACATCTATTCTGCCAGCACCGTATGAGTTATCTTTACCATCTACACCAAGGTCGAATGCGGTGCTTTCAAGGGCGGATTGGAGTTGATCATGTGTGAGAGATGAATTAGAGCTAAGCAGCAGAGCTGCCGCTCCTGCAACGTGTGGAGCAGAGGCAGATGTACCATGAAAAGGATTTGGGCTATATGCGTATGTTGACACACCATCAGGGGCTGTCACATCTGGCTTAGTTCTGCCATCATTAGTGGGGCCACGAGAACTGAAACTTTCAAGATTATCATTAGCATAATAAGTAGCTCCAACAGTGAAAGCACCTGAGGCAGTAGCAGGGTCCAATAGACTGCTAGATTCCACGGTATACTCGAATCCATGTTCGAAGCTATAAAGATCGAAATTGACATCTATCGTAGCACTATATTTACGAATAGCTATGTGATATGTCCCTGAGCTCGGCGCAGTATAGATGATGCTCTCGGTGGGCGTTTGAGTCCCAGTTTGCCAGTTCACAGAATATGCAACTAGTTCTAGTGCATCATTGAAGAGATATAAATCATAATCCTGATTCGACTGGGGCCAGTCGTTCCAGCTCAAAAAGGCTGTTATCGTCTCGCCGGCATTAGCCCAAAACTGATTCGTCTCATCTTCTCCTACAAAATTGTGCCACTCATCGGGCGTGGCGTCGCTATCCTGATACGTGCCCTCCCAGTGTCTTTGCGCCTGATTTCCAGCACTTGTTACGAATAAAATTCCATTTTGGTGGGCGTCGTTAACAGCATCACAAATAATGCCTGTGCCATCGTACGGTTGGTTGACCCATCCAATAGACATCGAGATTACATTAATGCCTTGAGATATCGCATGGTCAACAGCATTCAGATATTCAACATCCGTCGCAAAATTATAAAGGGATAAGTTAACATTGGGTGCCACATCAACGACAATCTCAGCGCAGGCAGTCCCATGGTCAGTGTTCCCTCCTCCAGTGATATCTCCATCTGATCTAAATGACTTATATTCTACGATATTCCCGGAAATCTCAGTATTACTGACATTAAATCCAGTGCAATCGAGTACTGCCACCTTCACGCCTGTGCCGTTATATCCTGTGCTGTGAACATCATCTGCACGAATCACAGATACGCCTTCGCTTACAACCAATGGGGTAGGTATTCGGGGCGTGCGTACAAACTGCACAAACGATAGATTTGATAGTTGATGTATCTTGGAAACTGGAACTAGTGCTTGGACTAGGTTGTCATGAGCGGTCTCGATGATACAACCCCCCCCCTCTAGGGTTTTTAAGTTGACTTCGCTTGCGCTATCTAGTTCTAATACTACCCTAACCTTCTCCTTGGTGAGCGTTATACCATGCTTCTTAGCAAAACTTGTTAAATCGGCTGGTGAAGTTTCACTCTTATGTACCATCTGGCTTAGCACGGACTCAATCTTGTGTGACTCTATATCTTTAACGCCCTTTCCAATCGCAACGTCGAGATGTTCCTCTGAACTATCCCCAGCGATTGATACGATACTTGTGCCAACAACAAAAAGAATTAGAGTGAAAATTATGATAACTTTATCTACCCTCAATCAGTTTCACCTCTGTTTTCGCCTAGTAACATAGATAACACAAACCAATACTATTGCAAGGAGAGCAATAATTGTAAAAAGCGATATCTCACTTATGCTGATTCTATCTGCAGGTGCAGGCTTTAATGGTGTTCTTAGATACACTATACCTAGGTCTTCTGCAAGTGTTATAAGTTTGTCCATGGGTACGAGTGCCTGGACTAGGTTTTCGTGGCGGCTTTCTTCTATTATTCCATACCCCCCTGGGATCGTAGCCGTCTCATTTTTTAACTCGATAACAACTCTAACTTTCCCGTTTTCAAGATAAATTCCATGTTTTTCGGCAAATTCATCTGGATTTTGAGCCTGTGTTAGTTGATATAAAACCGATTCAAGTTTCTCTGGTTGATTTTTATTTTGTTCATAATCTAGTAGCGACGATGCAGATGCCATGCTCATCACAAAAAGGAGGCATATCAATACAGATGTTATCTTCAGCAAGATGCCTTTCATGATGGCACCTCGGAGCCCCCAATGCCAACCATTGTGCTCTTCCTATTTGAGTTCTTTATTAGTTGCCTAATTTTTGTATCGTCAAATGTACCAGCCGAACGCATAGGTATTACATCACCTCTTGTAAATTGGCTACACTATAATACTTAAGCATCACTAATGAAGATTCTACAGAATCACATTACCGGTTCTGTTGAACACTCCGGTTGACAACTGCTATTTTCCACACTACCGCCTTCTGGGTGTGGTATCTGATCGGAATTGATACCATAGAGTTTCTTTTTCACGGTCCTACCGGAGGGATAACATATTCGTCCTCCCTCCTTTGACCTGACCTGTTCATCCTCGAATGGAGCCGAACAGGAGACACCACCCTCTGCAACCCTACATAGGCGAACAGAAGCGCCATGAAGTAATGCGCTGGCGTTGTCACCCACCTGCGCCTGGTGCCCATCGATGTGTCCACGACATCGACATCAATTAGGGACAGGTTGTCGATAAATGATCTGAGCGCTGACGTGCTATCCAGCGCATCCGCGCCTCTCCAGAACTTGATTTTGCCTTCATCCAGGAGAACTGCAACTTCCTCACACATAGAGCCGTGATGAATGTTGACGTGATATTGATAATTGACGGGGTTTAGTGGGGTTCCACTTACGCTCTTGATGATCTCATATTGTGGTTGCTGCAATTTATCGCTGCCATAGAAACATGCCCATGCCAGCTGTGGGAAGGCCCTGAATACGATCTGGTTCTGCACCTTTCCGTATCCTGAATCCATAACGATTGGGGGGTGCTGGCTGAAATACTTGGCGCGCACAAGCGCGAGAAGGTGGTGAGCATGAGCTGCAACATCCGGATCATTCCAGATACCGAAGTCCATGAGGTAGTAGGTCCCTTCGGACAAACCGAGGATAACGTAATGGGAGACGTTGCCCCAGTCAACGCCGATGGAGATGCGCTCATATGCTGAGCGCCACCCTGCAACGTCTGTGACGCAGCAGTTAAGTAACTTGGTTGGAGAGATAGGGCGCTTCCCTCCCTCAAACTCTATACCCAAAACCTCATTGGCGAACTTGGAAGGCGGGTAATCGGCCTTCTTCTTCATGATCTCGCTTGCGCTGATCCATGACGCCATCAGCTACGTTACGTGGTAACCCCTGGTGGCGCCATCCGGATTCTGTGGCTGCCAGGATCCCTCAAGCGTATCTAATAGAGCGCCACATTCAGGGCAGCCATAATAATGACTGTCTGACTTCTGGATGAAGTCAAATGTAAGAGGCGCTGAATGGCCACATTGTTTACACTGTAGGACCCATTCATGCTGGTCTGACCTCTCCCACCTTTTAGAGAACTCAGTCCCGAAGAAGTCGGGTGTGCCGATGGTGCGCTTCATCTTGAACTTGGAAAGTGATAGGCACTCCTCAACATCCGCGATATCCTCCTGCGGCAGGTCTTTCGTCTCATCTAAAATGAGGAAGTCCGCGCTAATAGAGCGCGCATCCGTGCTCTTGGAATGGATGCCTCCTATGAAGCTCAGTATGTAGTGCGAATCGTTGACCAGGTGCTTGTGAGTCACATTGTCGGCATACTTGTAACGATGAGACTCAGGCACGAAGATGCGCTCCCTGAAGTTGTCCGGGAGGATGCGCAGCTTGCTGAACTTCTGGCTCTGCGAGGCATTCGGGAAAACGTGGATGCCTGTGGTGTGGGAGTGGCGCGATAGATTCCAAAAGAGCCAGTTGATAGCATACTCGGATACCGCCATCTGTCTGGACTTCTTGATGATGATCTCCGGAGAATCATCTCTATAAATCGGCAGCATGTAAGAGAAGTCCCTTTCATCGAGCGACCAAGACCAGGGCTGGCCCTTAATCAAGCGATGGTTCTCGGTCCAGAATATCAACTTGGCGTCAGCAAGTAGTTTACCCAGACTCTTTCTGTATTCTTCTGAGTATGCGCTCACAGAGTTCATGTCCACCTTCCTCTTCTATTATAGTCAGCGCAAATTGCTGGAAATTGTTGAATTCTTGTTTGATGACCATGATGTTGGTTTGGGGCGCATCCGAGATCTCGCCCGCTCTCTTTAATAGTATCTCAACCTGGTGAAGTATGACTGATAAGAGCGCTGCCCTGCGCAACGGGTCGCTCTCCGAGTCCTCCTTCGCCTCCTCGATTGCAGCTCTGGCTTCGCGGGCCACGAATAACAGCTGCTCATTCGCATCGAGGAGCTGGCGCAGCACCTCCTTGTGGAACTCTGTATCTTCCGCTGCGAGCGCCTTGAGGGTCTTCTGCTGGGTTCTAAAGTAATTATGGACGTTCTCGCGGGATATTTTCTTGCCTGACTCGGTGGTAAGACATTTAGCAATATCGTAGTCTGACGAGCGCTGGTTCTTCAGCTCTACAGCTCTTGTTTCAAGGCCGAATTTGACGAGCTTAGAAATTGTCATATGGTGAGACTTGGTGAGAATGTCTATAAAAAATAATCCCTTGTTAAGTTGTAGCTTGTATGGGTTTGGTAAATTAGAGGTCGCCATATGGTAAGAAAAGGCAAGAATCAGATACCCGATTTTGTGGCAAGAATCTTTGCGATTTGTATTACACTATTACTTTCTTGAATGAGCTCGATGGCCCTTGCTTCTAGGTTATGTTTTACTATCTTCGAAGTTGCCATAGTGTAAAGAATGTGTAAGAACATCTACAAAAAACAATCCCTTGTTAAGTCGTAGCTTATATTGGGTTTAGTAAATTAGAAATAGCCACATGGAAAGAATGCGGAAAGAATAACATATAAAACAATCCCCTATTCTACCCTTCACGGAGGTTAAAGCGCAGCGCCTTGAAAAGAAGCCGGGAGAATGACGCTATGGAGCAGGGAGGGGCACAGGGGGGACGCTGAGTATATGATTGCGCAATAATAGAGATCCTTTCTTATTTCTCTTTTAGAGTCTCATTAAGATTTTTTATGACCCCAATCAGCTCCTTATAAACATCAACGCCTTTGTAAATTTGGTCAAAAGTCAAAGTATGACTGAACAAACTAATGTCTAAAACCAGTAAATCTTCTTTAAATTCTAAATCCGAGACAGTGATACTTGGATGAGGATTACCAATGCGCCTTTTGAGCTCTTCCCTGCCCATAGCACTCTGCTCTAACCAATTGATTAAATTTTCTCGGATTTCTTCATGCATGCACTTAATCCTATCTTCATCTCCTTCCAACACAACTTCCACTCTACCATCTGGTAAATTAAACGCACCTCCTTTTTTAAAATCGGCATAGATCAATTTCTTTGTGACTGTAAGCCTACAGCCAACATGTTGGACTTCTTTGCCCTCTATGTAAAAAAGCGCTTTTCTCTCCACTTAATCCCTCCAGCTCATAATATATTATAATATATCAAGATACTATTGGATACTGCTATATAAATACATAACTTGGAAGGGCATTTTCGGCTAACTACGCCTCCATCTTCTTGGCTTGCGCCATCTTCCAGAGCTTCTTTTCCAAGACTGCCTTAAATTCGTCATCGCTGAACAGTTCATTTAAGATATCTTTTGGTAACGCTTCAGCCCTGTATTTCTCCTTCTCTTCTAATTCAGCTAGCCGCTTTTTGAGCCCCTCATACTCCGTGTGTAGCTTTTCGTACGCTTCCGACTCCAAAACCCTGGTCTCAACCGATTCAATGGAGAGAAACGGCACAAAGCGCATATACCTCTCCCTAAGCTTCTCCGGGCTTGCCTGGAAGTATGCCTCGTGTGTTTGATCTATCACGTGCCCCATGAGGTAGTCCGTAAAGAAGATGTCCGCCCCGTTGTTTAGCAGCGTGCTGTTGAAGAACTTGCGCAGGTTGTGCGCCCTGAAATACTGCCACTGTCCTTTATCGGATTCCATGCCCATGCGCTTGGCCGTCTCCCTGAACATCTCCATCAAGCCGGATGTTTTGAATCGTCTATCCTCGTCGTCCAACGTCTTGAGATACTCATCACCGATGGCGTGTTTGATGAATAGATAATCATCATCGGAGCGTATCCTTCTCTTCTCATATGCCTCCATGATGTCAGGGTGCCACGTCCTCTTTGGCTCCCTGGTTCTCCACTCGATGTAGTCCCATATCGCCTGGGATGCCTCTGGAGAAAAGAAGGTGTAAAAGTCATATCTCGTCTTTATGCGCCGTATCTTCAACGTGGTAATGCCCGTCTTCTCGTCATATCCTTCCTTAAACTTCCCAACCCTGAGATTGAGGATATCGCTTTGCCCCAATCCAGATGACACTATGGCTAGGATTATGGCTCTATTCCTCACATCGGCGTGCTTGAGCGCTTCCTGTATGTGCTCCTTTTTCAACTCAAACATATTTTTCTCTGTGGGCTTTGCCTGGAATGTCTTGCGCCTGTTGAGCACGGGCAGGTCAATGTCAAAGACCTTGTAAAAACTCTTTATCGTACCAACGTAATTGATTGTCGTCTTTGGTGCATACTCCCTTGCCTTGAGCATCTCCCTGAAGTCTAAGAGATACTTCCGTATGCTCCGCTTTCTCATAAGCAGGCCGCTCTTAATCTCGCTCTCAGCCTCCTCTAAAAGTTGCTCTGGCGTCTTGCCCGTGAAGTCCGTATAAAGCGCCATGCCTTTGAGATAATTGCGCCGGGTATTGGGCGCCGCCTCCATAATTGAAAACCACTCTTTTATCAGCTCGTTGTTTTCTAGCTCGCTTTGCTTCATAATAGTATATTTGATGGCTAATAGTTCATATACTTAACCATTCCGCAATGACGGTAGACTAAATCTTTGCCCGGATATATTCCTGAATCTTACTCATCACTTCCTCTTCCATCACATGCAGGTCCTTTTCGGCATCTATCTTGACAAATCGAGCTGGTTCCTCACCCGCCAACTTGAGAAAGTTAGCCTGCACTTTCTTCATGAATTCGATGTCTTCAAACTTTGTCGTTTTTTGTCTGGTATTGCACCTGCTCAGCGCCACGCTTGGAGAGACAAGCAGCAGAAACGTTAAATCAGGCGGAATAGTCCATCCCGCATGTATTCTTTTAACCCAGCCGATGGGGTCTTCAAAACGGCCGGCAAGCGTTGCACCCTGATAGGCATATCTGCTGTCGGAGTAACGGTCTGATATGACAATTTTGCCTTCATCAAGCGCAGGCTTAATTACCCGGGCGATGTGCTCTGCATGGTCTGCCACAAAAAGGAATAACTCCGCCAATGAATCCACATCAGACGCAATTGCTTTACGAACAATATCCCCCATCCAGCTCGATGTTGGCTCGGTAGTTAGTAAGACGTCGTAATCGTTTCTCAGGCGTTCCACGACCGCCTTGGCTACGGTACTTTTCCCGGAGCCGTCGATGCCCTCAAAGGTTATGAGGATGCCTTTTTGCAACTGGCTCATGCATCACCTTTTCACACCCAAGTGCTTTAAGGTTTCTAAAACAAAAGCTTCATTAAGAAAAAAGTGCTATTAGACTAAAAAGGGTACAGGTGTGAAAAGTGTTTACGAAGAAACTGGACGCCCCCGTAGGAATTACTTTTGATGATGTGCTGCTTCTGCCTGGCAAATCAAGGGTCGAGCCAAAACAGGCAGATGTTACGTCACGATTTTCAAAAAATATCTCGCTTAACATCCCGATTGTGAGTGCTGCCATGGACACGGTGACGGAGGCAGATATGGCAATTGCCATTGCCAGGGAGGGCGGCATAGGCGTAATTCACAGGAACATGAGCAAAGAGCAGCAATTGGCGCAGATTAAGGAAGTTAAAAAAGCGGATGAATTATTGGTAAGAGAAGTAGTTACCGTCAAGCCCGATGCCCCAATTCAAGCGGTATGGCGCCTCATGACCGAGGAAGAGGTCAGTGGCATTCCAGTTGTTGATAGTGCTGGCAAATTGGTTGGAATTATCAGCCGGAGAGACCTGAGGCCCGTAGTAAAGCCTGAATCGACAAAAAGCGTGAGAAAGGTGATGACAAAAGATGTGGTTACAGCGTACGAGAGTATATCCTTGGAGAGTGCGCTGGACAAAATGTATGAGCACAAGATAGAGCGGTTGCCGATTGTAGACAAAAAGGGCAGCCTTAAGGGCATAATATCGATGCAAGACCTGCTTCAGCGGCGCAGTCATCCTCTGGCAATTAGAGATAATGAGGGGTTGCTCATGGTCGCGGCTGCAGTAAGCCCATTCGATATGGGAAGGGCAGTTGCCCTAGACGAAGCCGGAGCGGATGCACTCGTGGTAGATTGCGCCCATGCACATAATATGAACGTCGTAGATGGTGCTAGGAAGATCAAGAAAAAAGTCGATGCAGATGTGATAGTGGGGAATATCGCAACGGCAGAGGCGGCAAAGGAACTGGTTGACTTCGTAGACGGCGTAAAGGTCGGCGTAGGCCCTGGTTCGATTTGTACAACGAGAGTTGTCGCAGGAGTTGGCGTGCCACAGATTACAGCTGTTGCGTCAGTAGCAGACGTTGCGAGCAAATACGGCATTCCGGTAATCGCGGATGGCGGTATTAGATATTCTGGAGACATCGCAAAGGTGATTGCTGCTGGGGCTAACGTTGTCATGCTTGGCAATTTGCTCGCTGGCACAGATGAGGCGCCTGGCAAGCCGATTACAATCAAGGGGCGGCGATACAAACAATATAGAGGGATGGGGTCTCTCGGAGCAATGACTGGTGGCGAGAGTGCAGACCGATATCTCTGGAGGAGGGAAGAGGGGGTTGAAGCAACGAAGTTCGTGCCAGAAGGAATCGAAGGAGCGATACCATATTCGGGAAGCGTCAAGGATACGCTATACCAATTGGTCGGTGGATTGCGGTCTGCGATGGGCTATGTCGGAGCGCAGAATATCGCAGAAATGCATAAAAGGGCGAAATTCATTAGAATCACGTCATCTGGACATGTGGAAGGGCACCCGCATGATGTTTTGATTACGGATGAAGCGCCAAACTATCCTATGAAGGATTAATTTTATATGGGAATATCACTAACCTAGGGTTAGTAACCTAAAGTTAGTGATAGAATGGATTCAGCGCAATTATTAGACATTCTGGGCAACGAGAATAGGAGAAGAATACTCCAGTTACTTTCACGCAGACCGTACTATGTATCTGAGATTTCAGAGCAGTTAGAGGTCGGTCCAAAAGCTGTTATCGAGCATCTGGATTTGCTCTCAAGAGCTGGTCTCGTTGAATTTTATACCAATAATCAGCGGCGCAAGTACTGCCATATCGCCCATAACATCAGGCTGGAAGTATTCGTATCTCCACATTCATACGAAGTTAAAAGCGAGCCGGTGATGATTGACGCAAAGGAGCGGAAGCGATTGCGTCGAGAATATGGCTCTACCAGTACATTGTCAAGCTTTAGCGATGAACTGCAGCGACTGTGGTCATTGCGCCAAGAACTGACACTTGCACAGCAGTCTGCCCAAGCGATGATTGAAGAGTTGAGGGATATGTGCGCTAAGGCCATTGAGCACATTGCATCAGATTATTTAGAGGCGGAGATACTCCAGTCTTTGATGAAGGGGGCACAAACCACAGAAATGCTCTCTAAGGAGTTGGGCGTACCCCCGTATGAGATTGAAAAATGGTTATATCGACTGGAAGAAAATAGAGTGGTCAAAAAAGAACGAGAGAGATGGTATATTAATTAGGTGATGAAAGATGATAGAAGAGATGACATTACGCGTAGCAGAGGCATATCACAGAGATGCCGGAAGAGGTATAGCCAGAATTGGTGCAGATGTCATGGAGGAGCTTGGACTCGTTAGCGGAGACATCATTGAGATTCAAGGAAAGGAAAGGGCTATAGCCATTGTTTGGCCGGGATATCCTGATGACGAGAAAGGCGTCATCCGGATAGATGGAAACATCAGGAGCAATGCAGGAGTTGGAATAGATGACAGGGTTGTGATTAAAAAAATGGAGGCAAAGCCAGCCAAGAAACTGGTTATCGCCCCCGTGCAACCGGTGAGAATTGTCGGTGGAGAACGATACCTGCTGCAAATATTAGAGGGACGCCCTGTACTAAAGGGACAGAAGATACGAGTTGAGATGCTTGGCAATCCACTTACGTTCGTGATAACCGGGACACAACCAACCGGAGCGGTAATCGCCACGAGAGATACAAAGGTTGTTTTGAGAGAGAAGGTGGCAGAAGAAGTACGAGCGGTCCCCCATATATCATATGAAGATATCGGTGGATTAAAACGAGAGATTGGATTGGTCCGCGAAATGATCGAACTGCCGCTCAGGCACCCGGAGCTGTTTCAGAAATTGGGTATTGACCCGCCAAAGGGCGTTTTACTACATGGTCCACCTGGAACTGGTAAAACCCTTATCGCCAAAGCGGTTGCCAGTGAAACCGATGCCAATTTCATATCGATTAGCGGTCCTGAGATTATGAGCAAGTTCTATGGCGAGAGCGAGCAAAACTTGCGGGAACGCTTCGAGGAGGCGGAGGCAAATGCGCCGTCCATCATCTTTATCGATGAACTTGATTCGATTGCACCCAAGAGAGAGGAGGTTACCGGAGAAGTCGAGCGCAGGGTGGTTGCGCAGTTGCTATCTTTAATGGATGGATTAGAGGCAAGAGGAGAGGTGGTCGTAATCGGTGCGACCAACAGGCCAAATGCTTTAGACCCTGCGCTGAGGCGTGGAGGACGGTTTGATAGAGAGATAGAGATTGGCATTCCGGACAGGAATGGGCGACTGGAGATTTTACACGTGCACACAAGAGGAATGCCCCTGGTGGAGGATGTGGATTTGAAGGCACTCGCAGACCGCACATATGGATTTGTTGGTGCGGACCTCGCTTCACTCTGCAAAGAGGCGGCAATGCACGCGCTACGCAGGATTCTGCCCGAGATTGACATCGAGAAGGAGATTCCACCCGAAATCATAGAGAAGTTGATGGTTACCAGGGAGGATTTCGAGGAGGGGCTGAAGAACGTCGAGCCAAGTGCGATGAGGGAGGTATTCATCGAAATCCCCACGGTAGAATGGGAGGATATTGGAGGTCTTGAAAAGGCGAAACAGGAGCTTAAAGAAGCGGTAGAATGGCCGCTCAAATATCCTGAAGTATTCGAAATCGTGCACACCAGACCGCCAAGGGGTATCTTGCTGTATGGTCCGCCTGGCACCGGGAAAACACTGCTTGCAAAGGCAGTGGCAAGTAAAAGCGAGGCAAATTTCATCAGCATCAAGGGTCCCGAGATGCTGTCAAAGTGGGTTGGCGAATCCGAGAAAGCAGTCAGGGAGACATTCAGAAAAGCAAAACAGGCAGCCCCTACGATTATATTCCTTGATGAAATCGATTCAATTGCACCAGTCAGAGGCGGCAGTTATGGAGATTCCCATGTTACAGAGAGGGTCATAAGCCAGATGCTTACAGAACTCGATGGTTTAGAGGAGTTAAAGGATGTAGTCGTGATTGCCGCGACCAATCGGCCCGACATAGTAGATCCCGCGCTGTTGCGACCAGGAAGACTGGATAGATGGATATACGTGCCCCCGCCGGAGAAAAAGGAGCGCAAAGAAATATTTGCCATACACCTAAAGGGCAAGCCCCTGGCAGAGGACGTTGACCTTGAGGAGCTGGCAGAAAAAACGAATGAGTACGTTGGTGCCGATATAGAGGCGATATGCAGAGAAGCCACGATGCTGGCGCTCAGGGAAGTTTTACAACCTGGTATGGACAGGGAAACGGCGAAGAAGAAGGCAAAGAAGATTAAGATTACAAGAAAGCATCTGGAAGATGCCATAAAAAAGATCAAACCAAGCGCAAAAGGGGAAACTCTCAAGAAGTTTGAGGAGATGTCCGAAGAGTTATTAGGAAAAACATATGCCTGAAATGAGAGGAGAAATAAAATGAAGAAGAGAAGGAGAAGCCCATTTGACATATTCGGCGATGACTGGTCAGAGATATTCGGCGATGACATTTACGAAATGTTTGAGCGTTTGAGAGAGAGAATGATGTCAGGGGAATGGGAAAAGCCGTGCGTCTATGGGTTCTCGATGACGAACCGGCCAGGAGAGGAACCGGAAATTAGGGAATTCGGGAACATACACCCACATGCGGATGATGTTGAGGTAAGCGAGCGCCGCCCCATCGTTGACGTGTTTGAATCAGATGATGAAGTAAAAGTGGTTGCGGAGATGCCTGGCATCGAGAAAGACGATATCAAGTTAGATACAAGCGAGACTTCGCTGGACATCAGCGCCAAAACGAGAGATAGGGAGTATTCTGAGCGCGTCGCCCTTCCGGCAAGAGTGGACTCCAATTCGGCAAAGGCCAACTACAAGAACGGCGTGCTTGAGGTAACCCTCAAGCGTGTTGAGCCAAAAGAGAAGAAGGCACCCATCAAAGTGGAGTGAAGTCTCCACTTTTTCTTTTCGTAATCAAAGAAGTTTCGCGACTTTTTCAGCAGCTGTATCGACCTTTAAAAGAATCAAACCTAAATCGGCTTCTGCATCGATCAACACAGACAGCAGAGCCTTCGGACCTGCCCTTTTTACTATCATTTTTGATTGCTTGGTCTCAAGTATCAGCCTTTCTGGAAGGGATTCCTTCAAACTTTCAGTAGCGCCTTCTGCTGATCTAACCATCGTTGCGGTCATCGCCACAAGAACATCATCCTGAACAGTTTGAGAACCTTGGTAGGATATGATCAAGCCGTCTGGAGATCCTATCGCAGCTGCCTTCACGCCCTTGATGACGCTTAGACTCCCCAGCAATTTCTCGAGGTTTTCTTTTACACTCTCCATTTCGATGTTATAGTGGCCGCTCTTTACGTCAACGCCCTTATACAATATCCCTGATCGCACAACGCTTTCCATATTTATCCCTTAATTTGACTTTTCCCGCCATTTACTCTGGCAAGATTTTTGATGTCCCTGCGCGCTACAACGATGATTATGAAACCGATACCGATGCATATCGTGTCGACGATCCTGTTTGGGCAGGGTATATTGGGGGGCAATGACGGCAAGATACTATGTACGACGAGTCTTGTTGCTTGGTTAATAGCGATTACGGCTCCCAATACCAGAAGGAGTTTTTGTGGATATGTTCCTGCTAGGCCCTTTAAAAAAGTTCTTGCATGCAACAAGCCTGGAGGTGAACGTTTTATTATCCGCAATATATCTATAATCAAACACAACGTAGCGATACCTAAGAAGAAACATATTAAATCAAAGGTTAATGCCATACTAACCATATCGCTTTTAATTTAGTGTCACCATAAATATAGATATCGCCTTTCGTATCACACCACAGAGACAAGAATAGCGGGGAGTGGATTTGAACCACTGATCTACGGGTCTCTCGCCCTTTTCTTAAAAAGTTGGTTATGAGCCCGTCGGGATCTCCTGACTACCCCACCCCGCTAGGATATAATATACAAGATAGTTCTATGTCTTGACGCTCTCTCGTTTGTTCAGCGTTTTCTGAATCTCGTCCAGCAGCTCGTCCTCGGTCTTGCCCTTGGTGGCGATGCCAAGCTCCTCGGCCATCTTTACCACCTTGCTTTTCTTCGTTTCCTTTGGCGTAGCTTCCAGGGATCGTTCAAACTCGCTCAATTCTTTCTCAGATTCTTTCTGCGCCTTCTTGAATTCTCCCATGGACCTGCCAACCGAGTGCGCCAGCTCTGGCAACTTTGACGCTCCAAAGAGGAGCACGATGATTACGCCTATAATCATTATCTCATTTGGGCCAATCATTGATTTTTCACCTCACTCCAATATCTTGTCAAGGATATTAAACGTTCTGTTCCTTGGCTTGCTTGCTCAACTCTTTTTGAATCTCATCCAGTAGCTCGTCCTCGGTCCTGCCTTCGGTTTTGATTTTTAATTCTTCAGCCATCCTCTTTATCTTATCAGCTTTTCCTTTTTCGGCCACCTTCTTGGGGTACTGACGCTCGCTTAACTCGTACTCTGCCTCTTTCTGCGCCTTCTTGAACTCACCCATCGCCTTGCCCAGCGACCTTGCCATCTCCGGGAGTTTATCCGCACCAAACAGCAAGAGTATTATTGCGAATATCAGCATCGTTTCCGTTGGCCCTATCATCAAAATCACTCTTTCTGCCTAACGTTAACTTAAAGATTTGGATAAAAAAATAACAAGCGGCGGAATGTATTGCTCCGCCGCCAAAACAATAGGATATGTGCCTAAAGCAGAGCGCCTATCCACCAATTCTAAATACCTTGGTGCCGCAGTTAGGACAGGTTCCCTTAGTTGCCTTCCGTTTGTTTTTCATGGTTACCTGCTGCGGGTTCTGTACTGTTACCTTCTTCTTACACTTCACACAATATGCTTCTACCATTTAATGCCTCCTTTTTGCTTTTGAGAATGTCGCCCCCCATTAAAAACATTTCCCAATTATTCACCGATATTAGCTTCAACGCAAGCGAGGTTGGTGTAATTTGTCCTGCCCAAGAACAAATCTAATTATATCTGCCTTCTTTTTCGCCGCATTTTTAGCTGCCGTGTCCACCTTGGTGCACATCATTGGAACATCGAGTTTTGTAGATTCACCAACGACCTTCTTAATAGGCGTATATGCCGACTCCCTGAATTTTGGAGTTAAATCGATGCACTTGTTGCCTTTAGTAAGCTGAGCGCCAGACCCTTTTTCAACGCGCCCCACTATGCCAGCTGCGATACCATGCTCTCGCAATAATTGCAACACATCAGCCGCCACCTCAGGTGGGGGGATAACCAGAAGCGCATCCAGCGAAACGCCCAGATAATCGATGTCCAGCTCGTCCAGCATCCCCAGCACGGCAGGATTGACAAGGGAGCGGAGTTTTTCCTCCTCAAAAACGAGTTTTGTTCCGCTGACCTTTGAGATTTCGGCTGCATCCCCTCTAATCCCACCATTGGTAACATCGGTCATCGCGTGTATTTTTGGGATAAATCCTGCACCCAACAGCACCTGACATGCTCTCAAAAATCTCACGTTTAGCGTTTCGCGCACGATGCGAGGTCGTCCAAAGTATAGGGCCGCGGTGGAAATCGTTCCTCCGCCAGCACCTTCGGTCATCAAAATTAGGTCACCGGGTCGTGCTTCTTTGCGAGGCGTTAAATCATCAGCGATGCCGACCGCGCCAACGCAACCGGTCATCCTGTCACCAATCACCATATCCCCCCCCATGCGGAGCGTACTCCCCGTGATCAGCGGTACGTTGACCAATTCAGAGACGGCAGCGATACCAGCCGTATAATTGAATATCTTGGCAACATCGCCGTCATCGGCCAGGTGGATGTCTGAGAAAAGCGCAACCGGGCAGGCACCCATGACATAGATATCGCGTAGCGCCGCCCTCGTAACGTGAAATCCAGCCAGGAAGGGGAAGTCGCTCAGCCGCGAGTGCATCCCGTCGACCGTTACAACCACGTATTTTCCATTCGCGGAGACTACGCCAGAATCATCCAGCTGACTCGAGTCGATGAACGCACCAGTATCCCCTATGATCTCAGCGATTTTTTCATGTGTATAAAAATCACCTCCCCCCCTGGAGCCAACACCGAACTCACCCATTGTAACGCCGGATGGGGTGAATGACATCAAATCATCTTCCAGATGAGATGTCGCCTCCACTTCCCCTATGATGGCTTTGGCCAAGGCTTGAGCTTCGTTGGGAGATATATCCTTAACCTCAATGATGCACTCTGTCAGTTTTTTAAGAACTGTATCATAACTTTCGCCCCTGCGCAGAGCCCTTCTTGCATAGCCTTCAAGGTCCATCTTTTTTCCCCAATGCTCCGGTGGGGATTTGAACCCCAGTCTTGGGAGTGAGAATCCCAAATGATTGGCCGAGCTACACTACCGGAGCAATAGTAAAAGGTCCTAGGTAATAATTAGTCTTTCGTCTCAAAATTTTTATATTGTAGCAATGTGATTCCCATAGGAGGGATATCATTGGGCAATCCTGTATTAATTGATTTCTATGCAGACTGGTGCGGTCCGTGCAGAACACAAACGCCAATTATAGAGAAATTAGAAAAAAAGTTCGGTGATAGGGTCGAGTTTAGAAAGGTAAACGTGGACGAAAACAGGCAGATGGCAACAAAATACGGCGTGCGCAGCATTCCAACACTGGTCATTGAAGTTGATAGCAAGATAGTCAAACAATTTGTTGGACTCACACAGGCTGATACAATAGAGGCGGCACTTAATGAGGCTTTATCAGCGCCTAAATAAATTTGATGCACCTATATATACCTTGAAATACAACTCCAACTTAGAGGGATGGGAGACTTTTGGAAAGATTGATAGACCTCGGCGTATTGCCCATAAGAATGAAAGGTGCCAGAGGCTATAAACCACATTTCTCGATTTTGTTTAGATTTGAGTGCCAACGCACATTCGGGATTGATACTTCTTATTCGCCTAATGTAGAGCAAAACCTCCTAATCACGCACGCGCACTCGGACCATTATGGCAACTCGGCAATGCTATCGCCCAAGTCCATAGCATCTGAAAAGACTGCTAAAGCGCTTGAGATCAGGCACGGTCGCAGGTTTATGGGAAGGACATTCAAGGCTGGCGAGGTTATAGATATAGATGGCGTTAAGGTCCGCACCCATCCAACTGAGCATACCATTGGCGCGATGGCTTTTTCCTGGAAAAATGAGGTTGGAACGCGTATTCTTATAACAGGAGACGTGAAGGATGCAACTCACCTTCCAAAATGCGATGTTTTAATCACAGAAGCAAACTACGGCGACCCATTGGACCCAGGATGCAGATTTGAAGATGATATAGAGGGCTTCAGGACTGCTATTGGAGAGGGTGTAGCGTTCGGCGCATATGCATTTGGCAAAGCGCAGAGAGCTGTCGAATTGCTCAGACGTTTTGGGTATTGTGATGAGATTGAGATGGAGCGTAAATCTCTGGAACTGAGCAAACAGTTAATGGAAGGTGCTGAGCCATTGGTTGGCTTGGGAGAGAACGGGGGCAAAATGAGTGTTGTTCCGCCCTGGGAATTGTGCCGCTTACCGGATCGCCTTGACAAATTCGTTCTGACCGGACGAGAAGATTACCCACATAAGCGAATCAGGATAAGCGACCATCTAGATTTTATTGGACTGAGGAAAATGGTGAAACAGTGCAGCCCAGAGATGACAATTGTATACCACCCAACAGGAGACATGTCAGCGAAGTTTGCCCAGTATCTGAATGAAAATGGATTTTCAGCAATGACTGTAGGCGATATCACGAACGTGATAAGCGCGTGATGTCTGCTTTTGTCAAATCGCAAAAGGCATCCCAGTTTAAGGAGGTAGAGACGCATCCATCCCTATCCAATACTAGACCAATAGCCGGTACACCAAACCGATGGCATAAATCCAATCCGCCTTTAACTTCGGGAACGCACCCCACGCCCAAAATCGCTTCTGGTTTATATTTCCTGACCATTCGCTTGATGAAACTCGAGCCAGGGACGATGAAAACCATGTACCCCATCCCTTCTAAAATTTTTTTCGCCCCTCCGATATCGCACTGACCACAATTTATGCACTGGATGCCTTCGGGGGAAAGCTTGGCCGGGCAGTCTATTGAACGCAAACACTGGGGCAAAAATATCGCTTTCTTGTTGAAGGGCAAATTCTCAAATTGTTTCAACGAGATTTTATTCTTTAGCTGAATGACGACGTTGTCTGCTATCGAGTCGTCTACGTTCAGTAGCCGGAAAAACGCCTTGATGGAACCTTCTAAAAACAGTATGCCAGAGAGCATCACGTTTGGAAACGGGAAAGCCTCTGTCTTGAAGGAGTACACAACCAAAATCGCGATGATTATGGTTGCGACCAAGAGTATTGCAAACAAGTAGACGACAATTTGTCCGATTATCGGGTAAAAGGATTCAAGCATGGTACCAACGTTCTAAACCATTTTAGAAGGATTTATACTTTGTCAGCGCATCAAACCCATAGATTATGTACAGGATAGTTGCCAAAAAAGAGGTTGCTCCAGCCGTTAAATCGCTCACGATAGATGCTCCCCTACTAGCAAAAAAAGCCAGGCCAGGGCAGTTTATAATTATCAGGATAGGCGAGGAGGGAGAGAGGATCCCACTAACAATCGCTGGCTTGGATGTTCAGCAGGGGACAATAACGACCATTTTTCTGGAAGTCGGCAAGACCACCAAGCAATTAGGTTGCTTAAACGAAGGAGATGCGATATCTGATTTGGCAGGTCCACTGGGAAATCCAACTGAGATTAAAAACTATGGCAGTGTGGTTTGCGTTGGTGGTGGTGTGGGAGTGGCCCCACTATATTTAGTAGCCAAGGCATTAAAAGACGCTGGCAATGAAGTTATTTCCATTATAGGGGGCCGAACTAAAGAATTGCTGATTTTTGAGGATGAGATGCAGCAAGCAAGCGATGAACTCTATATCGCGACAGATGATGGTTCCAAAGGGCATCACGGCTTTGTTACGGATGTTTTGCAGGAGTTAATCGCGAAACAAAAGATTGACAGGGTCCTGGCAGTAGGACCTACCGTGATGATGAGGGCAGTCGCAAAGGTGACAAAAAATCACAACATAAAGACCATTGTCAGCCTGAATCCGATCATGGTAGATGGGACCGGGATGTGTGGCGCTTGCAGGGTTACGGTCGGCGGTGAAACGAAGTTCACATGCGTGGATGGTCCTGAATTCGATGCTCATCTCGTTGACTTCGAAGAACTGATGAACAGGCAGCGAACGTATATCACGGAGGAGAAGGTGGCACTGGAGAGGTGTGGAAGATGCCGTCATTGAAGAAGCAGCCGATGTCGGAGCAGGAGGGCGATAAGCGCATCCATAATTTTGACGAGGTGGCATTGGGTTATACGCCAGAACAGGCAATAACCGAAGCGAAGAGGTGTCTTCAGTGCGCCAAGCCAGGCTGCACACAGGGGTGCCCTGTCGGGATTGAGATTCCCGCGTTTATCAGGTGCATTGCCGATGAGGATTTTGAGGGTGCAATCAGAGTCATCAAAAAGAGAAACAATCTACCGGCGATTTGCGGTCGCGTGTGCCCGTATGAGAATCAGTGCGAGAAGTTTTGCGTGCTGGGCAAAAAGGGGGAGCCGGAAGGGATTGGTCGACTTGAGAGATTCGTAGCAGATTATGAAAGGAAAAAGGGCATACAAATTCCAGAAAAGGCAGAGGCAACTGATAAGAGGATTGCAATTGTTGGCTCTGGACCTGCCGGGCTTACAGTAGCAGCGGACTTGGCCAAACTCGGTCATGACGTGGTGATATATGAGGCGTTGCACGAATCCGGCGGCGTGCTCATATATGGGATTCCGGAGTTCAGGTTGCCAAAGGATGTAGTCAAAGCTGAAATCGAGTATGTAAAGCAATTGGGCGTTGACATCCAAACGAATGTAGTGATTGGGAAGACGATTAGCATAGACGAACTCAGAGAAGAATTTGATGCCATATTTATCGGAACTGGCGCAGGCCTGCCACACTTTATGAACATACCTGGCGAGAATTTGTGCGGCATTTATTCTGCCAACGAGTTCCTGATCAGGACGAATTTGATGCGGGCATATAAATTCCCAGAGTATGATACGCCAATCAAAGTTGGCAAGAGGGTGGCAGTTATAGGCGCGGGCAACGTTGCCATGGATTCGGCAAGGGTCGCCCTGCGATTGGGCGCAGAAGATGTACGCATCGTCTACAGGCGGTCAGAAAAGGAAATGCCCGCAAGGGCAGAGGAGACTGCACATGCTAAAGAAGAGGGCATCAAATTCGAGTTCCTCACCAACCCCATCAGGATGGCCGGTGAGAATGGCTGGGTGAAGCAATTAGAGTGCATTAGAATGAAGTTAGGAGAGCCAGATGAATCCGGGCGAAGGAAACCAATTCCAATAGAAGGGTCAGAGTTTGCACTGGATGTTGATACCGTGGTCGTCGCAATAGGGCAAAAACCGAATCCGCTGATTGCAAAAATGACGAAGGGATTGCGAATCACAGAAAAAGGCGCTGTTTGGGTCGATGAAAATGGCAGAACGTCCATCGAGGGCGTGTTTGCCGGCGGCGACATCACCACGGGAGCCGCAACGGTAATCGAAGCCATGGGCGCAGGAAAAAAGGCTGCGAGGGCGATTCATGAGCATATTTCGCGATGAACATGATAGACATCTACAACAAACTTCTGGAGACGTTGGGCGAGCAAAAATGGTGGCCGGCAAAGACGCCGTTTGAGGTCGTGGTTGGCGCCATACTAACGCAGCGCACGAAGTGGGAGAATGTGGCAAAGGCGATTGACGAGCTTGAGAAGGGCGATTTACTGAGTCCTGATGCGCTAGTCAATGTGAACAGAAACAAACTGGAATCGCTGATTAAAAGCACTGGATTTTACAAACAGAAGGCGGAGCGCTTGCAGACTGTTGCGCAATATTTTGCGAAAAATGATTTACCCTCGCTTGGTGAAAATTCAACTGAAGTTCTCCGCAATGAGTTGCTCGCGCTAAATGGCGTTGGAAAGGAGACAGCGGACAGTATGCTACTCTATGCACTGAACAAGCCAAAATTCGTCATCGACGCATACACAGTGCGAATTTGCAAGTGCCTGGGCATATCAGGGGGGTATGATCACCTGCAGGAAAAATTCGAGAGTGCGCTGCCCAAAGATGTCCCGCTCTTCAAGGAGTTTCATGCACTCATCGTAGAGTATGGAAAAAGATATTGTAACCGCAAGAGATGTAATGAGTGTGTTCTCGATGTTAAAAAGCGCGCATAAAAACGTTGCCTGTGTAATGGTGTTCCTGTTCGTAGTATCCTCTTTGAGCGGTTGCATTGCACCTGAACTAAAAACGATGCCGACGTCAACACCAGCCCCTACTGCTTCGCCAACAACAGCAACGCCAACCATGACCCCTATGCCACTGGGGGAGATTGCTCCGCCTTCGCAGTCCGTAGAGGTACTCGAAAGGTACTATGAATGGGAGTATGACAGAAGAACCTGGACGTTGGACCTGAGCATACCCGAATCCCTAGATGGATACTACAGAAACAAACCAAGACCTGCAACTGCCGACTATTCTGTTTACGTGACCGACCCTCATGACGACCCCTACTTGAAACTGGTAGTAGAAAAATTCGAGGAGGTTGCAACAACGCAAAAATATGACCAATACAAAAAGGCCTGCTTCGTGCTGTCTTTTGTGCAAAGCCTTCCCTATGCCACCGATGATGTGACCACACCCTTCGATGAATATCCTAGATACCCTATTGAAACATTAGTTGATATGACCGGGGACTGTGAAGATACTTCGATACTAGCAGCAGCATTGCTGGATATGATGGGGCATGACATCGTGTTGATTGAGCTACCTAACCACATGGCACTTGGAATCGCTGGCGGAGATGAATTTTACGGCACATATTATCTGGACAACGAGACAAAATATTTCTACGCAGAGACGACTGGCACCGGCTGGGAGATTGGCGTAATCCCGGATGAGTATGAAGATGGATATGCCACATTACACCACATTATTCCAAAACCGATACTCACGCACAGCTGGAACGCCACGAGAACGCGGACCATTTTCAGTGACACTGTTATATTAGCGGTAAGAGTTGAGAATGTCGGAACTGCCCAAGCATCGAGTGTCAAGGTAACAGCAGGCTTTGATGCAGGAGACGGTAGGTGGTACAATCCAGAAGAGAGCGATGCATTCGAACTGGGCATCGAAGAGCATAAGAACATAACACTGACGTTAAAAACGCCGCGCAACAAATACACAAGAGTTGTTATTTACATCGTCTGCGATGGGCGGGTAGTCGACAAGAGCACATCTATATGGTTGCAGACATAAGCGAAAAACATAATGAATAAGAAGTCTATCTAAATGTAGAAATGACTAAAACCCAATTCGTCAAGGATCTTAAAAATGGAGATACTGTAGATAGTGTCTTCGCGGTCAAATACAAAAAGCCGCCAAAGCCATATACATCCGGCTTCTGTTTTGAGTTCAGGATTAGCGACAAAACAGGCGAGATGACGGCAAAGTACTGGGGAGACAGGAACGAGGCTGGCATAAAAGAGGTCTACGAGAGATTTCAGACGGGGGATGTCGTCCACATCAGCGGCAGGGTTGGCGAGTTCAGAGATAAATTAGAGATGGCGCTGGGCACCACAAGCACCGTAAGAAGGTGCGCGCCAACCGAATACAGCATCGAGGACTTCGTGGCAAAGACGGATAAAGATGTGGAGTCCATGATGGGTGAACTCACGAGCATAATTGACTCCATCAAGAACCCGCATCTGAGCGCGCTTCTAAACTCATTTTTCCATGATGCAAATTTTGTTGAAAGATTCAAGAATTGCCCCGGGTCAATGCATAGACACCAGAATTACGTTGGCGGCTTGCTCGAGCACACGCTGAATGTGGTTAAATTATGCAACGCGACGTACGCTGTGCACCCCTCACTGGACAGGGACCTGCTCCTGACTGGTGCGATACTACACGATATAGGGAAGATAAGGGAGTATGCTGTAGCGACGAGTATTGACATCTCAGAAGAGGGGATGTTGATAGGCCACCTGGTTATAGGAGAGCAAATGGTACTGGACAGGATAGCAAAACTCGAAAACTTTCCTGAAGTTCTAAGGATGAAAATGGCACACATCATACTGAGCCATCATGGATCAAACGAGTACGGGTCGCCGAAAACACCACAATTCCCAGAGGCGCTCGCGATTTATTACGCGGACGAATGCGATGCCAAGGTGGACTTTGCCCTCAGGCTGAAAAAAGAGGCGGAGACGGAAGACCCCTGGATTTACACAAGGGATTTCAAGCACATCTATCTGCGGTGACGTTCATCTCTCCATCACAAGCGTAACAACATCCTCGTCCAGCAGAACATGCTCAAGACCGATTCTTTGTCCTTCATATTTTACAGATTTTCCCCATACCAACGCATATTTGAATTTCTGTTTCAAATGCCTGTGGATGCGGGCGCAGACGTCACCGATAGTTGCACCCTCCTTGAGAATCAACGGCTCCTCTTTATCCGGCGGGTTACCGGGACGCTTCATGTATATGCGTATGAATTCCAACCTGTCAAAGATCGCGTCCTTAAGTTTGTCAAGACCTTGTCCCTTCTCTGCTGAGATTAGTATTGCACCCTCTGGAATTACCAGACTTTTTAGGGTTTCGTCATCCACCAAATCCAACTTATTCACCAGTATCAGCGCAGGCACATACTTCCGGTTGCCCATAATCACATCAATGAACTGGTCCAGCGTTATGCTCCCACGAATAAGCACGTCAGCATTATGGATTTTATACTCATTCAATATAGAGCGCATTGTTGCCTCATCAATCTCGCATTCAACCGTTCTGTTGATGACGATGCCGCCTGTACTTTTTCGATGAATCGTGACGTCAGGAGGTGTTTCGTTGATGCGTACTCCTGCTTCATGCAGTTCATTCTTAATCACCTTGAGATGCTCTGGATGAAATACGTCAGTGATCGGCAGTAGGAGGTCTGCATTTCGAATAACTGATAGTACCTCCCTCCCCCGCCCTTTGCCGGTTGCAGCGCCCTCTATCAGACCAGGGACGTCGAGCAGTTGTATGCGCGCCCCCTTATGAACAAATGAACCTGGAATGACATCCAGCGTAGTAAAATCATAGGCAGCAACCGGAGACTGTGCATTGGTGAATTGATTAAGCAAGGTGGATTTCCCAACAGATGGGAACCCCACCAGGATGACAGTAGCATCCCCGGATTTCTTGATGGAATAGCCACTTCCCCCACCTTTCCCGGAAGTTTTTTGCGCCTCGTCCCTCAACTTGGCCAGCTTCGCCTTTAATCGACCGACATGAAGTTGCGTCGCCTTGTTGTAGGGAGTTTTTCGAATCTCATCCTCGATTGCTTTAATATCATCTTCGATGCCCATGGATGCCCACTCTAATAAAAATTGTAATTACTCTTGCCGTTGAACAACCCCTGTGTTCACGAGGAGTTGTTTTTTGGCACCCGTGTTTTTGTCCTTGACCTCGACTAGATACACACTCGGGTATTTAGACACTATGTACTCCACCCAGACGTTGAAGAGTTCGCTGTATTCTGGAAGTTTGCTGGACCCCCTCTTGACCCTGAGCTTATTGACATGATGCATAAAATCGACCATAGACATGCGCCCAACGCCTGATTTGTAGCCTATGTTGTCTGCCCACCATTTAGGCAACTCTACCTCCATCTCGTCGATGAAGCCTCCTGGCGGCAGTTTCCTTTTAAAATCTTTGGTGATGAAGAGGTCGTAATTCTCTTCCTCACTCTCATTTACTCCAAAGTAACATTTCGCCGCAAGAAATGCTAAATCGTTGTCACTCGTCTTGTTAGGCGCCTTCTTCATACAATATATAAATGAGTCTCTTGATACATTAACCTCTCGTTTTTATAACTTCAAAAGCCACCCGCTCAGATGAACACAGTACTCTGGAACGCACTCCCCTGTGCAACCACAGCAGGGCGAAACCATGTCATTCGCCATCAGCAACCCATACCTGGACAGTATCCTGTAGGTTCTTCTCCCGTTAGCCACTTCTGATTTCTTATATACAAGCCCATTTTGCTCCAGATTGGTTATAATTCTAGAGCACTTTCTGCTATCAATGTCAAACTTTTTCCAGATATCGCTCTGAAGAGCCCCTTTTCGGCGGGAGCGAACATAGTCCAAAACCTTTTCCTCGAGCGTCATCCTATCCTCACTCATTAACAGGGTGTATGAGAATGATGTTGTTTCCCCGCACGACAACCGAACCAAGTGTCCTCAATTTCTCGCCGTTGTCGATTTCGGTCGTGTTCACAAGATGTAAGTTTAGATAATCATCTACACTTTTTAATACACCTTCAAGAAGGCTGTTCTCGCCCTTCATCTCGACCTGGACTTTTGTGCCGACCAAATTCTGGACTTTCTTAGTGGGGAACAAAACAAATCCTCTCTTGCTTAGGAGTCTTCAATGCCTAAAAACTTTTTTGCCCTTTCAAGCATCTCGCTCTTTAGTCCAATAAAAACTCCGCCTTCCTTGCCCGAACAAAATGTGCTTTCACCGGGCTTTATGACCTTGTTGATATCTGGATGCTCGATGTCGATGTGTATTATTCTGGACCGGGTGCTGGGATCCTTTTTGTGGATATACACCCTCGCATTTTTCAACTCAATCTTGCTCTCAGCAGGTCCAGTCATTTTATCCTCGAGATAGCCCGGCACGGATTCGAACCGCGGTCACAAGGTATCTCCCCTTTTTCCGTCAACGCTTTTGTGAGCAGAGCGTGGAAAAGGGTTGGTCCAGAGCCTTGTATGATTGACCACTACACCACCGGGCTGTATATTTTATTCTTCATGATACATATTTAAACTAACGATATAGAGACCGCGCCTAACTCCTATCTTTCTTGCCATGTGCCTTGACGTTTTGGTGTGAGGCGAAGACATTCATATACAAACATTCCTCTGGAGACATATTCATCTTCTCCGCTGACTCTTTTGTCAACTTGACTGGAGCACCCCTTATGAGAACTGCTGGCGTCTGTTCATCGGCTTCCCCCATGAGGAGTTGTGCAGCAGACGCCATATCATCGGCTATTGCCCTGAATGTCACCTGCAATTTTCTTCCAAACAAGTCCTTCCTGCCCCTGACGTCTTCCACCGACTCTATGCCCGCTGTCGCCAACGCAACACCTATCACACCTTTTTTAAGCGGGATGGTCCTGCTGTCGGCGATTATGACTCCTATCTTTTTTCCTGACCTTTTCTCAATGCCATTCCGTATCTGCTCTGCTGTTTCCTCTGGTCGCTCTGGCCGCAACACCACATAACCAGGTGGAGCGTTGGAGATGTCCACGCCTGCATTGGCGGTAAACCAGCCGTTCTTCATCGTCAGTAAAATCTTCTTCATGCCGCCAAAAATCTCATCTGCCTCCTGCAGGATGATTTCAACAATGCGTGGCTCCATCTCGTACCTGTCCGCCATTTTCCTCGCTTTATCAGAAGGAACAACGTCATCCAGTTTACGCAGCCTCCCCTGCGCAGTGGCAACCGCTGACTCGGCGATGACAATAACATCTCCATCTTCAAGATTTAATCGCTCTTTTTCCAGCGTGCCCATCAATATCTCAATCAAATCGTCACCAGGCTTAATCAAGGGCGTTTTGAGAGGATATAGAATCATGCGATCCAAGACCTTCACCTATTGCGAATTACTTCGCCTGACCTTAAATGATTTCTGATATGAGGATGCTTTCGCCCTGCATATAGGCAAGATTCATTATATGGATAGAAAATGAAAGTCGAGATGAAAAAAATTCCAATCCATTACCTTCACACACAGGCGTACTGCGAGTATCAGATTTACCTGGAAGTAGTAAAAGGAATAAAAATACAAAGATCAATAACTCATTTTCTCTTGAACCCATCTTACGAATTTCGTCGCATCCGCAACACATTGAGCGGCAAGCGATTTCGATACACTTACAGATCTGTAGCCCTTCTTATGTCTGACGTCTATGAGCCTTTTTAATATCGCAACTCTATTTTCACTTACCTTCTGTCCCGCTTTTTTGTGCATTGCGATTGCCTCCCGATGATCTGTACTAGCTTTTTGCTCTATCATAAAAATCGTAAACGCATCGTTAGCAGCAATAGAAGCATCAGCGGCATCTACCAGGGCCGCTTTAAATCTGTTTTTGTCCAAGTTATCCATAGCGGAGTTTAGGAACTCCAACGCATCCTTCAATCTTTGTGAAGCATTTTCTTTTGATTCTATTCTCACCTGATCACCTCTAGTGTATCCTTTCCAGACAAAACTTTTCCCTCTTTGACGATCTTTTTGATTAAGGGTTCATCCCGCTCGTACAACTTTTTAAATTCTGAAACGGCCATCACATCGACAAAAAGAATTAAATTCTCTTCCAGAAATTCCTCTGAGAGCTTTTCAACCTTTTTCGCCATCCGCCCAACATCTTTTTTATCCCTAACCAAAACCATTACATCGATATCAGAACGTGGCCTGGCCTCTTTTCTAGCAAAAGATCCATACAAAACCGTAGATTCGGCATCGATGGTTTTTAACCTTTCTTCTACACTTTGGAAAATTCTTTCCTCCAGTTCAAAAAGGGGTATCAATAGATCCTTCACAAATTTGTCATTCAAATCCAGCTTGAATAGTTTTATTCTACCCTTTCTCACAACGCTCACTATTTTCTCATTTTCGAAATCGCCTAAAACCCTACTCAAGTTGCCCTTATTGATGTCCAGATCTTTGGATAACTCTGTCAGATTAAACGTCCAGTCTCTGTTCTGGACAAACTTTCTCAATACTTTAATCTTCGTCTTGCTGCCCAGTAAATTTTCTATTAGTTGCATTTTTGTAACACTTGTTGCTTTTTCACAACATATGTTGTATTTTTACAACAAACTACTTAAGAGTTGTGGGCTGACTTCAAGCATGACGCTATAAGATCACCCTCGCGAATAACGATACCCTACATCATCCTCTTTTTCAAGCAACTCTTCCAGCAAATCGCTGATTTTAGGTAGGTTGAGCGCCTGCATTCTCAATTTTTGAATCAGACTCTGAATCTGCGCCACTGTGCCGATGATGAGGACGTTCACTGGATTCTTCTCCCCCAGTATCGCCTCTCTTGACGTGGCTGCATCCCCTCCTCTTGCCAGCATTTCCTGCTTGATGATTAACGCCTCTGGTGCAGCTACGTTTTGGAGAAGTATCAGTTTGGAGACGGTCTTGTTCCTCATGACCTCTGCACCAGCTCCAGTCACATTGAGCGATTTCATCAGTTCGATAGAATCTTTCGGCTTTTTCACGTAATCAACCACAGATGCCCGATAATTTTCCTTTTCCCCTGTGATTGGTTTGCCCTTAATGGATTCTGACATTCTGATTATGCCCATGGTTTCCTCTATATCATGCGTTCGTATGATGTGCGCGCCTTTGTACACGGCTATTGCTGTGCAGGCAAGGGTTCCAGCCAGTCGGTCTGCTGGATTTTCTATGCCAAGAACATCACCGATGAATGACTTGCGCGATATGGCGGCTAAAACCGGTTTTCCAAGTGCCCTGAATCTTTCAAAATCGCTTACGATTGCCAGATTAAACTCGTATGTTTTTTCTGGAACCCATCTGCCAATGCCAGGGTCGATGATGATTTTGTCTATTCCGCTCTTTTCAGCCAAGGTAATGCTTTCACTTAACGCTGTTTTAATGTCCTGGAAAGTGAGACAGTCGCCTGGTTTTTTCTTGGATGCCATCAATACAACCGGCACATCAAAATCAGATACGATGCTCGCCATGTTGGAGTCCGTTTTCAGCCCGCTGATGTCATTGATGATGTGTGCACCTAACCTAAGCGCTTTTTCAGCAATGCCCGCGTATTGCGTATCAACTGAAACCGGCACGTCAACTGCGCCCAAAACATCTTTTAAGGCAGGCAAAAGTCGTTTCTCTTCCTCCTCTATCGAGATGGAGTTCACGCCCGGAGCGGTGGAGCGCGCGCCGATGTCAAGCATATCAGCGCCCCCTTCGACCATTTTAACCGCCGCCTCCGCAACATGCTCAGCGCGAACAATCGAACCCTTGTAAAACGATTCCTCGCTTAGATTAATGACGCCCATAAGCCTGGCTGGATATAGGTCGCCTATTTTTACGCCAGCAATCTCGGTATCAATGGGCAACATGACATCACCTAATGCCTGAAGTGTCGTACTCCAGTAAAGACCATCGCTATATTGTGTTCATCTGCCGCCCTGACCACTTCATCATCTCTGATAGAGCCACCCGGTTGGATGATGGCCGTGATTCCTGCTTGAGCGGCTGCGTCTATCGCATCCCTGAATGGAAAGAAGGCGTCCGAAGCCAGATTGGCGCCTTTAGACCGTTCTCCTGCCTTTCTCACAGCCATCTCTACGGCGTCCACTCGACTCATCTGCCCCGCGCCAACACCAACCGTTTGCTCATCCCTGGCAAGAACGATTGCATTGGATTTCACGTGCTTGGCGACTTTCCATGCGAAGAGCATGGCATCCGTTTCTTCCTTATCTGGCGCCCTCTTGGTCACGGTTTTCAAATCGCCAATGTCCATTATGTCCCTATCTTGAACCAATAATCCTCCCACAATCTTTTTCATATCCAGTTCAGATGTTTTGCTGAGGGGGGCTGTCTCCAACAGCCTCAAATTCTTCTTCTGTTTCAAAATTTCCAGGGCTGCCCCCTCATAACAGGGAGCGATTACCGCCTCCTTGAATGTCGACGTGATTTCTTTTGCGGTTTCGGCGTCACATTCCCGGTTCAGCGCAACGATGCCGCCAAACGCAGAGAGTGGGTCGCATGCGTGTGCCTTTTGATATGCCTCTAAAACTGTTTCGCCGCACGCAGCACCACACGGATTGGTATGTTTGATGATTGCGACCACGGGCTTTTCAAATTCTTTCACAAACTCGAGGGCAGCATCCAAATCAACGATGTTGTTGAACGACAACTCCTTTCCATGAAGTTGGGTAGCATTGACAACACATGCGCCACTAAATACGGGGTCGCGATACAGAGCAGCTTTTTGATGTGGATTTTCACCGTAGCGCAGGTCCTGAACTTTTTCGAAGTCCAAATTCAAACGTTGTTTTTCCGACATTTACAAATCAACCTCCAAGGTACCGATCCATGAACTCCAGAGCACAGTATTCTCCGCACATCGTGCATCCTTTAGTTTGAGGATGGATTTCTCGCGCCCGTTCTCCATCGAGAGCGAGTTCGAACTGACCTTCCCAATCACGACTGCGACGCATCCTGGCCAGCTCGAGATCTTTATCAGATGGACCATATTTTATAGAGTCACCAATGTGAGCGGCGATGCGAAAAGCGATCACGCCCTCCTTAACCTGATTGAGATTTGGCAAGGCAAGGTGCTCGGATGGCGTTACAGCGCAGAGGTAATCGGCGCCAGCTCCACTTGCGAGACTGGCACCGACGCAGGCAGCGATGTGATCGTAGCCCACCGCGACATCAATGGGCAATGGCCCAGCAACAAAAAGCGGTCGGTTGTCGATGATATCCTTGTGATACCTGACATACTTTTCAATGTCACCGACCCAGACGTGACCACCCATGCCTTCAATGATTGCCTGGACGCCTGCCTTGTTTGCCTGTTCTGCAAGAACTGCATTTTTGCGAATCTCCAGGAGTTGTGGATTGTCCTTCGTATCATGTATGCATCCGCTCCTCATCGCATTTCCCAATGAAAGCACCGTATCCCTGGCACGCAAAATCTCAAGTATCTCATCGAAGTTCTCCAAGAACGGATTCTCGCTCTCGTGCTCGATCATCCAGGCCGAGGTGAGCGACCCTCCTTTGGAGACCATTCCCATGACGCGCTGCGCCTCTCTCAACATTGACAGCATCTCTAACGTGAGACCAGCATGTATGACCACTGAGCTCACCCCCTCCTTCACCTGTTTTCGAATGGTTTCGATGATGTCTTCCTGGGTTATGGGACAAACTGAACCGTGCTCCGCAACGGTTTGATATATCGGCACCGTCGTCAGTGGCACGGGAACTGCCTGTAAGATACTTCGCCTTATCTGGACAATATCACCGCCCATCGAGAGATCTGATATGGTATCTGCACCATATTTCACGGCGATAGCCGCCTTTTGAGCCTCGAGCTCTGAATCAACTGCCACCGAGGATGTGCCGATGTTTGCGTTGATCTTCGTCCTGAGCCCTCTGCCAATGCCAACGGGATGTCGATGGCCCATGATGACAATTTGACCATTGGCTACACGTTGCCGTATGATTTCCACATCGACGCCTTCTTCGAGCGCGACATGCCTCATTTCCTTCGTAATCGTGCCCTGAACGGCGTTCTCAATTTGCGCTTTCATGTCATATTTTATAACTATGTGACATCTCTTAAAATTTGGTATTTCGCCCGCTTCGATGTTGCAACTCCTCGCGCAGAACTTTGAGGGCAACAATATCTTTAAATGTGTAAAAATACCAAGATGAACAGTCACCATGAAGATAACTAGAACAGCTGTTTGTGAGATAGTCGTATGGTCGACCGTGGTCGGGGTTATTATAGCAACTTTCACGGGGTTTTGCCGAACGCCATTTTTGAACCTAATCGGCGTATCTTACTGGGGCGTTCCCTTTGCATGGCTGAAGCAGGTCGTCTATCCTAGCGCCACCAAAGATATAATCTGGCATGGTTTGCTCATGGACATTGTCACATGGATCATGCTTTCAGGAGTAGTGATAACCTTGGGCATACTCCGCAAGAAGAAGATGCTCAATGCTTGATTTTGACTTTTCTCCCTTCTACTTTTAGTCGACCTTCCGCAAAGAGTCTGATTGCCTTAGGGTAAAGCCTTTTCTCCTCAACTAAAATCCGCTCCTTGAGCGTCTCCACAGTGTCATCTTCCATGACTTGAACAGGAGCCTGCAAGATTATTGGACCTGTGTCGATGCCCTCGTCCGCGAAGTGAATCGTGCACCCGGAAACCTTGACGCCGTGGTCCAGCGCCTGCTCCCATGCATTCCTGCCAGAGAAGGATGGCAACAACGATGGATGGACATTCATAATTCTATTCTTATAAGTCCTCACAAAAGATGGCGAGAATATTCGCATATAGCCGTCAAGTACGACTAAATCAACGGCATGCTCCTTTAAACATGAAAGAATTTCTTTCTCGTGCCCCTCTCTATTGCCCTTATATGGTATGCATATGCTCTCAACGTCATGCTCCCTGGCAATTTTTAGACCCGGTGAATTGCAATTATCGCTGATTATCACGGAAACGTTAACGTTCAGCGTGCCTTTCTCCACGTGCTCGATGATGGACTGCAAATTCCCTGCCGTATTTGATGTTAAAATGGCTATGTTTATCTTGCGCAAGAAAATCGACCTACTTCAGCGTGTTCTTGGCTGCAGTTACAGTATTTTTCATGAGCATGGCAACTGTCATGGGGCCCACTCCCCCCGGCACGGGCGTTATGGCGGATGCCTTTTTCTTCACGCGCTCAAAGTCGACATCGCCGCACAGTTTGCCGCCGACTCTATTGATCCCGACATCGATGACTGCTACGCCCTCCCTCACCATGTCTTCGGTTATAAATTTTGCACGCCCGATGGCGACGACCAGGATATCTGCCTGTCTGGTATATTGCCCTAAATCCTTCGTATTTGAGTGACAAATCGTGACTGTTGCATCCCTGTTCAGGAGCATTACTGCTACAGGCTTGCCAACGATGTTGCTCCGTCCCACAACGACGGCGCGCTTGCCTGCGACTTCAATGCCCATCTTCTCCAACAGTGTTATGATGCCTGAAGGAGTGCATGGCGCCATACCCTCGTCGCCAGTTAGTAACTTGCCCATGTTAACAGGATGAAATCCATCCACGTCTTTCTGAGGGGTGATGCTGCACAATACCGAGGACTCGTCCAGGTGAGATGGAAGGGGTAGTTGCACCAGGATTCCATGAATTCTCTCGTCCTGATTTAATCGTTGAATAAGGCGAACTATTTCTTCCTCTTTAGCATCTCCCGGAAAAGTGTGCTCCTCGTAATAAATGCCAATTTTTTTACACGCCTTCTTCTTCATCGACACATATACCCGGGAGGCGGAATCATCACCGACTAAAATAGTGGTCAGTCCTGGAGTCAAATGATGCTCATCCTTTAATCGTTTGACGTCATGAATTAACTCTTTCTGAATACCGGCAGCAATTTGAGTACCGTCAATAATCATGGTAAATCCCTCAGTACAGTGGGAATTTGTTGCACAGTTCTGCAACCTCTTTTTTAATCCGGTCCCTCGTAGCATTATCATCGATGTTGAGGAGGGTTGCGCTGACCATGTCTGCTATTTGCCTCATCTCGCCCTCTTTCATCCCGCTTGTGGTAACGGCAGGCGTGCCTATTCGTATGCCAGAGGTGACGAATGGGCTGAGAGGATCAAAAGGAATGGTATTCTTGTTGATGACGATGCCTACCTCGCCTAATGCCCCCTCTGCCTCCTTGCCTGTAATTCCCTTATCGGTTAGGTCGACCAATAGCAGGTGGTTGTCAGTTCCACCTGATACAAGAGTGAATCCACGCTCCACCAGCGCCTCGGCCAGCACCTTGGCGTTCTTGACAACCTGTTTTTGATATTCCTTAAAAGAGGATGTCATCGCCTGCTTGAACGTCACTGCTTTAGCGGCGATGGCATGCATCAGTGGACCTCCCTGGATGCCTGGAAATACGGTTTTATCAATGGCCTTGGCGAACTCCTCCTTGCAGAGGATAAAGCCCCCTCTTGCACCGCGAAGGGTTTTGTGCGTCGTGCTCGTGACGAAATGCGAGTGCGGCACGGGGTTTTGATGCAGCCCTGCAGCTATCAACCCGGCGATATGAGCCATATCCACCATCAGGTATGCGCCAACTTCGTCGGCAATTTTCCTGAATTCAGCAAAATCAATCTCCCTTGGATACGCGCTGGCTCCCGCTATGATAAGTTTGGGCTTGTGTTCTTTCGCTAACTTTCTTACTTGATCATAGTCGATTCTCTGCGTCCCTCTATCTACACCATACGAAACGGCGTTGTAGAATTTCCCAGAGAAGTTCACGGGACAGCCGTGCGTCAAATGTCCACCGTGGGAAAGCTCCATGCCCATAATGGTATCGCCCGCATCTAATATAGCAAAATACACAGCCATATTGGCCAGCGCCCCTGCATGAGGCTGAACGTTCGCATGCTCGGCACCGAAAAGTTTCTTTGCCCTTTCAATGGCCAAGCTCTCCACTACATCCATGTATTCGCAGCCGCCATAATATCTCTTCGACGGATACCCCTCGGCGTACTTATTCGTCATGACAGAACCCTGCGCCTCCAGCACGGCTTCGCTCGCAAAATTCTCGGAAGCGATCAACTGCAATCCAGATTGTTCGCGCGTCTTTTCAGCTGCAATGGCTTTTGCCACCTCGGAGTCTATTTCGCTTAACTTCAAGTCATTTCACCTTGCCGTGCTGCCTTTCCCATTCATCCAGAGGAATGCTGTATTTCTGTTCGATTTCGTTTCTAAAGGTTGGGCCTGAATTATAGGCACAGAATGGTATTATCCTTCGCTCTGGGTCAGGCGTTACATAATGAATTACACATCTTTTCACCCGCTCAATATCGTAGTTGTAGGCATCCTGAAAGTGCATTGACCCTATGAACAGCGCATTCCAGTGAAACTTGCTCAAGGATAGATAGTCCTGTTTCTTCAGCACTTGCGTGAGGATGGACTTGAGGTTCACATTCTTGGGTTGTTTGTCCTCATGTATGCACTTATTCAACGCCTTCAATCCCTTCATCATAGCTCGAACCCTGGTGAGCCTGCTGGGAGAGTTTAAGAGGCTTACAGTCTCGTCAACCGATGAAAAGAATTGGTCCACGTCCACGAATCGATTGATGGGAATGATATTGCCGTCACTCACAAACGCGTATGTCGCCACGCCACAATGGGGGTGTGCGCTGAACTCGACCTGTGGCTCTTTCCGATATGCCTCAACCAGTTTGGATAATGATACGACACATGGAACCGGATAGAGGTCGGTCTTCTTGATTGTTCCGTTCGTTTGCTTTTCTATTCTATCCGCAAGGTCGGGAATCGTAAACCTCTGCCGTTTTATGTCCTCGGCAGGTGCTGCACCCGTGAATGCAATAGGCTGGAAATTAACACCCCGTATCACATCGATGTTCTCTGCCGCAAAACGGATAGTATCCCCTATTTCATGGTCGTTAACGCCGTTGACAATGGTTGGAACGAGAACTACGCCTTGCTTTGCCTTTCTACAATTTTCAATCGCCTTCTTTCTGACCTCCAGCAAGGGTTCCGTCTTTTTAGATATACCATCAAAGTGCAGATAAACCGTGCTCAGCCCTGCATCTCTATATGTCTGGGCCAACTCCGGCTCTCTCCCGAGTCGAATACCATTAGTTGCAATCTGCACCTGCAAGAAGCCCATTTCCTTGGCCATTTTGATTAGAGCAGGGAGGTCTTCTCTGAGCGTTGGTTCTCCGCCAGAGAACTGAACCGCCATGGTAGGCACCGGTCGTTCATCCCTTAAGACAGACAGCATCTCCTTTATCTGCTCCAACGACGGTTCATACACATACCTTCGCACGTTAGCATTAGCGAAGCAAAAATCACAGGATAGATTGCACCTGTTGGTCACGTCGATGTTTGCCAAACACGTCGAGCTCAGGTGAATGTTGCAGAGGCCACAATCATCCGGGCAGGAAGAGGCAGCTGCAACCCGTGGATTCTGAACGCCCCTGCCGTCGTATGCGTACTTCTCAGCCCGGAGATACATGTCAACGTCTGACCAGTAAATGCCCTCAAAATGCCCGTGAACAGGGCACTCCTTGGATATCCAGACAGCACCATCCCTCTCAAAGATGTCTGCTCCTATGACCTTTCTACACTTGGGGCAGATAGAGGTTGTTTTTTTAGGTAGCCCACGCGGGAGTTTGCTTTGATATAAAGTCATACTCTTCCTTCTGTTACACACAATTTATTAGAAGATAATATTTCCGAATAATTTAAACATTCATAGTTTCATCACTGCGTATACAAAAAGGTTTTCGGTGTTGACATTGCTCGAAATAATAACAACTGCAATCTGGCTGATGCTGCCAGCATATATTCCTAACATATGCGCCGCCCTTGTCGGAAGGGGCATTACAATCGATTTTGGAAAAATGTTCAGGGACGGCAGGCGCATTCTGGGAGATGGAAAGACCTACAGAGGATTTATATTGGGAGTGCTTAGCGGGATTGTCGTTGGCCTTGCGCAAAACTTTGCTGCCCCACATATTGGATACCCGGATTTCGCCACCTCTGCGTTGATCTGTCTGCCCCTGGGTGCAATGACAGGAGATGTTGTAAAGAGTTTTTTTAAGAGGAGATTTGGACTGAAGCAGGGCGTGCCACTGCGGCTGGTGGACCAATTGGATCTGGTTCTCGGCGCATGGGCATTGACCTATGCCTTCTCCCACGAATGGTTCATTACCAATTTCACTCTGCAGGTGATGATTGTAGTAATAGTTATCACCCCAATTTTACACAAAACGGTTAATGTTATTGGCTACAAATTAGGAAAGAAGGATGTGCCATGGTAAGTGATGTTTCAGGCCGCTGTGAAATATGCCATAAAAAAGCGCAGACCAGAGTGTGCATGCTGTGTGGCAAGAGAGTATGTGCATCCCATTTTTACCCCCTCCTGGGCATATGCACGGATTGTGTATGTGTAAGCGATGAACGGACAAAAGGTGATAAAGGTGAAACGTGAACTGATGAACGCGCTAAAAAAAGCCGTCAAGTTTGGCGATTTTACGCTGGCATCCGGCAAGAAGAGCAATTACTACATTGACAAATACATCTTCGAGACAGACCCGGAGTGTCTGAGAATCCTCAGTGAGGAGATCGCAAAGATGGTTCCACCCGGTACGCAGCGGCTTGCCGGAATCGAGCTGGGGTCCGTTCCCCTGGCAGCGGTGACCAGTGTTCAGAGCGGCTTGCCCTATATTATAGTAAGAAAAGAGAAAAAAGAATACGGGACTCGTAAAAAAATAGAGGGGGAATTTGCTTCTGGAGAGCGCATCGTCGTAATCGAGGATGTTGCAACCACCGGAGCAGGGGCTACAAAGGCTGTCAAGACATTGCGCGAACTCGGGGCAATCGTGGATACGGTCATCGTGGTCGTGGACAGGGAAGAGGGTGCCGAGGAGAATTTGAGGAAGATGGGCGTTTCATTTGTGCCCATGGTAAAGGCAAAGGAGCTGTTGTGATGGAAAAGGTCGGCGTTTTGCTCGTCAGCTACGGCTCAAGGGCGGCTGCTATCGCCGATGCCCTGTGCAGGAGCGGGAATTACGATGTGCGCATTTTCGATGCAGACAAACAGAAAAATCCATTCATACTTGAGAGGGCAGCGGCACAGGAAATCGGACTGGATATGGGGAAAATATGCAACTTCGCCAAGAAGCATCAAGATGAAATCGACTTTGGAATCGTCGGTCCCGAGGGGCCCATTATAGATGGTATTAGAGATGTCGTCGAGAAGGAGACGAAAATCCCGATGATCTGTCCCGCGAAGGAGTATGCCATTGAAAAAAGCAAGGTGTTACAGCGCCACCTGCTGACAAAGTGCTGCCCTGATGCCAATCCCAGGTTCAAGGTATTTGACCCGAAGGACTGCTCCAGCAAGGATGAGGTAAAAAAAGAGGTATGGGCGTGGCTGGATGAACTTGAAAATAATGCCGTCGTAAAGCCGGATGCTCCTGCAACTGGCAAGGGCGTAGGCGTCTGGGGAGACCATTTCTCAAACAGGGAGCAATTATTTGCACATTTTTTAACCTGCTATGAACATGGTACCGTGATAATAGAGGAAAAGGTCGACGGTGAAGAATTCAGCCTACAGTTTGTTTCAGACGGAAAACATCTTGTCGCAACGCCAGCAGTACGGGATTACAAGAGGGCGTTTGACGGTGACTTAGGGGTGAACACGGGCGGTATGGGCGCTTACAAGGATGCGGGCAATAAACTGCCTTTCATGGACCAGAAGGACTGGGATGACGCACTCGAGATTGGCAAAAAAGTGTTCGACGAAGTGAAGGACGACGGAGACAACACTTCCCTGAGAGGAGTACCCCTGTACATGGCATATACCTGCGCAAGGGACGGCGTCAAGGTTTTGGAGGTCAATTCCCGCCCTGGAGACCCGGAGTCGATAAATCTGTTCACGACTTTGAAGGATGACTTCGTAGACGTCTGTTTCCGTATTCTTGATAGCACTCTAACAGGGCTGAACTTTGCCAGGAAGGCGAGCGTAGTCACCTATGCAGTTCCGATGGCCTACGGCGGATATAGGAAGACTTTCTCAGGCAACATGAGGGTAGACCTCAGCAAAGCATATGAACTCGGCGAAAAATATGGAGATGCAATCAGGATTTATCCCGGGTCCATGGAGCTCAGGGATGGTGGAACATATGCATTGGGCTCAAGAGCCGTATGCGCGGTGGGCATTGGAGACGACATAGAAGATGCACGAAACATCTCACTGGACGGCGTCGTCAACATTGACGGGGCATTATGGAACAGGTGGGATATCGGTTCAGAAGGGCATATAGAGAAAAGTGTAAAGCATATGGAATCATTGAGAGGATAAGATGAACTTCATTTCGATGTGCGATTTAACGCACGAGGGCATTATCGACATACTCGAAAAGGCAGAGGATTTGAAGGAGAGGCGAAAGAGGGGCAAGACGCTGGACATGCTGAAGAACAAAAGTCTGGCGATGTTATTTGAAAAGCCATCCACCCGAACGCGCGTCTCATTCGAGGTTGCGATGACGTCCCTGGGTGGGCATGCGTTATACCTCAACTGGCAGGACCTGCAACTTGGCAGAGGTGAATTGATAAAGGATACGGCACGCGCCCTGTCTGGATATGTGGATGGTATCGTTATCAGGGGGCGCAATGACGTGGTATCCGAGTTCGCAAAACACGCGAGCGTTCCCGTCATCAATGCACTGACCGAGGTCGAACATCCCTGCCAGTCCCTTGCGGATTTGCTGACGATCTACGAGTTCAAGAAGGGATTTTCAGGATTGAAATTCGGATGGATTGGGGATGGCAACAACGTCTGCAACTCTTCCATACTGGCGGGTGCACTGGTCGGGATGAACGTCGTGGTGGCGTGTCCGAAGGGATATGAACCGGATGAAAAAATCGTGAGCAGGGCGAGAGGGCTCGGAGTAAACGTGAAAATCACGCATGACCCGAAAGAAGCTGCTGAAGATGCGGACGTGCTCTACACGGATGTCTGGGTTTCGATGAGCGATGAAGCGCAGAAAAAGAAAAGGGTGCGCGATTTCCAGGAATTCCAGATTAACGAGAACATTGTAAAGATGGCAAAACCCGATGTCATCGTCATGCACTGCCTGCCTGCGCACAGGGGCGAGGAAGTCACAGATGACGTTTTAGAAGGCCCAAATTCAGCAATCTTCAAGCAGGCAGAGAACAGGTTGTATGCGCAGATGGCGTTGTTGGTTAGACTTTTGGGGTGAGGCTAGGATCACTCCCCCGTATTCTTGACCCGCGCTATCTCCTAAATAATTTAACTTTAAAAGAAGAAAACTAACATAAGGACACTCTTCAATGTCCTGTGTGTGAGGCACAATTAAAACGTGTTTGTGATATCTGCGGGAACTCGTGGAACTCGATTGGAAAGTTTGTCCTGCTTGTGGGTTGCCGGCGCCGTGATGTTGAATTTTGAGGAAGATAGCGTATAATTTATAACGTCTTCTGAGAACCATATCATAATGATAGAACTATCTCCCGGTGAGATTTTTCAGGCCGCCGTAATTGCTATGGTTGGTATCTTTTCAGCGACCATCTCCTTGGCATACTTTTTTTCTGAAAGAGTTAAGTCATACGAGTTTTATGAAAAATCGAAGGTTCTCGATGAGATGAAGAAGGCGGGGGCCAATGTAGGTGAAAAGAATATTAAAGAATGGGCACAAAAATTAGGAAATGCGTCTGAACCTAAGGAATGCTTTGAACAATCGATTAAGGGGGGTGTAGGGCTGACACTCTCATTAATTGGATGTATAGTTGCATATGTTTGGGAAATATCGTTTGCAATTATTATTTTAGCTCCAGCCGCTGTGCTTTTTGGTATGCTTTTCTTCGGAAATTTGCCCAAGTATCTCACAATTACAGGAGAAGAATGATAATGTGCTCCGATGTAAGTTTTTGTGATGGAGGGGTGTTTTTTAATTTTTGAGATTTGATTTAAGGCGTTGAGATTTTTTTGTCCTATACCTTTTTGTATCCAAATGACTTGATATAGATTGGATACATTATGTCTGATCCTGCTTGGTTTCCATCGGCTGCGATGCAAACAATAGGAGCGATGTATGCGATATTCGCCGCTGTTTATGTTTTAGCACTAAGAAATGAGGATGTACGAGAAAAGGGGGGTAATATTTTAATCATTGCTTTTGCTGGTTTATCAATCAGCGTTTTCTTTTCTATTCTCGTCAATGCTGTTAAGTTATATGCACTTTCTTTTGGATTATATGGGTGGCCGTGGCAATTCCTCACCCCCACTCCCAAATCTTGCTTTTATAGCTTTGTGGTTACAATGGTTACCATTATTGCATACTCTGTTCTTATGGTGCAAATCATATTTTGGACAAAAAGTAAACGATAAATCGAAATTTCTTACACTTTCGCGCGAATCTTACAACAGAAATCTTACATTAATCAAAATCAACTCGATAATCGCAATCATCATTCGAGCACTTTTGTCCCGTGTGTTCTAAAAAACTTTGACATTTAGGGCATTCGCCCCCAGCTACTATGTATGGACTTGCTTTACGCATGAAAGATAATTTCGCCATGCCAATAACACTCATAAAAAGGATCCAATACATACCGTCTACTATAATGGATGGCATCAAATTTGAAAAATAACGATTGATTACTATACCAACTCCCGAAATGATAAGCATGGGAAACCCCAATTTATCCGTGTAATGTTTGGCTTGGTAGGCAACATTTGAGTAGTCCATCTAACGCCACCCCAAAAAAGCATAGCAATTTTGGCAACGTGGCGAGTTGCGTTCTACGAGCCTCCCACAATTGGGACATTTAGGTGAAACCAGAGAATCAATTATTGCCATGGCAAGAATGCCTAGACCGATTGTCGCCACTATACCGATTATCGCCCCTATAATGTCTTCATCCTCACCTTGAATATAATTTCCTTCCAAAATATCTTCTCCTTTGATTACAGAGTTCTACTGAAATGAATAAGTTATGGTATTCATTTATTATATTACCCAACATACGTAGATGACAGTGCAATGCCTAATGAGATTTATAAAGTTTTCAAACACAGGAGAGCCTGTTACCAAATGGCAACATTATTTTCTATGTTGACATCACCAGTTCAGCCACTCTTTCAACTTCATCTCGTGGTCAGACGTCGAGCCATAGGATATCTTCGCCTCCCGACCAAGTATCGTGAATCAACTACACCCGTTCGTGAGCACCATGCTCGACATGCAGGGCATCAAGAAGCTGGTAGGCTATGCAAATCGGTATGACTCAAAGCTCGTAAAAGAGGCGAGAAAGCTCCGCCAGAAGGGCTGGGGCTATGAAAAGATCACCAGGCGCATCTCGGAGAAGACGAACAAGAACATCTCCGCACAGGTCATCTGGTACTGGGTGAACAAGAGGAGAAAATAAAAATATGTTTAGGAGAGGTGGTTTATTTGATTAATTATTTGATTGACTCTATCTTAACCCTGTCATTGTGGCAGTATTTGATTAACTTGGCTGTTGTTACTTTTGGTCGATCACTAGATATATTGAGCACATGGTGGGGAGGCTCAACCCTAGAATTTGAAGGAAACAAAATTGTCAGGAAGCTTGGATGGAGAAATTGGATACTTCTGAATGTTGTATTCTGTTTATCTTTTGCTTTGTGGTTTAATATGTCGCTTTTAGCATGTATCCTGAGTGCTTTAGTAGCAGCTGACAATCTTAATCAATTATGGGTGATACATATAGTTAGAGAGCCTGAAGGGCGTGAAGCACTCGAAAAGTTGGCGGATAAAGTAGATCCGAAAGTGAAACACATAGGCTATATCTCATATGGGTTGGTTATAGGCGCAGTCGGTGCAATTATACTATATTTCGTGGGGTTGGACTGGTCAAAACCAGTGACCTGGGTTGGAGCGGCTTTAATTGGCTATGCTCTTATCATCGTTAAAGGTCGATTAAAATAAATAAAACGAACTCTGAGGACGTTTGAATCGACACTCTGGAAGCAATGTGTCCTCTTGTTCACGACATTCACTCTTTAATAAAACGGTGTACAGCTCTTCAAGCAGGGGGATAGGGACCAAAGATACATCGTGATAATCGCTCAAGCATTTTATTAGTAATGAGATAGCAATCTCTCCCCACTTTGACCAAACCACCTACGAACCTGCCACTCTCATCAAAAACGTAAGATTTGGTAAAATCTACATTCATAGCATCCTGCAACCTCACAGAAATATAATCGTTGATGATTTGCTCCCCCTCTCTTTCAAGCACATCCTTAGGGAGGATTGCATCTCTTCCTTTGTGAACTAGCATTTTTTGATATCTTTCATTCTCATCGGCTGGAGGTATTGCTAAAACATACCCTGTGAGTCTGGGGTCGTTGATGTTTACTCTAGCTTCTTTTATGATCGCTGTCAATTGTTTCTGTAGCTCCTCCTCAAACTCCTTCGTCCCTTTCTGCATAATTGGTCGATGCTTCTTTACCTCCCCTTCCTCGGTCTCATGAATGTCTATGCCTTTCTCATCGATTTTTAGGGTTAGGTGCCTTTTTGATCGTGGATCTTTGAAAATTAATTTATTCTTTCCATAGGCGATTACAATCCAATCGGAGATCTTAAGTCGTTTCACTTTTTTATCTGTGTTCATCATCTCACTGTTTTCTTTCTACTCCTGTAAAAATAGAGCGCTCCTAAGTAAGATTTTTGTAGTTCGTCTCCCATCGTTATGGTGGAGACTGATCCGAGTTTGCTACTGGCCTCTCCTTATTGATAGCAGGCAACATTTTGGCAATGTATATTTAAGAGGATTGAAAATAAGGTAACAATGAGTGAGACAGTAATCGAGTAGAGGAGTGTTCAAAAAATTGGACGACGAACAAATAAAGCAGAGAATCGAAGAGCTAGTTGGCAGATATAATACTCTTAAGAGATCTAAAAGTCCAAAGGAGCTAGAAGCCCTTAGCGAGGCGAATGTACGGGCTGATTTTATCGATCCTTTGTTTGAGATTTTAGGCTGGAAAGTAAAAGATCCAGACGAATACGACAGGGAACATTATGTGCGAAAGGTTGGACTGGCTGACGTTGCGTTAAAGCTTGATGGTGCACCAGTGGTTTTTGTTGAGGCCAAGCGGTTTGGTGGCATTCCACACATCGATGACAGAGGCGATGCTGACTGGACTCTTGAAGAGCGCCAGGTAATACTTTATGCTGCATCTTCAAAATGCAAATGGGCAATCCTTACTAACTTTGAGAAGTTTAGAGTTTTCAACGCTTTAACAGGTCTAACAATACTCGATTTCGAATCTATATATGATTACACTGATCGATTTGGAGAACTTCTTTACTTAACGAGAGATTATGTTGATAGTGGGCGGATAGAGAGACTTGCCGAGAGAGAAGAAAGACAAGACATCGACTTAGACTTCTTGAAAATGTTGAATAACTGGCGAATTCAGTTAGCTAACGACATTTATCAGCGCAACAAAGATAACGACGTTTTGAAGGACGAAGGGCAGTTAGACCTGGAAAAGCTAAAAGATGCAGTTCAGAGGACATTGGACAGGCTCATAATTATCAGATGGGCGGAGGATCGTTTAGTCCTAGATGACCCCCACCTTTTAGAGCGCAAATATCACGATTGGAAACTATCTCCCACCTACAACTCCATCTTTGACTCTTTGTTTGCGGATAGAGCGCTCTTTGATAAATTCAATGATATCCATGATAGCAAGATATTCGAGAGAGGGCACATCTGCGAAAAAGTAAAGATTAGCGATGATGTGTTGGGAAAAATCATCTATGAAATGTGTCAGCGCTCCTTCAGAAAGTTCGATTTTGACATCTTAGGCAACACATATGAAACCTATCTTGGAAACACCCTGTACCTAAAAGACGATGGTACGCTTGGGCTGAAGCCCAGCATGGAAACACGGAAGGAAGCCGGAATCTATTATACGCCGCCGTATGTCGTCGATTACATCCTTAAAAACACGTTGGGCGAATTGTTAAAGGGCAAGACGCCAGAAGAGATTGCGAAAATCAAGGTGCTAGATCCTGCATGTGGTTCCGGCTCGTTTTTAATCAAGGCATTTGACTATCTCAATGACTATTACGAAAAGGAGAACGAGAAAGTACGGAAGCGGAAAGAGAAGCTAATCAAAGAATACATGAAATCAAGTGGAAATCAATTAAAACTTGATATCGAGGCATTAGAACACAAAGAGTACAAGGACGTTGAGAAAGAAATACTGAAAAATAACATTCATGGCGTCGATCTGGACAGGCAGGCAGCAGAAATCGCATCCGTAAATCTCATGCTGAAGGCGCTGAAGCCAAAAGAGAAGCTCCCGCTAATTTTAGATGAGAACATCAAGGTTGGAAACTCGCTAATCAGCGGAACCGAAGACGAATTAAAACAATACTTCGGTGATGATTGGAAGGAGAGGTGCCCATTCAACTGGGAAGACGAATTTAAAGACGTTTTTGCACAAGACGGGTTTGATGTTGTAATTGGGAATCCACCCTATGGGGCGGGGCTTGATGAGAGTGATCGTAAATATATTTCAAATAACTATACCACTGGTACCTCTTACAAAAACACTGCTCTTATTTTCATAGAACGATCCCTAAAACTACTCAAAGATGGTGGCTATTTCGGAATGATTGTTCCAAAATCCTTGGCATTCAGTCAAAGGTGGAGAGTTGGAAGAGAATTGATAATAAGCGATCTTACAAAAGTTGTCGATGTAAGCAAAGCATTTAAAGATGTGTTGCTAGAGCAAGTAATCATCATTTTGAAAAAGGGGGCTGGTGAGAACAAATACGAAATCCAAACTATTAGGTCAGCTGAGGATAAAAACACGTTTGTAGAAAAGAGATATGTTGAAGTAATCGACTCGCTTATTGTCCACGATGATATACATGACCTGAAAATTTTCCAGAAAATGAATTCTGATTGTATATATCTTGGTGATATCTCCAAAACCAGCAGGGGTCTCCCTTTCCAGAAGCATGTCGTAAAAACGAAATCTGCTTACAATGTCCTTAGAGGTAAAAATATCGCCAGATATTTTCTTAGCGAAAGCAACGAATTTTTAGATGACAGTATGATAGATGAAAACGACGAGAAAATACGATTTTTAAAGCACCCCAAGGTCATTTCACAAAGAATTGTTGCACATGTAACTAGACCTACAGATCACATCATCATAATGTCAATGATTGATGAAGATGGAGCTCTAACCCTTGATACTATTGAAAACACGATAGTTACTGACGATATGTACTCATTAAAATTTATACTTTCTTTGTTAAATTCAAAACTTATCTCGTGGTATGCGTATAGGTATATTTTCGCCAAAGCTATCAGAACGATGGATTTGGACGACTATTACATTGGGAAAATACCAATACCAAAAAAAGTAGTTGATCAAAGTCAGTTTGCGCGCCTCGCAGATCGCACGATTGCTCTCAACAAACAACTCAACTCAATCAACACCGACTTCGACCATTATGTAAATCTTCATCCGCGCACTGAGGATGCCTTCCTCAAACACTATGTAGACAAACTTCCTGCCAGCGATAAAGAGGTTTTGAAGGATCACCTAGGCAAAAGCATGAACAGAGTTGATGGCAAGTTCAAGGAATTCGAGATACTTGAAGAGGGCGAATGGTTGGTATTCAAGGTCGGCTATTTGTTGAAAACCAAGAAGGGCGAGATGCCCATCAGAAATGTTCGCGCGTTCAGATGCAGAATTGCTGATGAAAAGTTAAGGAAGTTCTTGCATTACAGCATCAAGGAATACACGAGGCCTGGTAAACTGGGCAAAGGAAACATCTACGAGAGATTGTTGAAGATCAAAATACCGCAGTTTGTTCCCAATGCAGAGAAGAATAAGCGCATCATAGATGAGATAATGACGCCATTTTTAGAGGAAGTTGCCAAGCGGGATAAATTAGAGAAGGAGATTGGGGAGACGGATAGAACGATTGATCAAAGGGTTTATGAGTTGTATGGGTTAACACCAGGGGAAGTCGCAATCGTGGAAGACTGAAGCACGAAGAAGGTGAAGAGAAAGCATGGGTGGGCATAGTAAAACAGGCGAAGGAAAAGGTTGTGGAAATAATTTTAGGTGAGGAAAATGTCAAATGAAAAATCAAAATATGAGATTAAATTAAGTATAGTAGCAACAGTACTCGGGATACTAGCTTCAATTTTCGTGATCATTTGGGCTATGGTAAGTGTATACGACTATCTCCCCGCATGGCTTGTTTACTTTGTGCCTATATTTATTATAGGTACGATTTTATGGATTTTATATGATTCTATTTCTGATTTTGTTAAGAAGAAGATGATAATAAGAAAACGTAATATTCTTGCAAGAAAATATTTTGATGATTTTGAAGACCTTACAGACAAATTTGATGAGTTTTTAGATCCAATTACTCACGATAATATTCTACGTACCTTACACAATTTGAGTGGTTCCCACGAATTTAGAAATATATCGTTTTTATCAACGCAGGGCATCCATCATCTCTTTGATAATTTCAAAGAAAGACTTAAGCGGTTTGACGGAACCAAGGAAGATTTTTCGCTTCTTGCTAGAGAATTTGATGAAATTCTGGGCACGTATAACGAATTCTGCATATGTAAACCAGTAGACGAGATTAGAAGAATAGGTCGAGAAAAGGTGGAGGAACCTATTAAAGAAGAGTATAGAAGACAAAAAGAAACTTATGGACGATTTATAGGAGAATATATTAAATTTGGGGAAAAGGTAAATAAAAAATTTGGAGAATTAAGGATATTCAGAACATACTTTGAAACACCGGGAGAATTGTAAAATGGCCAGAACAGATAAAATGAAAAACTCGAAGAAGCAAAATTGAAAAAGAATCAGGCAGGGATTAATGGATTTACTTCTTACTGGGAAAATTAGGGTTAAGGTGAATTAAAAAGTGGATAACAATTTATCTAGCGCACTAAAGCAGTTAGCTCTGAGTGTGAAGAGAACTATAGACGATGACATTTCTAACGGCGCCATAAAACCCGAGGAAGAGGTATATTTTCGATGGAAAATTGATAAGTTTCAGTATACAGATAAAGGTGTTACTGAATCAAGTGCACATGGTGAATATATCACTAAACCATCGTGGTTTGGTGCGACTTTTAAGCTTATGGAATCCATCAAGAAATCTACTGAATACAGCTCTGCTTTAGAACAGTTAACCAGTGTTTTTGGTAAGGATGACATACTCTCTCGGGATTTAGAACATTTCGTAATAAAACTGATTAATGAGTGTTTGTGCAACTCAAAATTTGGAGAAGTTGAAATAGAGCCTCTTATAAAAACTTTCTTGAAGGATTTACGTAAAGAGCCAGTAAAGTGCGGTGTGGAAGTTGAACTTGAGGGCATCGCATTGCGTCCAGACAAGGTGGAACCCAGTTATGGCATTACGCTAAGACGGACAAAAATTGAAGATCTTGAAAGAGAATTTCCAACATATGAATTTATGCAATCTCGTTTTTTATCTACACCTTCAGCAATTTTAAATATCGAGTTTTTAGGAAGAGGAGGAGGTGAAATACAAAGAAAAGTCGAGCAGTCAATTGCAATATTAAGGCTCTTCAAAGTTGGAAGCGTGACATATACACGGTATCATATGTACTCAGATTCGATGACTGACTTTATGGCTCATGGAACTCTCACTTCTGGTGGGACAGAAAGAGCACTTGAAACATATTTAGTTACTGAAGAAGACGTATCAAAACTAAAAAAATTCTGGCAAACAATTAGCAATGTCATACCTCCAAGTTTCTTTGAACCAGGTATAACTAAAATCGATTTTTTAACTATCGCATACAATCGCTATAGTGACTCCCTATCCCAAAATGGTATTTTAGAAAGAAGAATTGCCAATGCAGTAATGGGTCTAGAGGCTCTGTTTCTCAAAGATAGTGAGATTCAAGAACTTGTTTACCGACTTAGTTTTAGGACAAGTAAATTACTCAGTTTATTAGGATACGACCCACATGAAATAAAGAAAATAGTTAACCAAGCGTACAAAGTAAGAAATCGTTTCGTACATGGTGGGCATCTTAGTTATAATAATAAGAAGAGAATAGAGTCAGAATATAAAGACGTTAGGAATTTTTTGCTACTGTTACTTGATTATTTGAGAATTTCCATAATTGTGATGATGCACAGTGGTAGAGGAAAGGATGAAATTATAGATCTAATAGAAGATTCGTTTGTTGACAAGAAACGAGAAGAAATGTTGAACGGCATCATTTCTAGAACTAAAGATGTTTTAGGTTAATTTAAATTTTACACATAAAAAGGCACGGTTGAGCACTAGAATGTCACCTGCGACCCAAGCACAACAAATCTCATCTAATTACGAGTGGAGTGGGTGGCAAACACTCTGTTAGGCGAAGTTTAAACATGGATATCCTTGATCTTATATTCCTCCTTGCCTTTTTTGATAGGATATAAAAACCACCATCTTTCTTTTAGCTTACTTTCAGATGTTTGTTCAACAAGATTAGAAATAAAATAAGAAAAGGAGAACCCCTTTATTTTGTAAATACTATAGCGTCCATTCAAGCGATTGCTCTGTGTACTCATAGGCCAAAATTTAATGAAGATATCTTTTCCTAAACAAATATGATTTACAACGCCTTTACTCTCTTTCAGAGCACTTTCAAGGTTATCACTTATATTATCTCCGTTAACTATATTTCCATCGTTATAAACAAATACTCCATTAAATATCTCAGTACCAATCACCTTCCTATTATTTGTGGCTTTAGAAACCACATCCATTACCTCCGAAGAATCTAACTTGGTCTTAACTTCTATTATCCCTTTTACATTTGTTGGTGTAGTTATTAAAAAATCGCCTTCTGCAAATAGCACGGGATATGTATTGTCGTAGATGATAATATCTATTTGATTTGATATTTCAATCTCATCATCCTCTTTTTTTAAAATAAATCCTGTGCCTATACTTACATTCTCAGGCAAGAATCTTCTTATAATGCTCCTTAATACGGCCTCCTTATACCTCCCTTCCTCTCCCCAATGTGCACTACCTATAAGATTCCTAACTCGATCCTGAATTACCTCTAATTCCTTATTTATAGATTTATGGAATTCCTCAGGATTTATATCCATTTTTACTTCCCCCAAAAATTTCGCCTAACGGCTTCGGTATATGCGAAGTTGCTCCCGTAAGGAGCAATTTGGGTGAGCATAGCGAGCCGCATACACCGTATTAAGTGCTATGGTGCCATATCAATGATTTGCATATTTTATCCACCAGAGTTTATTCTCTACCCCTAAAGCCTTGCATAATTTTTCCAAACTATCAGCAAGTGGTTCAGTTACTGAGCAGTACAATAATTTTGCAGTAATACGGCCAGATAATCCTAGCTTTTGGATGACCTCTTGATACGAACTATCTGAGAATTTATGAGCTGCCCCCGTTTTAGACCTAACCATTTGTATATTTTGGAGAGCTTGCTTTATGGCTTCCACGGTATGTGTAGGAATACCAACTATTTGTTCGAGCCAATTCGAAAATACTACTATGGGGCCTATGTGATTCCCATCTCTATCATTTTTATACTTATCAGAAAGGTCATTACGGAAGCTTTCGATATTGAGGTATTCAATAAACATTCTGGATAAAAGCAACACTGTTTCTCTGAACTCTGTGTGCTCATCAAACAATGGAATACGCAAGGTTTTTTCAATGTATTTGTCAGGACCTTTATAAGGTTTATAGATTTTCTTTCCTTTAGATTCTATAGCCTTGATGATTGTGTGTTTACAATCAATAAGCCTGTGCTCAAGACTTGGAGTTTTAGAAGGATTGCACATCATTTGAGTATTCCAAAAATCCATTGCCATGCCACCTCTAGGAGGCACATTATGAACACGCCAGTGAACTATCTCCTCATATGGCAATCCAGCTTTTGCCAAGTCACCTAACCAGACAATGATTAAACCTTCACCATTCCTACCAATGGGAATACTCCATTGGCTTAAGAAGGACACTCCTCCCATTCCTGGTGCATGAAATCCAACACTGTATCGCGATGGTTCATCGTAGTAACGTTTCAGAACTTTTGGGTTGAAGTAAGTAGGGCATATAATCTCATTTGGATTGGGTTTCTGCCTTATTTCTTTACCATCCAAACCTTTACTTGTTATGAATTCTGGATAATTGTCTATTGCCACTTTAGTTTGCCTTTTTCCACCAACAGTTCCAGCACGCTCATAAGGTGTCAGTATATCTTTAGCAACAAGTCGTGAAAACCGATCCATAGAACTTTTTTGCGAATTAACTACATCTAATCTATAACAGCCCCACTTTTCCTTATGAACTGTGCCGTCACCTTCACGTTCAGGAAGGCCTTTAATAGGTTCCAACCAATGTCTTCTATGGTCATGCTGACGAATTAGCACCATGTTTCGAGCAGCCAAATAATCTTGTAGGTAATCTGTTCGAACGCGAACAGGCCCTTTATCGGCCGGATAAGGGATTTTAACGACTAAGTCGCTATTATATGGGTCAATGAGATTTCCATTTTCATCATTTCTGAGATCAAAGTAACTTTCAAATGTAGGCCATAATTTCCAAACACGAGGATATGGGCCTATTTCATTTTTAAGTGTAATGAAAACTCTTGCTACATCGTCTCTTAAATCTTCGTGACATATAATTCCATCGTCGGCATCTTCGATATAAACATTTCCTTGGTCATATTGAGTGTCCCATTCATCATACTCAAATGCCTTTTTTATTGTTTCTTCTTTGTTTCTTGTAAGATAAGAGTGGGTTGCTCTACGCTCGGTAAAGGGTTCATCCTTTATGCCAGAATAGCTTTCAAACTCCGCGACGACTGTCCAATCATTATACTTTCCCAAAATATTGTAAAGCCAATCTTCAAACCTTGCCCATTCGGGGCTTCCTAATTCTATATTAGTCAACATTATACCCCTTCTTTTTTCTTAGGCACCATTGCACTTAACTACTTATATGCGAACCACCTAAAAAGATTCTTGTTAGATTTAAAGCTAAACTCGTCTTACTATCATATAATCATCGACTTGATTGGTAGAATTTGACAGGCTAAAACTCATCTTCGTTCTGGGACGAGCACGCCTTTCTCAACGTAAATTTTTCCACCCTCTTCACAGAAAAGAAGATAGTCGCCCACTCTGAGCCCGCCCATTCTCTCTTGCACCTTCTTTGGAACCGCGATCTGTCTTCTCACCGTCACCTTTGCCTGAGCAAAATAATCGTGTTTCATGGATAGCGTGTTCAAGCGAAAACATTAAAAGCAATATACACTTAAATCTTGTATCAAGATAACAAGGAGAGACGACATGAAGAGAATAGGGCTAATTTTGGTTGCAGGGAGGTTCAGGTGAAGCGATATTATACCTGCAACGGTTGCAACGCCAAGCATGAGTTTGAGACCACCCAGGACTATATAGATGGTCTCATCGTGGCGTTCTGTCCCAGCTGCGGAAAGATGAAGGAATTCCTGATGGTTGACGCCGGCGAAGAGGCAAGGCTCAGGTTGAAATGAAAATGTTAGCACCAGAAGAAATCAAGGTCGTGATGATAT
>JAUWQV010000002.1 GCA_030610945.1 Methanocellales archaeon | reverse complement strand
GCACATCTTGTTGTCCAGATTTCCAGTGGTATCGTTGGCAGCACTATTCACATTAGCATGAATCGAGTCTGACTGGTTCATCGCAGTCACGTTCACCCTTGATGCAGATCTGCCAACATCATGGCAGTATATGCAGTCTGGACCGAATTTACCCTCACATACGTTGTGCACAAATTCCACTGTCGTAGCTGGCGAGTCCCCATGACAATCATCGCATTTGGCTGCCGAGAAGTCACTAAATGAATGATCATAATAGGACGTACCATCAGCAGCTGTTCCGGGTGCATACGTACCTCCAGTGATCTCAGGCGGGACTATCTTGCCAACGTCCTCGAATGAACTCACCGTTTCAGTATAGTTATCATCGCCTTGATAGTGGCATCCAGCACACCACATGTTCGTGGTGGTCATCGTGCCATTTCTCGTGTCATTGTACTTGATAATCGTCAGATGTGGACCCATTGCCGTTGCATCGTGCGTGGTATCATTGTGGCAATATTCACACATCGTCACCTGGGACGTATTGATCCAGTAGCCACTCGCATTCCACTTTGAACCATTTAACGGATCATCGCTGTGATGCATTGGATCTGAGACCTTGGGAGGTGTGGGAGTGAACGTCCACGTCTTCTGGTGACAGCCGGTACAATTTACGTCTTCCCTCGATGCCTTGGCAACGGTCGAATTAAGATGACCTCCATCCTCTTGCAGATACGAGATCGGATGGATGGTGTCTTTTACGCTAACGTTAACGTGACACCTGGTACAATCCACGGTGTTATTGTGTTTCTGTCTGTCGTGGCAGTTCTGACAGTAGGACGAATTTGGCATGGTCAACTGGGGTCTTGTCAGCGATGCATTGTGTATCCACCCAGTTTCATGACAGGTTGAGTTGGTACAATCCGGATTCGTGGCCATGGCGGAGTGGTTAAAGATGCTAGAATTATAGGATGCATCCACCATCGCAACCGTGAATGCCGTGCTGACGTTCTGGTGACAATATGAACAATTGATGCTTCCATCTGGACCTGTTCTCAGCTCCGTTCGATTCTTACTATAGTGAGAAACAGCTGCGTAATTGGACTTAGGGCCGCCCGGGTCGGATGAGTAATCCAGTTTCATCTCGCTCTCATTGTGGCAGGAGACACATGACTCGTTAGTGCCCAACGATGCATTCGTCTTAATATCGGTGCCATTCGAATAGTGCTCGTAAACTACCAAGGCGTTGAAGTTTTGGGTAATGTGGCAATCGCTGCAGTTCTTTGGGCTCGTGTAATTGCTCGGATGCTCGGCTGCTGGCTGTGCCGCTTGCGTTCCATCCCCGTCGCCGTGACATGCCCAGCACCTCTTGTTATCAGCGTCAACAGTGGCGTCTGCGTCGCTGTTCAGATTATTGTGAATCGCACCTGTGCTGTTCATCACGGAAACGTCGATCAAAGCTGGTGCCACCCCGCCCACATCGTGACATCTAACACAGTTTGGATCGGCTTTAATCCCAATGGACACGTTATGCATGAACTTGGTCATCCTGTCAGATGTGTACGGATCATAATGACAATCCTTACATCCCTCATCCGAATAATAGCTCAACGAGTGATTGTAATAATTATCGTCGATGCCGTTCCAATTGGTGCCATTGGTGATCTCTGGCGGGACTGGACTCATCGTGTTCGTCATGTCGGTATACGTCTTGTTACCACTCTGGTAGTTCTTGTAGTGACAGCTTGCACACCATGTTCCGCCCAATAGAGATTGGTTCACGGTGTTATTACCCATGAAGTTCTTGGGCTTGCCCAACGCCACATTGTCATGTTTGGTATCATCATGACAATAATTACACGAGTCGCTCTCATTGGTCCAGTAGGAACCCCATATCGATCCACTGCTCGCGTTGTTGCTATGATACATTGGAGCAGGTATCTTCGGTGCCGATGTGTATCCAGGTACCTGGTGGCAATCAGTACAGTTCACTGCCGTTGATTTGCCTGCAGCATCCTCGCCAAAGGCGATCATGTCGTGTTGCAGGTATCTGATCCCGTGTTTGCTGGAGTTATGACAATCAGTACAATCAACTGTATCATTGTGCTTCCGTTTTACTGGAGCAGTGTAGTTGCCCCAAGAGCTCACGGCACCACTCACATTAGCATTTTCTGTTGGCCCATAATGGCAGTCAGTACAGTTTACTGCACCGGCTTGTTGAGCTTGATACTTTCCTGTTGAGTTCAGGTAACCAATCCAGTGCAGCCTATCATGACATGTCTCGCATCGCACCACATTGTCGTGTCTCGTAAGGTTATATCCATACGTATCATTTGTGCTTGGACTGTAGCTTTGATTCACGAAATAATCGTTTATTCCAGATACGTTGTGACAGTCGGTGCATATCGCCGCATACAATCGACTGGTATTGTAATCCGGTGTCGTCTGGGTTGTCGAGTTCGTGATGAACTTGATGACATGTACATCTTCGCTGTGACATTGAGTGCAGTTAACCGGATTGTTTGGAGAGTGTTTCTTATCCAGATGGCACTTTGTGCAGTGTTGATCTTCTGTGGTAGTGCTGTCTTTTCCAGAAGGATATGGTGACGTAATCATGTGCATCGGCTGATGGCAGATAACACAGGGCACACTTGAACCAGAGTCATGATATGTAAGCGGTGTTGATGGATCACCAGAATATCTTGAGTAATTGCCGTTCAACGTCGTTTTGTTTGAGATATCTGTTCGAGAGTGACAGCTTGAATTGTAACATGATAATATATCTGGAGTACCATTGCCGTTGCCACCCTCAGCCAGCCATGTGCCGTTGCCTCTGGCGTGACAGCCCTGACAGTACGTGCCATTATGGAAGCCTGCAGGAGTCTGGTTGCCAGCAGTAAGGTTGTTTCCATATGATTGGTGACAGAACAGACACTCGCTGTCGTCAACCCTGTCCGTATGCTGTGGTATACTTGTATTGGAGTGAATTGAATCATAGCCCATCATGTATGGTGATCTTGATGTCGCTGTGCCTAATATACTAGAATCGGGATCTCCAATATGATGGCAGTTTCCACAGCCCCACCAAGAATAGATGAAGGTGAAGTTGGATGTTATTAAGACGCCATCAACTGTGCACGAGGAGTTCAATGTCCAGTTTCCATAATAATTCTGAGTGTTCAGATCGAAGGAATATTGGGCAACCCCATCCGATCCTGTTGTGTTATACTGCGTATCTATTATTTCATCACCAGGATTCTTGAGCGTGAATGTCACGTTCACGTTGGCTGCTGCCAGTCCTGTATTGTTGAGTATAAGTGCATATGCTCTTATGGTGGTGGATTCGTTGTTCCAGCAGTCTAATGTGCTCCAATTAAACTCTGGAAGGCTGAAACCAGTGCCGTTTTGTCCGGTGTACGGATCATCGAGGATGACGATTCTATTAGTGGTTAGCTTTACATCTGGCTCCATGGTCGGGCTTGCTGGTGGACTTGCTGGATATATGCGGTACAAGGTCCAGTGATGGAAATCCAAAACCGGTTGCCCGCCCTCTATATGGCATGCATAGCAGTCCTTGTTATCGGTCTCCACGTGAGGTCTGGCTGTACTTACACTGGGGTCTGTCGCATTGCCCCATTTCTCGGCGTTAGTAGCGTTCAGATGGCAATAGATACACCCCTCAGTGGTTACGACATCACCCATGGTGTCGAACAGACTGCCATTCGTGCCGTAGTGGGAGATGGTCTCGTTCTGTGTCAGAGTCCTGCTGTCGGTGGTATTGAAATCTAATATGCTGTTGTTGTGACAGGTCGTGCAATTCGCTGTCGTGGTTACGTTGATGCTGTTGGACGGCATCTGGATGTGCTCAGATACGTCCGGGGCACTGTAATCTATCGGGGTGACATGACAGTAACTGCAGTTCCACGGATTATCGAAGTTGATTGAATGTCCTTCTGGCTCACTACCATCACCATGACAGGCCCAGCATCGCTCATTGTCTGGATTTAGCGACGTGCCTGTGCCATTGTTCAGCATGTTGTGAACCGCGGACGTGCTATTCATCACAGAAACATTAACGTGGAGAGTCGATTCGGTCTGTCCAACATCGTGACAGGATATACAATCCGCACCACCACCCATAAAAAGCGTCTCATTGTGGAACGACTCTGGCGTAACACCCGTCTTTACGTGACAGGAACTGGAATAACAGTCCACGTTGGTCTTTCCATCATGAACGCTTGGGAATTTGACTCTCGGATCGACCGGATATTGCCATGATGCGTTTCCAGAGTTGTCAAAGTGACACCATGTGCAGTTGGTCGTGTTGATAGCTGAAGTCATTAGAGAGACATTTGTGCCATAGTGGGATACGAGTGCATTTACGGTTCCCGGGCTTGAGTCGCTGTATGAAGTTAAGCTGTTATTGTGACATAACCAGCATTCATCTGTGGTATTGGTGACCAACTCAGTAGAAGCATTCCATCCAAGCGGGATGTGTTCTACAACACCTGGTGCATTATATCGTATCGTGGTGGCATGGCAGTCCCGACAATAGTACGGGGTCGTGTTGTGATGCTCTGCACTTCCGCCGGCACCACCTCCACCATGACAGGCCTTACACGCTGGATTCTCGTCAGAAGCATTAGCCCCGTTTAGATTCTGATGCATGCCCATGCTCGAGTTATCCACGATTGGCGCTCCGCCTTTTCCATCCACGTGACAATTGACACAATCATACCAGTTTACGGTCGTGGTCACGTTGTGCATCGCAATTGGTGCGTATGAATCTTCTGAGGAGGTGACGTTCGTGTGGCAGTAATAACACTCATTTAACGCACTACCATAATCTTCTTTATGCCAAGACGTTGGCTGGGCATTGAATGGATTCCCTTCTGCATGTTCCACATGACAACTGGTGCAGTTGACTTTGGTCCCGTTTACCCAACCACTCCACCCAGGTGCAGCGACAGTACCCCTTGGGTGTGCTGTAAAGTGGAATGGCTGCAATGCATTCGTGTTATTGTGACACTGGAAGCAGTCTGCCGTACCTGCTGCGGTATATGAGGCGTTATTATGTTGATATACATCGATTCTCGTCGTGGTGGAGTTGTACGGGCTGTTCAGGTCAGGAATAAGGTGACAGGCACTGCAGTTCCAGTAGGTGACGTTCATGCCCAGAGAATGCATCGATGCGCCCACGGTTAGGTTATGGCAATCCTCACACTCATAACTATCTTGCGATGTATTCGCTTTGCCTGTAGGGGCTCCCGGAAAGTGAGTTAAAATCTGTCTCGAACTGCCGACATAGGTCGTGGTGCCATTGTGACATTTGGTACAGTTTTCCGCTCCACTTATCGTGGCCCTTACGTCTTCGTCATGCAGTTTGAACGATAGCGGATCGGAGGCAGGAGTGCTCGCATTGTGGCAGAAACCACAGCTGGTGATGCGATCGGAATACGTTGGGTCGTGACCCTGGTTGTACACGTACTTGGAGGCATTTGTGTCATTTGGCTCGTGACATGGTTTGCACATGTCGTTTTTGCCAGATGTCCACTCGGAGGTGGATGGAACCACAAGGGTGTTAGTGTGCAGATTTGTTTCATCCGCATGGCAGCTTGAATTGCCGCAGGTCAGGTAGCTGGCGTTCACGTCTGCAGAGGTGTCGTTGGTGTGCTCGAGGATGGTTTTTGAAACAAAGGCGAGCCCGGTATCTTGGTGACATTCGTAACAGTCGTTAAAGCTGGCGTTGCCGCCTGCGGTGAGGTTGGTGGAGTGTATGTCTTGGTATGCATCAGGTTGACCATGTGTCTCGGAGTTGTGGCACTGGGCACAGTCATCGATGCCAGTCCATGTGACGTTGTGCGTGTAAACGTTTATCGAGGTCCCGCCCTGTTCATGGCACGGGGCACATACGCTGTTGGAGGCACCAGACCAGCCAGAAGACAATGTCGATCCATTGTTAAGGGAGCTGCTGTGTGGCTGGCTCGATGCATGACAGCTGCTGTTGTCGCATGTGAGATAAGAGCGGGAGATGTCTGCACTGGTATTGTCGGTGTGCTCGGATATCTCGCGTTGCACCCATGCAGTGTCTACATGGCACTCACTGCAGTTATCATGGGTTGCATCTGCTTTGGTCAGATTGTCGGAGTGGAGATTCTGATATGCGTTGCCAGTTGCCAGCACGTCGGCGTTGTGGCAGTAGCCGCAGTCGCTGATCGTGGCCTGGGTGGTGTTGTGTGCCTCGTTGGAAATGTTTAGATTAGAGATCGCGTCCGTAGGAGAGTGACACGGAGCACAGTAATCACTCTTGCCAGATGTCCAGGCCGACACAGAGGGAACCGTTAGTGTGTCGTTGTGTATTCTTCCAGTAGCATGGCAGTTCGTATTGTTACACGAGAGAGTCGTGGCGTTTGTGACATCTGCTGTACTATTGGCGGTGTGCTCGAAGATTCCTTTCTTGTGTGCAACAGCGAACGGAAACACCGTTGATACATTATTGTGACAATAGTTACAATATGGGTCAGTATTTACTTGATCGCTTAAGTCTGTCCTCTTCTTACCATAGTGGGAAGTAAGAGATAAAGTAGTGTCTATGGCATCCGGTTCTGTGTATGAAACCATCATCTCATCTTTGTTATGACACCCCAAACATGACCATGTGTTGTTATCCGCACTAGAGACTGCAGTAATGTTCTCCCCAGATCTGAAGTGCTCTGTGACGTTCAATGCATCGCTCACGTTCACGTACGGCTTGCTGGTACCATTGTGACATTCCCAGCATGTGTATGGATCGCTAACCTTATCCGGATGCTGATCTGCAGCAGGCTGACTACCATCGCTCTGATGGCATCCCCAGCACATCTTGTTGTCCAGATTTCCAGTGGTATCGTTGGCAGCACTATTCACATTAGCATGAATCGAGTCTGACTGGTTCATCGCAGTCACGTTCACCCTGGCAACATCTCTCCCAACATCATGACAGGATATACAATCAGGACCAAATTTACCCTCACATACGTTGTGCACGAAATTTGTCGTGCCTGCATCAATTGATACAAGTGAGCCATGACAACCATGGCAATCAGAATCATTGAAACCAGCGATTCCAGAGTGGTTGTAATAATCCGGATTGCTTTGATTGGCACCATATGTAGCATTTCCCGTGATTTCTGGCGGTACCGACAAACCGGCATTCTGGAATGCCACCACCGTATCGTCATAGGTGGCGGCTCCACTGGTATAGCTTTGGTAATGGCAGCCTGCACACCAGTTGCCGGCGGTTATCGATTGATTTTCGATGTTATTGCCCTTGTAACTAGATGGCATTCCCAGTGCGTCTTCGTAGTGCATATTGGGATGGTGGCAATATCCACAGGGATATAACAATCCTGTGTCCGAGTGAACGTAGAAATACTTCACGTCTATGCTGCTTGCAACGGTATCGCTGGCCTGGGATTCGTCGATAAATCGTACCGAGACGTTGCCGTTGACGTACTCATCGGATGTCAGTTCATAGGTGGTAGGTGTAAATGCCCCTTTATACAGCGTTGCCCTCTCGTTCCAGGCAGTTCCGTTGTACACAAACATCGTGCAGCTCTCGCCATGTATCTTGTAGTCGAGCTCCAGCGTCTTGTTGACGTAATCGACTACGTCAGTAAAGTCAAACGTCACGTTATATCTGTACACGCCGCTGACATTCTCCTCTGCAATGGTCGTGTAATTGGTAGCGGTGCTCTGGGCATTCGTGAAGTTAGCGACCGTTCCAGTCGTATTGGCATAGCTCGTGACAAACGTAGTGGCCTGCTTTGTATACTTCCAATAGTTGCCCCATTTCGTGCCGTTTGTTACATCATCGCTGTGATGTTGTGTAGGCACCTGAGGTGAAGTCTCTCCTATCGTGGCATCCGCCTTGGTACTCTCATGGCAGTCATGACAGTCTGCTGCGACCTCCTTCGCTGTCGAATAGGTCACTCCGTCGTGTTGCAGGTAGTGGGTTGGATGTATGTCAGCAGGAGTTCCAAGATGACAATCAGTACATGTAACGGTGCCATTGTGGAATTTCTCGGAATGGCACTCGGTACAATTCGTATCGGTGAACCATCTCGGGTTTTGCAATCCTTCTTCATGTAACTCATACGGTCCATGACAGGAGGAGTTGGTACATTGCGGAGAATTCTGTCTTGCGTGGTCACTTCTCGTTTTATTATCTTCAACGGCAAATGGGAATACTGTGGTGGAGTTCTGGTGACAGTAGTTGCAGTATGCGTCCGTGCCTATGAGAGCCTTTAAATCCGTCCTTTTCCGCTCATAGTGAGATGATGTGGCATTGATTGTGCCTTCATCCGGGTCACTGTTCGGCATTATCATCTCGGATTTGGCATGGCAGTCAGTACACCATGTCACAGCAGGCGTCGTTATCTTGGTGCTGTACCATGTGTGCCCGTATGTCTGCTTTGCACTAAAGTTGGATGCCGCGGTATTGTTGTGACAATCCAGACAATTTCTTGGCGTCTCATAGTTGGTAGGATGCACACCTGTGGGCTGTTCGGTCTCGTTGGCAAGCCCGTCTTCGTTGTCATCTTCACCATGGCACCCCCAGCAGGCTTTGTCAATATCGTCGGTCAACCTTGAGACGTTCACTGCGTTTTTATTCAGATCTACATGTGTACTGGTCTTCAACACGGTAACATCCACGTGCTCTGGTGCGTTCTTGCCCAGGTCGTGACATCTGACGCAATCATAATCGGCCTCTATCCCTTCGGACACGTTGTGCGTGAACTCGGTCATCTTGTCCGTCGTAAATGGGTCATAGTGACAGTCCTTGCATCCCTCATCATTATAATTGCCCAGCGTATGATTGTAGTACCCGCTATCTATGCCGTTCCAGTCTGTGCCATTGGTGATCTCAGGCGGTAGGGGGAGTCCTGCTTCCTCAAACGTATCGGTCATGGTGGTGTAGTTGGCATCCCCGCTTTTATAGCCTACCCAGTGGCAACTGGCACACCAGTTGGACTCTTCTATGTCTATGGCCGAGTTCGGGACGTTGTTTCCCTGGAAACGCCTCACCCATCCCAACGATAATCCGGTATGCATCGTGTCACCATGGCAATAGAGGCACGACCCCAGGTCATCCGTCCAGTAATCGCCCCAACGCTGACCGCTGTTGTTATTGCTGTGATTCAGCGGCTTGCGCACGTCCACTCCATGATGTATTGCAGGCAACGCAGATGTCTGATGACAGGATGTGCAGTTCACTGCCTGGGTCCTGTCCGACGTCAGATTTCCTGTAAAATTGAGATAAGACATATTATGTGCATCCTGACAATGGCACTCCTCTGTGCAACTAATCACATTGTTGTGGTTCACGTAGCCGGTATGGCAGCAGATACACAGTTCGAGTTCGGTCACGTTGTTTCCAGCCCCGTCTGGATAGAATGAATGAATTTTGTGCCCTATGCCATGACAGGATATACACGGCACACTCGTACGCGGACTCGGCTCGTGTGCGGTCATGGGCTTGCTTGGATCATACGGGTCTCCAGAATAGAACATTCGAGGTTGAGGTGGATCTCGAGAGTCGGTCATAGAGTCGTTCAACGTGTGCATCTCTGCCGGGTGAGTGTTATACTGCGGATGACAACTCGCGGCATAACACGAGGGCATGTCAGGGATGCCAGTAGGTTGAGATCTTATATAAGTACCAGTTCCATGGCAGTCCTGACAATACTGCTGATTACTACTATTCTGGCTATGTCGACCTGCTGGGGTTTGATATCCTGCAGAGCCGGTGCCGTATGACTTGTGGCACTTTAGGCAGTTATTGTCGTCTAGATCATGTCTCCAGGCCACCGTGTGCATTTTGTCATATCCCTTTGTATATGGCGAATTTGGCGTCACCGGTGTAACCCAGTCCTCAACTTTCTTCCACGAAGAACTATGGCAGTCCCCGCATCCCCACCAGTTGTAGATGAACGTGGTATTCTCTATCGTGTTCGTTTCACTGCCGGTCTTATTGAATTGTGTGGCATTGACGGTAACCGTCCACACTCCCCAGTGGTTCTGGGCATTGAGGTCATAGGAATATTTTGCAAGGCCGTTGCTATCGGTGAGTATATATTGCGTATCAAGAACGGTAGCATTAGGCTTCTTGAGTTTAAATGTCACGTTCAAATTGACATCTGCCAGTCCTGTGTTGTTTATCGCAAGCACGTGCACCCTGATGGTTGTGCTTTCGCCATCCCATTTAGCATAGCCAATATTATTTGGATTTCGATATCCAGTTGATTCAGTGCCGGCCACAGGGTCATCGAGGATGATGTATCTGTTGACGGTCACTATGATCGATGGCGGACCGTATGGCTTTGCCTCGCCGCCCGCATTGTATACGGTGACGTTGACGCCTACAGAATCATTGTAATTGCCTGCATAGTCCGTTGCCCTGGCGATTAAGGTGTAATTCGCACTCGGAACCGCTGCGGTGTGCCACTGGTATGTCCAGGATGTATTCCCATCGACAAGATGCCAGTTCAGGCCATTATCCCAGGTGAGCTCTACTTTCCTGACTCCGGTCCCGTCATCTATGTCCGATGCGGTGCCATTGACGGTCGCGGTGCCTGAAAGCTGTGCATCCTGGGCAGGGTGAGTTATATTCGCCGTTGGCTTGTTGAAATCCCGCACCCAGTTGACGCAGTTAATCAAGAGTTCGTCTCTGAACGTCTGGTCGTCTATGGTATCGTACGTGCTGTTCTCATTCCACGGGAACGCCATGTACACCATCCTGTGCTCTGTGGTCGTGTTCTCCCATGTGTTGACTGCACCTAAGCCAGATCGGGTATCAGTCGCACCGTCTATGACTATCTTGGCAGGGGGAATGGCTTGGATATCGTCTTGCAGTCCTATGCTGTATGTGGTGCTGGTATTAGAGGTAAGCCCATACGTAATCGGATGCGTGGAATCTGAGACCCCCAAGTTTGTGTACACGCCGACATCTGTTATGTTGATTATATCGCTGGAGTCGCAGCGAAGGACCCTCTCGACGAACGTCGTGTTGCCCTCTATCAACCCTGCATCATTCAGGACGTTTTGCCCCTCGATGATAAGGTGCCCGACATCTCCATACAGGTAGGCATCTAAAAATGCCATTGTTTCATCGTTCAGGGTCTGGTTTCTCGTTCCCTGGGTATATATGGTCGCGTTGTAGAAATTCGCTTCAGCAAGGGTTGGCAGCCTTCCCTCTGCCGTGATGTTCCAGATGGTCACGTTCCCCCCTGCATCGGAGAGGGTGATGTTCATGTTTTCTGCGGAGGTCCCTGGAGGCGCTCCACTACCTGCGAGGCTACCACTGGTGTTGTAAATAATCAAAATGTTAGGGGTGGTGCCATCTCCATCGCTGAAAGATGTCGGCGTCGCAGTTCCATAAAAGGAAAAAAGCAGAAAAGCCAAGGCTAGGAATGATACCAACGGTCCTATGGTCCTTCTACCTATTCTGCGATCCATTTCCAAGCGTTCCATCCCCTCTGCTATTTGGCCTGTTATTCGATGGTGAAATAGGGTCAGGACACTCGCTCTCTGTCGTTATGTCCCCCCTCTATTATGCCCCCTCTATGTAATATAAGTTAATTATAAGTTATTAAGTAAAATGCTATATAAGAGTTATTAAGGATTATGGGAGATAAGGCACTTTAACCTCGTTCTTTGTTAACATGTTAACGTAGATGCCACTACATCCGACCATTGTTATTATATTAACATAGAAAGGTTTATAAATCCTTAATGTTAACATATTAACAGAAATAGGATAGTAGGATGACGATCCAGGAAGAGGCTTTCAAGGAGTTTTACGAGTGGGGAGAAAGAGCATATAGTGAGAAGGCTCTTCGGGTTGCGATAAGCAACTATTTCAAAGCCTTGGTTGAACTGTGCGATCATGCGCTACTGAAGAAAACTGGCAGGATGGCGGGAAATCACACTCAGAGGTTTAGGATGCTGAGAAGACATCTACCAGAGCTATATGGGGTGTATGACGACATCTTCACATTCTATACCAAGACGTATGATGAGTTCGTCTCTGAAGAGGACGTGAGCTATGTTAGAAAAGGAATTCTTAAGGCAAAGGAACTCATTGGATTTAAGGAAGATTGAAAGACTCGTCGAAGATAACGATTTAATAGACATAGTTGTCTTTGGCTCTTTCATTAGGGGGGAGAGGTATAGAGACATCGATGTCTGCGTAATTGGACACACCAAAACCCCAGAGGAAAGAATAGAAATTGTAAAAGACCTGAGCAACATTCTTGGAGAAAGATTCCACGTAACGTATTCTTCTTTAGAGTCTCTATTTGAAGGAGAGCCAATTTGGAGGGCCATTTTTCATGAGGGTTACTCAGTCTTAAGAAACAGCCCCATCTCAGAGCTTCTTGGTATGAGATCGGTGGTTATTTTCTCATACTCATTGGAGGGTCTCTCCGCCTCTGAAAAGGTCAGACTAACCTACACCCTAAAGGGCAGAAAAAGTGGAGAGGGATTGGTAGAGAAATACGGGGGTGTTTATTTAGGGAGAGGTGTCATCATGGTTCCCGTAGAACATTCCGACTCTTTTAGAGAGGTATTCGATCTGTGGAACGTGAAATATGATGAGAAAACTTGTTTCACCCTATCTGAGCTTTAAAATGTCCATATTTTTACTGACGAAATCAACTACCGCTCGATGGGATTAGTTACCTTAACCTTGGGATGTTTGCTGAAATCCTTTACGTTGTCTGTGGCTATCCTGTCAATGTCATTCCTCAGCATGTTTGCAATTATTGTGGCATCATTCGTTTTTATGTCATATCTCCGGGAGATCTCCGCCCCCTTAATCAAATCTCCTTCGGTTATGGCATAATACTTGAGAAGCCTGGATCCTAGCATGGCCTTCAGCCTGACTTCTGCCTCCTCTGCGCCCAAGTTTCTTAGATATCCATAATGGGATTCGAGGGCGATGATGGTATTAAAACAGAGTTTTTCCCTTTTTTCTTCAAAAAAGCCCTTCGCATTCATGTGTTCAGGATAGTTTTCGTCGCTGGCGAACATGAAAATGTTGGAGTCTACGAAGATCATCCTGACCAGAGCTCCTCTTTCAGCTTAGAGGGTTTAATCGCCTTGCCCTTTTTTGGATTGCGGATAATTCTAAAAAAAGGGTCCTCGCCCCTTATTACCTTGACCCGCAATTCTCCCTTTGAAATATTCTCAAATAATAGTGTGTCGCCCTTCTTAACACCAAGGTCCTCTCTGACATTTTTGGGTATTACAACCCTCCCATTCCCCCCAATCTCGGCAGTTTTTATTGCCATTTTTACCATTATCTATTGACATTTTCTCAAATATAAAGATTTGGGTGCATAGAATTATCATCTCGCACAAAACCTTTGTACAGGGACTTCAATGTATATCTTTGAGCGGTGAAGTTGATATGTGGACCAAAATTATAGAAAAATTCAGCAAGTTTCCTGCACAAGAAAAAGTGATTCGCCTCCTCATCGAGCGTGGTTTTCAGGTAAATTCCAAGGGCAAGGTGGTTTCCGGTAGCATCGAAATCCCGCACACGCAGATTGCAAAAGAAGTCGGTGTAGACAGGAGGGTCGTTGATGCAACGGCCGAATTGGTGTTGAGCGATGACGTGCTCAAAAAAGTGCTTCAGAACATAAAGTCAGTAGCTTTTTTGAGGGACGTCGCACCGGCGCTCGACCTTGGCGTCATAGTCATCACTCCCACCGATGCCAGGGAAAAAGGCATACTGGGCAACGTCGCCACTATTGTTGCAAAGCATGGTGTCAGCATCCGGCAGGCTATAACAGATGACCCATATTTCACGGATGACCCGAAACTCACGATAATCACGGATACGAAAGTTCCCGGAACGCTCGTGGACGCGCTGATGAAGATATCGTCTGTAAAAAGCGTTACCGTCTACTGATATACATTACTGGCATAATTCTGCATGAAGTTTTCTCATTCGTTGAATCGCTGGATGCCGTTTTCCTAATGTCTTCTGCATATTTTTGATTACTTCGTCGATGGACACCTTCTTGGTACCCATCACGAGATTGTCGGCGTGCGCGACGATTTTCTCCTCGAGTGTTTTGGGTACATAATCTTTTTTGGGCAAACCCAATTTCCGGGCTTCGTCGGCTGGGATCCCGGCACCTATGTGACGCTCTATGATTTTAGCAATCCTCTCATCGAGGCCAAAATCCCTTGCAATCTCTGCACCGACCACTGCATGGTCAATGCCGTGCGTTTTTCCCCTTCCGATGTCGTGAAGTAGAGCAGCCGTCGTGACTAGGTTATGATCTGCATCATGACGCTTGGCTAATTCGCTTGCGAGTCCTGCGACTGCTACGCAATGGTCGATTACTTTCTCCGAGCAGCCCGCTTTTCTCAGCATATTGATGGCGTCTTCTTTTTTCACAGAATTAAACCATTCATAGGGGCTATTAAACTTGTTCTTCCAAAACTCTTATATCATAAGAGTGATTAAAGAGTAAGAGAGTAAAAATGGATAGAGCACAAGCACTGGAGCTATGGAAATCACGGAATTACAGAATATCAGGGCGCGCCAAGCTCAGGATGCTGGAAGAGGGCGTGAGCGCTGAGGACGTCAAGCTCAAGTTTTCTGTTCGAAATAACCTGCTGCTAATAACGCTGGAGGAATCATGAGATATGCATGCCAGATATGCGGCGCAAACGTTGACGAATCCAGTGATTTGACTTTCACAGCGCCCATCGGGGGCAGAACACTCGTCATAGTCAACCTGTCAGGCGAAATTTGTCCAAAATGCGGCGAAATATACTTTGACCCGGAGTCAGATGAGAACATCGATGAGATATGGCAGAAATTTAAGCAACCCTCCATCGTCTTCGAGCGCAAGCTGACTCAGTCTGGCGGGCGCAGGGTGGTTGGCATCCCTATTGAAATAGAAAATGCGATACTCAAAGGAAAAAACAACGTGAAGGTATGGTTGGAGGGCGAGAATATCATTGTGCGCCCTGTGTAGTGCGCACGCATTTTTGTATTTCGTTGACCCTCTTTTCAAGCACTTCAACGAGTTCGATGTTATCCTGGTATTCAAGTGTTGCTCCACAAATCGGGCAAACGAAATTAGTTTCTGCCGCTAGGGTAAATAAAAATCGTCCACAACCATCAACGCACGCGTAAAACATGTTGTCTTTTTCAGCATCCAATCGTTTCTGGAGATTTTTTAACAGCTTTTGCATCTCTGCATCTAAAACATCGTATATATTGCTCAAATCGATCTGCCATAGGTAGGTTAGCCATCCACTGTCCTTATCCCTCTCCCTGCGATACGATGCTAATCCGTTTTCATACAGAATGTACAGCGCCCGCCTCACCGTGTTTAGAGCTATACCCGTTGACTCTGCCACTTTTTCATCGGGCATCTCGCCTTTCGGTGCCTTGTTGACCATAGTGAGGCCATCTTCACCGATTAATTTTGTAAGATATGCCCTGGCAACTGCATCTTTCAATCGTGCCAAACTTGTCACCATTATTAATAACGCGCTCGAAGGACTTTAAACTTGCCCAGCGTGTTTAATCAAAAGCGCATTTTTCATCGCCATGTGTACAGCCTTCATTTAACCCCTCTTTACGCACTTGCCTTTTCTCTGGGGAATAATCTTCAATCCTCTCTTAAAACTACGTTTTAATTCTTCTCCTTCCTGCAACCTGTCAAGGAAAATTGCCAGCGCTGCCACTTCGGAGTGTGGTTGCTGACCAATGGCAACGTTCCAGTCTGCCAGGTCGTATACTTCTGCCGGGACCTTTTCCGCGCCAACAATGACCATAAGTTTTTCCGCATCTTTGATCTCATCGATTACATCGGGCAAATTAATCCCATACATCGTGAGATGGCAGACCTTCCCGCCACTATCCTTCCATGTCTTGATTTCTCTTTTCCAATTAACACCCTCCCTGACATAAAACTCGCCCCCCCATCGTTTCGTGACGTCATCTACATTCTGTTCTATGGATTTATCGCCAGAAGTGAGTAATATGCCCTCTGCACCGAGGGCTCGCGCTGCCAGGGCGACATGTGTCGTCATCCTCTGGTCGCGAAACGGGCGATGTCCGAGACGAAGAACGACGATTCTTTTCATTGCTCTTTCATCTAGCCCCTTCTCATAGTTAATTTTATGTGCATTCCACGATTAGATGATGTGATGTATCGTACGTACGAGGAGATGCCCAAGATAAAATTGCCTCATAATATGGAGGCAAAGATAAGTGACAGTACCATACGGGATGGTGCCCAGATGCCAGGCATCGTGCTCAAAAAAGAACACAAATTACAAATCTACGAATTTTTACACGAGATTGGAATTGAGAAAATCGAGACGTTCCTGTTCAACGAAAGGGATAAGGTCGCAGCCAGAGCGATGCTGGATAAAAGCTACGAAGTTCCAGAGGTGACCGCATGGGCAAGGGCCGTTCCAGAGGACATAGACTTAGCCATAAATATGGACGGTATAAAAGAGACGGGTATATTAATGTCGGTTTCTGATGTGCACATATTCGATAAAATGAGACTCAAGAGCAGAGAGGAAGCCGAGGAAAAGTATCTAAATGCTTTGGACTATGCCATTGACCATGGCCTGCGCGTCAGATGCCACCTCGAGGACACGACAAGGGCAGATATAGAGGGTTTTGTCATTCCATTAGTCAAAAAGATTATAGACCGGGCACCGGATGCAATCATCAGAATTTGCGACACCATAAATATGGGGTTGCCTTTCCAAGAGGTCGATTTACCATATGGCATACCCAAAATAATCAGTCGGCTCAAAGAGGTTGGTGTTAAAGACATAGAAACGCATATGCATGATGATTTTGGGTTTGGCATGGCAAATACTATGGCAGGGTACTGGTGCGGTGCGAACTGGTCCAGTTTGACGTTCCTGGGCATAGGGGAGAGGGCAGGAAATACTGAACTGGAAAAAGTTCTGCTGTTCTTGGTACACAGGGTCGAAGGATTCCAGAAATACAATCTAAAAAATCTTGTCAAATTTGCGAGATATATGGAAGACGAGGTAGGAATCAGGGTGCCAAGAAACAAGTCGGTAGTAGGCAAGAATGTGTTTGCCCATGAAAGTGGCATTCATACTGCTGGAGTTATCAGAAATCCGTTTACATACGAACCGTTTCCGCCGGAACTGGTCGGCGCAAAGCGCGAACTATTAATCGGTGACACATCCGGTGCGGAAGTCATACGGATGAAGGTCGAGAAGGCGCTATCCGAGTTGATGGGCGTTAAAACCAAGATTAACAAAAAGGACCCGCGCATAAAAACCATCCATAGAGATATTCAAAGGCTTTACGAAGAAGGGAGCAGGCGCTCGTGCATATCCGATGAAGAGATTAAGGCATATACTGAGAAGTATTTCATGTTCGCGCCCATCGTGGAAGATGACCTCTCCAGGGGGGAGTAGTTATGACCTTAGAAATGAGGGCGGAATCACCTCTGAGCGGCACCATCGACTTTTACCAGGCAGCAGAAAAATTCACGAGATACTGCTCCATGTGCCGAAATTCTAAGTGCGTTGCGGACAAGGTTTTGTATTCCAGAGAGGCGAGGGAAAGTTTAGACATTGCATATGGCGAATACTTAGGGAATTTTCCAGTGATATTCGCTACGAAAGATGGTGTGAAGCCGATGCCAGTTTCTATGGAAATTAAAACAGAGGAACTTAAGCACTCTTTGGAGGCGCAGCTTGCATCTTTGGATAAACAAAAGATAAAGAAACATCTCTCGGCGTTGAACAACATCAAGAAGTGTTGTCCTGGTAACTGCGACTATAAAAAAGTCAAGAAAGACGTTGAAAAGATACAAAAACTGGCAGAGGGCGTGAAGAAGGCGACGGAGACGATTTATCTTGAAGACCTTTTAGACATAACCAGAAAGCAATTAAAGGAAGCGGCCGAAGACCCTGAAAAATTCAAGAGCATGTTCCCCATGCCTCCAAAGCCCCTAGAGATTGAATATAGGGGATGACTTAATCGCCTACATATTCAACGTTTTTGAGTGTCTTGAAATGTTTGTCTCCGCTTAGAACCGTGCACCCATGTCTCCTCTGTTTTGCGACTATGGTAGAGTCAATCAATCCAAAATCTTTTATTTTTCTCCGCACTTCGTGTTTGATCTCGGCAGACTCTAGCCAGTCTTCTGTATAAATTGACTCTATTTCCGAATCGCTCCTAATGATTAAATACGCTCTCTCAAAATCTCTTCTTTCTCGCATACACCATCCTTTCAGTTCTGCAAGGCAACATTCTGGCGTTACTATCTCATTTCCTTTGTCATGGATGATCTTTTTTACTTTTTGACCTTTCCCACTCCCAATAAAGTATTCAACCCACGCATAAGTGTCGATGACGTATTTCATGAAACCGCCTTACCAGAGATCTTCATGCTCTTTCTCCTCTCTGAAATGTCTCGCTCCTGCGAATATCCTGAATCCGTCTATCTTGGCTTTCTTTCTTATGTCCACGTCTACCGACTCACCCTCTTTTATCCTCAGTTTTCGGGCTATTTTCACGGGAATCACTAAGCCAAGTGAGTTGCCCCACTTTTTGACTTCGCCTGATATATGCATTAATACCACCTGTGCTATATATGGCGCTCGTTGTATTTAAAATTATACTAAAAAGTATAATATTAGGTCCACAGACATCATCCTAATATATCTGCTGTGCGTTTTGCAATCTCGCCTGCCATCTCGCTGAGCGCTGCTTTTCCTCCCAAATCGTAGGTGACCTTGCCCTCTGAGATAACGTCTTCCGTTGCTCTGAATATTGCATTTGCGCCCTCTTTTTCGCCCAGATGTTCCAGCATCCATGCGCCCGCAAGGATCGTTGCCGTGGGATTCACCTTGTCTTTTCCGGCATATTTGGGTGCAGAACCGTGAGCCGGCTCGAACATCGCATAGTCGTCACCGAAGTTTGCTGAATATACCAGGCCAATGCTTCCTACCAGGGCAGAGCACTCCTCGCTGAGGACATCCATAAACAAGTTGGTAGAAAGAAGCACCTTGTTATTGAATAGTTGGGGGTTTTTGATGAGCTGTTGCGCCATGTTGTCGATGTGATACTCCTCTATCTTTATATCTGGATAACTTTCTCCTACCCTTCTAACTGCATCTAAAAATGCGCCACACGTCAGTTTGAGAATATTACTCTTATGAATCACTACTACCGTCTTCCAGCCCCTGCGTTTCGCCTCTTCAAACGCAAATTTGGCGATTTTTTCACTTGCGGATTTCGTGATTTTTCTGAAGGCGATGTACGTGTCATCTTCCTTGGTTTCGAGGCCGGAATAAAGCCCCTCAGTCCCTTCTCGAACGCAGACGAAATTAACATCCCCCAATGGCTTGGGTGTGTTCGGAAACGTTTTGATGGGCCTAACATTAGCATACAGGTTCAACCCCTGCCTTATCGAAACTGCCACGCTTTTTGGTGTACCCTCTCCGCCGGGCGTAGTAGTCGGTCCCTTGAAGCATGCATCCGTTTCTCTGAGAACTTCCCACGTCGCATCTGGAATCAGTGAATCTCCTCCATGTTTCTCCCACCACTCCATGCCAGCATCACATACGATAGTCTCAATATCTGGATTCGTAACCTCCAGGACTTTGAGTGCGGCATCGATGAGCTCTGGTCCCACGCCATCTCCTTTAATCACAGCTACTTTTTTGCCCATGTTTCTACTCTCCAAAGCCGTTGTTCTTCAGCAGGTATGGCATCAGTCCGCCGGCATCCAGTAGTTTCTGCATAAACTCCGGGATTGGCTTAAACTCGTATGTCTCGTTTTTTGTAAGATTCTTAATGATTCCTGCGCTAAAATCTATCTCAAGTTTGTCGCCTTGAGAAACCCTCTTCGATATGTCCTTGCACTCCACCAGCGGTATGCCTATGTTAAAGCCATTCCTGTAGAATATCCTGGCGAACGAATTGGCGATGATACAGGATACGTTGCATGCTTTAATGACCCATGGCGCCTGCTCCCTGGATGAGCCGCATCCAAAATTCTCAGAGGCGATAAGTATCGGATTTTTCACCTTCTTTGCACCTTCATAGAACTTGGAGTCAATAGCTTCGAATGTATGAACTGCCAGCTTCTTGATGTCCAGCTCGTCGTACTTGTATTTCCCTGATATTATCTCATCTGTATTAACATCCTTTGCAAACACTCGCAACACAGTTCCCTTGATTTTGTCCATTCTATACACCCCGTGGGTCTGTTATGTGTCCTGTTATCGCGCTCGCTGCTGCAGTGGCAGGACTGCACAGGTATATTTCTGCATTATCGTTGCCCATCCTCCCCTTGAAGTTTCTGTTCTGCGTCGAGAGCGCTACCTCGCCATCTCCAAGGGCGACAGTCCTTCCAATGCAAAAACCACATCCTGGTGCTCCGATGGATGCTCCTGCTTGCAGAAATGTTTCCATGATGCCCTCTTTGATTGCCTGGAGCAAAACTCCCCTGCTTGCAGGGTATACGACCAATCGAGTACCCTCTGCGGCCCTCTTCCCCTTCAGTATCTGTGCAGCGACACGCAAATCCTCTATGCGCCCATTCGTACAGGTCCCTATACATACCTGATCGAGTTCTACGTCCTCGAACTGCGTCACAGGGGCGACGTTATCCACCTTGTGCGGAAATGCAATCATTGGCTCAATTTTTTCTGCTTCGACGATGATTTCATCGGCATACGTTGCCCCTTTGTCCGGAGCAAGCGGTGCGTACTCTTTGCCTCTGCCATGAGATTCCAAAAATTCTCTGGCTTTTTCGTCAGCTTGACACATTCCCGCTTTAGCGCCCGCCTCAATTGCCATGTTGCACATCGTCAGTCTCGATGCGAGACTCATCCTCTCTACGGCGTCGCCAAGAAATTCCATGGACATGTACGTCGCACCATCTGCCGTTATCTCTCCGATTACATGCAGAATTACATCCTTGGAATGCACGTGCTCTGGCAACTGGCCTGTTATCTCAACTTTAAACGACTCCGGTACCTTGAGCCATGTTTTTCCATAGGCCATAATCGCTGCTACATCAGTAGAGCCCATGCCGGTTGCAAACGCACCAAGTCCACCATGCGTGCAGGTATGGCTATCCGCCCCTATAATGACTTTCCATGGGGCGGCAAATCTCTCTACTACTATCTGGTGGCATATACCATCGCCGTTCTCGAAAAATTGCAAATTATTCTCAACGGCGAATTTACGCATGAAACTATGAACGTTGGACACTTTTTCACTCGGAGAGGGTGATGCATGGTCGCATACGCCTACAACCCTATTAGGATCGAATACGCTTTGTTTCGATAATCCGGACTCCATCTGCTGTATTGCAAGCGGCATAGTGCCATCATGGGCAAAGACCAGGTCTACTGGAGCAATGATCAGGTCACCTGCGAAAACATCTGTACCACTCTTCTTTGAAAGAACCTTCTCTGTCATTGTTTTGCTCATTGGTATCCCCAACACAATCCTTATACGCCTCTTGTATGGTCACACACCTCTTATATATCTTAACCGATGATAATACTAAACGGGCAATAGGATGAAGCGAAACGTAAAAACAGCCATCAGTAACGCTGCAGTGAAACTGGCAGAGGAGATTGGCGCTGCCGCAATCATCGTAGTCGATGATGGGTCAGGGAAAAAAATCAAAACCGACATCCCGGTAATAGTAGCGTCTGTAGGCGGGGGCGCTGATATAATCAAGGACGACATGGCAGTCAATTTGCTTTCCGGAGCATCCACTAGTGCCAATCAACTGAGGCATGCCGTAATGGATGCATATCTTGAGGGCAGCATAAAGGCAAGTGATGTGGTGGTGGGCGTTATTGGCGGCGAGCATGCTGACACAATCATGGTGTACGACGTTAGCGAATCCCTAATAATCAGAGGCATAGATAAAGACATCAGGATAAATGCAAGGGTGATTAGAAACGTTCTTAAACTGGCTCTGGAACTGGGATATGAAGGGCGGGAGAGCAGAAAAATTGGCACTGCCTTCATCATCGGCGACTCAGACGAGGTGCTTAAGCGTTCGCATCAAATGGTTTTGAATCCCTACAAAGGGCATAAAAAGAAAGATAGAGACATAACAAATCCTGACAACTGGGAATCGGTCAAAAATTTTGCACAGTTGGATGGCGTATTTGTCGTTAGAGCGGATGGGCATATCATGGCAGCTGGAATGTATCTGGATGTAGATGCAAGTAGTATCAATGTTAAAACAGGACTTGGCGGAAGGCATGCAGCGTCTGCAGCGATAACCAGGGATACGCAGGCAATTGCCGTTACAGTATCCCAAAGTGGCGGGATTGTGCGAATATATAAAGATGGGTTGCAAATCGTTGAGATGGCGCCTACTATCTGATTTAGAAATTGTTATAAGTGTGTGTTGCATTTATCTAGTCAAATGAAACGAAATATCAGGGTAGAAAAAATTACACAGGTGCCAATCGAACAACAAGAGATTGAACTGGTCGAGAGAAAAGGGATAGGGCATCCAGATTCAATGTGTGATGGTGTGGCAGAAGCCGTGAGTCGGGCGCTATCCAGAGAGTATCTAAAGCGATTTGGCCGAATTTTGCACCATAACACAGACCAGGTTGAGTTAGTTGGTGGCGAGTCTGCTCCAACTTTTGGCGGAGGAGAAATCATAAGGCCAATGTATCTTTTGTTGAGCGGGAGGGCAACAACGTACGTCGATGATGAGAAAGTTCCTGTGGGAAGGATTGCCCTTGATGCTGCCAGAGCATATCTGGCAAAAGCCGTGAAAAATCTGGAAACCTCGCACATAGTCATTGACCAGCGACTAGGGCAGGGTTCCACCGACCTTGTAGACGTTTTTGAACGAGATGGAATCCCAAGAGCGAATGACACATCATTTGGCGTGGGGCATGCCCCCTTCTCAGAGCTGGAGCGAATTGTGTACGGGGTTGAAAGGGCAATAACTAATGATTTGGGTAAAAAAGAGCTGGCCATTGGAGAGGACATAAAGGTCATGGGGCTGAGGGAAGGCGACAACATACATGTGACTGTTGCCAATGCCCTTGTCTCTAGGCATGTGGACGACCTCAAGCGCTACATGGCGATAAAAGAGGTGCTGACAAAACGTGCCCAAGAGGTAGCTGAGCAATACACAAAGAGAAAAGTATCGGTTGCCGTCAATGCGGCAGATAACTACGAGCGCGGGTGTGTGTATCTAACTGTCACTGGTACCTCTGCAGAAATGGGTGATGACGGCTCTGTGGGAAGGGGCAATCGCTGCAATGGGCTCATCACTCCTAACAGGCCCATGAGTATGGAGGCGACCAGCGGCAAGAATCCAGTTAGCCACATAGGCAAAATCTACAATCTATTGGCAAACCAAATAGCCCATGATATGGTGGCGGCGATTGATGGTATTGAAGAGGTTTACATACGCATCCTGTCCCAGATAGGGCAACCAATTGACAATCCCAGGGTCGCAAGTGCGCAGGTCATACTCAAGAAAGGAGCCGATGTAAGTGCGGTTAAATCCAAAGCCGAAACCGTGGTTGACGAATGGCTCTCGGACATCTCCAAAATCACCGAGATGGTCGTAAAGGAAGAGCTAATGACCTTTTAGTCTTCTACTTCTATATTCTTCAAGGATGGACTCTAAAAACGTGACATTCTTTCTAATTTTTGTCTTCTCGCTGCGTACTCTCCATCGAGTAATCGCTTTATCCAGGGCATCAGGGTCAATAGCTACTAAGTCATCAACTCTATGAATTGAAATCTCTTCAGTCGTGAAAACTGGGACATTGCTCGCGTGAAATTCTTCCGTGGCGGAGTGAGACATCTCATTCTGGATGATGACCGCCTTTATGCTCTTATCTGCCAACATTTTGGCTGTAACGCTTCCGCCGCCACTGGCATCTTCTAAAAAAACTACGTCTCCCTTTTTCAACCCGTATTTTGCGTCAGCATCTAAAATGGCATCCTTGGTAAAGGAGGATATGACCTTTACAGGTTTGGTATGAGAGGTTTCCAGCGCTCTAATACCCTTCAGTTGTTCGATTTGGTGAGACAAATAAGATATCGTATCCTGTAACTCCTTTACTTTCTCTCTTAGTCGCTTGATTCTTTCGTTGCGTACCCTGATTTCTTTCGTCTTCGCCAACTTTCTTAACTCTCTCAACGTCATTCTGTCTGTCTTGCTAGTAAGTCGTTTAATCTCATCGTCTCTCGCGGATAACTCAGATCGTAGCTCCTCAACATAGGCTCTTAGCCTGTTGATCTGGTCTTTTTGACGATGTACCGTCTCTTGTAACGTTTGTACTCGTTCGTCTACTTCCTTCGTTTTTTCGACCCTTTCAACCGTCTTCTCAGGCACCGCAGATAACTGGGTGATGGCAGAGTTCACCGAGACGCCTTGAACTACCAGCGCTTTAACTTCATCCGGCTCAATACCAGTGGGAGTTTTCTTTTCAATTTGAGCAAACTTGTTTTTGCAGTCTTTGTATGCCATGCGTGCAGCAGCCAACGCATCCCGTTCATGGTCGTTGGAACACTCAAAAGACTCTGTCAAAGCGATTTTTTCGTCGATAGATAGCGACCCTCTTGGGGAAAACAGGACTGCATGAAACGCTCTCTTGACCTTCTCTACCATGGCTGGCGGTGGAGTTACATCTGTGGCTATGATTAGTGGCCGTCCGTGTGCGGCTATATGCTCTACTATGCTCGAGAGCGAAATCGATCTGGAGCTGGATAGGCTTAGCAGCTTACCCTTCAAGTCGAGTATTGCAACCGCCATGGTCGTGCCCGGGTCTACGCCAACGATGAGATATTTCCTCTTTCTGGACCGCATGACTCGCTCCAAATCAATTATAACATATCATGATAAAGATAGTTTTTGATGGAGACGAAATGCGATAAGTGTAACCGCAAGTCGATTGTCTACCAAAGGTATTCTGGCATGCATCTTTGTGGCGCGCATCTCAAAGAGGATGTAGAACGCAAGATCAAGAGGAGCATGCGGAAATACAAAATGATAGAAAGAGGCGACACCATCGCGGTTGCACTGAGCGGAGGGAAGGACAGCATGGTTGCGCTGCACGTATTGAACTCACTATTTGGCAACCGCTCAGACATCTCGATAATGGCGGTATCGGTCGACGAGGGGATAAGAGGATATCGCAAGAAGACAATCAGGGCAGCGAAATCCCTGTGCAAAGAGCTTGATGTGCCGCATACCATAGTGTCATTCGACGAGAGTTTTGGATGGACGCTGAACCAAATAGTGCAGGTGAGAAAGGACAAATTCCCATGCAGTTTTTGTGCTGTGCTCAAGAGAACGCTTCTGAACAGGACTGCCCAAGCGTTGGGCGCCACCAAGGTGGTAACAGGGCACAATCTGGATGATGAGGCACAATCGGTACTGATGAACGTCATGCGGGGGGACGTGGACAGGCTGGTGAGATTAGTTCCCATGAGGCCCCGCCCAGGATTGGTGCCCAGGGTTAAGCCGCTGAGAGATGTTCCAGAGGCAGAGATTGCCCTGTACGCGCGGGTTGAGAATCTGCCTGTAGATTTTACTCAATGTCCCTACAAGGATTTGTCTCTCAGGGGAGAAGTAGAGTGCATATTAAACGATTTTGAGGATAGGCACCCTGGCACCATGTATGCAATAATGAGTGGCTTTTATAAGATGTTGGGCTTGCTGGAAGAAGGATTGCCGCAAGTTGAACTCAAGCAATGCAGCGTGTGTGGAGAGCCCACATTCGCTACAACATGTCAAGCCTGTAAGCTATTAGGGGACTTAAAAAATAAAAAAGGGAAAAAAGAGAGTGCTATCGAATAATGTCGATAAGCCGCTTCTCTTGTGCCTCGGGCGCTCCGTGCATATCCAGCATTCTCGTTGGCCCAAGTACTTGTGCTGATTGCACGCCTGTCATGATGGCCATCACTCTGGCTCTGCCTTCAAAGTCAGGGTTAATCCGCGAGCCCCAGATCACATTCGCCCTTGGATCAAGTTCGTACGTGATTTGCTGTGCGATGTTCTCCGCCTCGCTCAGCGTCAGGTCAGGTCCACCAGTTATGTGAATCAGTGCACCGGCTGCCCCTCTGTAATCAACATCTAACAATGGATGATTCAACGCTGCTCGCACGACATCATCAGATTTGTCCTGCCCTTTTGTCTCGCCAACCAGCATGACCGCAACTCCACCACAACTCATTACTGTCTTGATGTCAGCGAAATCCAGGTTGATTAACGATGGTTGAGTAATCGTTTCGGATATGCCCTTGACAGTTTCGGCAATCAGCTGGTCCATCACTGAGAATGCCTGTTCTATCGGAAGGTTTGGCACATATTCCAGGAGCCTGTTGTTATCCAGAACTATCACGGTGTCTACAGCATCCCTTAGGTCTTCTAACCCTTCCTCGGCTTGAACCATTCTGGCTCGTTCTACCCTAAATGGAGTTGATACCATTCCAACGACAATGGCGCCATGTTTCCTAGCAACCTCTGCAACTACTGGCGCCGCACCGGTTCCGGTTCCTCCGCCCATGCCTGCCGTGAGGAAGACTAAATCAGCGTCTTTCAATATGTCTTCCAGCGTCCCTCTTGCGAGTTCGGTTGCACGCCTTCCAACATCTGGATCGCCACCAGCACCAAGCCCTCTGGTAAGCGACTTACCGACTAAGATTTTTTTGTCTGCCTTGATGGCATCTAGGTGTTGTTTATCGGTGTTTAGGGCTATCATTTCTGCACCCTCGACACCCATGCTGAACAATCTGTTAATGGTGTTGTTCCCTGCTCCGCCGCATCCTATGATTACTATTTGTGGTTGTCCGAATTCATCAAAATCGTTAATGTCTTCAGTTTGCGCTCGCTCTTTTTCAGCGTATTTTAACGCTTCTTCTACTATAGATTGCATCCCCATCCCCCTCTTTTTATTTTATGCTAATGCAGATATTTTCTCTATTTTATTCAGGAGTTTATCACTCCTATCATCTACTAAACCTCTAACAGCCGCCCTGATTGCTTCACTCTTGGACGGAAACTCTCCCGCATCGACCATTAAGCCGACCATATCTATCTGTTGTTTCGGGAGCCTGATTGTTATTCGCTCCATATACTCCCACCTTGTATGACGCTTGTCTGACACATGTCATTTTTGCGTATGCCACACGTATGCGTTTTGTCTGGTATTGGCATGACATATGTCTGACAAAAGATTGATTACAATATTATATAAGGCTATGGGTTCTTATATCATATATGAATACAATATTGGTAACAAATATGATAAACAATGATTACTTCTGTTGAAAGCTGCACATTGTAGGTAGAGGTATATGAAAATAGACTTGGTTGCCTTCGACTCGTTTGGTGTTAAAAGCGTGTGCACAAGGGTGAAAACCAAAGACGTCACAATAACCATTGATCCTATACTAAGGAAAAACTTGAGACAATGCTACGCTAATATGCAAACGCCCAGGTCGGGATTTGAACCCGAGTCGAAGCCTCGACAGGGCTTCATGATAGGCCACTACACTACCCGGGCAAGGGGTTGTATTTTTGAGCTAAGGCCAGATCCCGCCTCCCGGATTTGAACCGGGGACATCGCGGTTTCTGCGCGGTAATGTGCGCTCTAAAGGGCGCATTAGCAAACTACAGCCGCGCACTCTAACCAGGCTGAGTTAAGGCGGGTGCATTGGATAGTATCAATGAGTATACTTATTCTTTTCCGTCATAATATACGCCCTCATTCATATTTAAGTTATTAACGCCCAGATTAAAACACATCATCCTGCATATAACTTCTTCCGAATTTTAAGGCCAATTCTGCCTTCATCAATTCTCGCCCCAGATAAGCGGCATGTTCAGTCAAAGATACAAATCCTAAATCCTGTATGGTATCAAACACGGCTTTGGCACTGGTGCCAGTTATGGTTACGCCCTTTTCCTCGTGCATGGCGACGATTTTCTCATCCTGAAGTGAAATTCTAAAGCACCCCCCGGGGTCCTGTGTCCATTCTTTATATCGTGTCGCTTCAACAGGATTTTCAACCTCTATTTTATCTTCCCTGCGCCTCTTCTCCTTGATAACTAGGAGGTCAAATCCCAAATCCTTGGGGGCGGTGCCTCTCTCTTTAGCAAGAAGCATCATCTGGGCAGCGGTCTTAAGTTCCTTGATACTTCCTTTTGCCTTGTCGCTGTATTGGGGTGTGAATAGTATGCTGGCGCCAAGCTCCATGGCTATGCCTGCCAGAGTTGCGTTGATACCAATGGAATCGGCATCCATCAGTTCTGTGATGTTTCCCGCACCGAAGAACAGCGGTAAATCGCTCGCCTCTCTAAATTTATGATAGGATGTTAGTGAATCGACGAATCCATGCCCTATTGGGGCGAGAATCGGGTCTGCAATGATTTTCTTGATTCCAATCTCTTGGGCAATCTCTATGTTTTTCCACAGGCTTTCGAAATCATCATCCGGTATCACCACAGCTGCCATGTCCTGGGATGCGACTGCCCAGCCCACTGATTTGATGTTATTACCGTTCAAGCTGAGCACCATATCCGCACCTGCTTCAACGCCTGCCAAAATTAGATTCGGGTCCAGAGTATCGATGCTGATTGGAACGCCTAAAGAGGAAACAGTCTCGACAGCACGCCTTACTTCAGCAGGAGTGGCATCCATGGAGATTCCGAGATCGATGATGTCTGCGCCCTCGTGCAGGTATTGTTCTGCAACTCTATGAAGACCCTCCTCGCCTAATCGGGTTGCGTCCACGATTTCACCCATCACCTTCATTCTGGAGTTGCCACCAATTTTTACATCTTTAATGGTGAACTGTGGCTCCGCGTGTTCTTCTAGTCGATGAATCTTTTCCAGCGCATCGCTGCGCTTTTTGCCTGATAACAATTGGCACGCGGGTATGGTGTGCGAAAATTCAATCTCATCAACGTATTGTAGTGCCCAGCCAAGATCGCATGCATGTTTAGGCCCCAGCCGCATCTTGACGCCGAGTTCTCTCTCAAGAGATGTAAAATCACCTGATGCCAAGCCGGGAATGAGGATTAGGTCGTATGAACTTATATTTGGAATCGTTCGTAGTAGCGAAGGCGTGATGAGCGCGGCTACATCTGCATCTAACAACAGGACATCAGCCTTATCGCCAACTGCCCTTTTTATCGAATCGTATGCTTTTCGTCCAGTCACTATCAAAATGCGCATATTAATGTTTTATATCTCATCTAAAACAAAACGTTATTGATACCATGCTTCGATTTGACTTGCATATTCATTCGAATTTTTCGCGTGATGGATATGATTCAGTAGATACGATTCTTAAACGCGCCAAGGAGATTGGATTGCATGGCATTGCAATCACCGACCATAATACAGTTGAAGGCGGGTTGGTTGGAGTCGAGAGGGCAAGAGATCTTAGACTGGATTTGATGGTGATTCCCGGAGTTGAAGTTTCCACTGCTGAAGGTCATCTCGTTGCGTTGGGCATTACCAAGGACATCCCGCCCGACTTGCCCGTGGACGAAACGATTAAAATTATAAAGGGATTGGGTGGGATCGTCATCGTGCCCCACCCATTTCATCCATTCAGGCATGGGTTGGGTTACGTTCCAAAGGATGTAGACGCTGTCGAGGTGTACAACTCCAGGTCTATCCTAGGTTATTCAAATGAGCGTGCAAGGAATGCTGCAGCGTGCATGGGCATGAGCATGGTTGCCGGCTCTGATGCACACACTGCCGCCATGGTCGGCTATGCGATAACGGAGATAAACGCAAAGCCAGATGTGGGTGACGTTTTAGACGCGATTAAGGCAGGGGACACCAAGATAAGGGCGAAAAAGATTCCATTGCATATATTTGCTAAACAAAGTATTAGGGGCGTGCCGCGCCGCATGCATCGATTTATTTCAAAGCACCGTTAGAATCTTGCTCGGATGGTCTAAGACAGTGATACTGTTCATGGAGCGTAACGTCTTTACATTGTGTGCATCGATATCGCGTACCTTGAGCATCACATTTCCTCCCTTGATGGCATCGTGCGGGCAAAGGTCAATGCAGACGCCACACCCAGTGCATTTTAACAGGTCAATCTGGTCCGAGATTGCATGCTCAGGGCACTTGTCCTTCGGCGGACATTCATCGCACTTCTTGCAAAGCTCTCTGTCTATATGATATGGGAGCGGCGATGTTACTTCGCCACTTAGGTCCACTGGCACTACGTACACCGGCGTCCCACTTTTGTTGGCCTGGGTAACTGCATTCGTGATAAGAGAATCTGCAATTCCGTGCACGATTTTGGCAACCGTGTTAGATGTTGCAGGCGATACGATCAATGCATCATATTTCTTCAGTAAAAAGCGCCCTGCTTTTGGCGCGCTCGCTCCCGCTTCGCTCTCGAAGATGATTTCGCGCAGATATTCTCCGCCGGATATTTCATTCAATTTGTCGAGCAAACCATACATGCGCAGCACTTCTTCGCCCGCGCCCGACACGAATGTCGTGATTTGATGTTTCTGCGCAAGCGCTCTCATACCATCATAGCTTTCCTGCAAAAGATGCCCGGCGCCGGTAATGCCCCATGCGATGTTCATGTTTATCTCTCCCGCAAGAATCTGTAAATCTTCAATATGACTTTTAACCTTCTTAATGGCATCCATTTCAAGTTTTAGTTTAAACGAGTACCATAAAATGAGCATAACCAAGATAATTTATGCGCCTTTTTGTTAAATTAAACAGTATTAACGCAATGCGTTGATATGTTGTTATACGCAATCGTGAGCAAAAGGTAAAGAAAGGTATATGCACATCCAAAATGTGATAAAAAGGTGCTTGGATATGAGGAAGAATGTTTAACAAGCTACATGATAGATAGTAACTTGAGATAATAGGGGGTAGGGAATGTTTCCAAATATTGAAATTAAAATCTCGAAATATGCAACAATAGGAAATATTGCCTTGGGACTTTGGCATGGAACATCAAATCAGTCAATTGATATAAAACAATTCGATAAAGGTGTTGTACATGAATTAGCAAAGCCTTATCACAGAAACAAAGCAAAAACAAAATTGTTTTGGGAATTACTAGGTATGCTACTCATAGCCAATGAAATATCATCTGATCAGTATATTTGTGAGATAATCGAAGAAAAAGTAGGCAAAAGCCATATCAAATATTTTAAAAACGCATTGATGGCTTATGATACAGATTGGGGAATCGATAAAGATCGTTTCCTTAGAATGAAGGAATTGGTGTTGGAAGACATAGATTTTGGAGAGGTTGTTAAAAATATACAAACTCTTACAAAGGCAAAATGGAAAAGAAAATCAGTCACAGTTTTTATTGCGAGGTTTTATGAAGGGTTATTTGATTCTGAAGTTGGTACAGGGCATACTATCCCTGGTTTTAACGTAATTTCTGTTTTAATCAATCCCAGCGATAAATGGATAGAACCCAATAGAGATGATGTGACTCATAGTATTATTCACGAGTTAATTCACATAAACACTAATGACTCCTTTAATCTTGATTGGATTGAGGAAAACGGGTTATGGGATATTATCGCGGATAAAATCGTGCCCGATTTTATTGCAAATGAGTTATTAATCAGTATTGGAAAGCCGTCGAAAATTTCTAAAGGCATATTTGAAGAGTTTGGAGGAGTTTTAGTACCCACGGGATATTTTGTAGATGTAGATCAAGTTGAGATAATGATAAAGAAATGGTTTAAAGAGTACATTCAATCGGATAAAAAGTATGATGAAGGATTAAAAAATTTGTTCAAAAGGATAGATAAGCTTGATATTATTTATGAGCCTGATTTTGTGAAAAAGACATTAAGTGAAATAGATTGACTGATGGCAGGCGATTTTAAAGGAGGGAGTGAAGCGACTTAAAGAGGACAAAATTATATATATTGACAACTATCCTAGTTGGTGATTTCATGGGAAAAAAGGTAATAGAACGAATTGCATACTTGGATATTGGAAATAGAAGAATGCAGGTAAGATGCCCAATATGCAAAGCGTATTATGATATTTATGACCTTTACTTTAAACAGAAGAAACCGCCTTTTTTAATCAGTTGTCAAGAATGCAAACTGACTTTTGCAGTAAATAAAGTTTATTTTAAACCAAATATTAAAATAAAAATGATCAAAAAGAGATGGGAAGATAAAGAATACCAGGAGAAAATGAAAGCCTCTCTCAACCTGAAGCCAAATAAATTGGAATTGGATTTTTTCCAAACGATGATTGGTTACATTCCAAATTTAAGATATACCGGGGATTTTTCCCTCTTTGTTGGTAGAAAAAATCCAGATTTTATTGTTGAAGGAACAAATAAATGCATCGACCTATTTGGCGAGCATTGGCATCGAGCAAATGAAGAGGAGGAAAGAAAAGAATATTTCAAAGAGATGGGGGTTGAGTTAGTTGTCATTTGGGAATTTGAATGGAAAAAAGACAAACAAAAATGTATCGATGGCATTATCCAGTTTGTAAGTTGAGTAAAGGTAGGGCGTGCATATACCACATGAACATAAAGGGAACGGGCTTTTTGCCCACGACTCTTCGGTCGTTGTCGCTCCCTCGTTCCTATCGGGTGCGTATAACACGGTGTATGCGGTTCGGGCTGACGCCCTCGCCCAAATTACCTTTATGGGCAACTTCGCATACACTGGGAACGTTATCCACAATTGCACTTCTCTAAGAAGAATTTAAATAACATAATATTATACTCTATAGTAAAACATCATAAGTGGTAATAAAACATAATTGGCGGTTGTCATGGTCAAAGCAATTGTAGATCTAAGTGAGTATGAGGACAGAATCGTGAATATCGTTAAAGGAAAGTTCGGTTTAAGAAATAAGTCAGAGGCACTAAGATTAATAATCGACGAATACGAACAAGAATTTTTAGAACCAGAACTTAGACCGGAGTTCATAGAAAAAATGAGGAGTAGGGAGAGGGAACCTACTGTTATCGTAAAGGATTTTAGAAAGCATTTTGGATTAGAATAGAATGTACGATGTTGAATTAAGAAAATCTGTAGAGAAGATTTTCTTTAAGCTTGCTAAAGAGAATCCAAAGCAGTTAGAAACCATTTATGAAAAGATTCAAGAAATAAGAACAAACCCACACCATTACAAAAATTTAAGAAGACCTCTTCAGCACTTAAAACGGGTTCATATAGACAAGAGTTTTGTATTGGTATTTTCCGTTGGTGAGTCCAAGAAATTGGTGATTATAGAGGATTACAATCATCACGATAAAATCTATAAGAAGTAATGACACGAATCACGATTCTTCATACCTACCCCTCAAGAACTCCTTCAACTTTTTCATCGCCTCTTTCTCGCGCGCGCCACCGCATTTTTTCACGATTTCCTCGTAATGTGCAATCCACTCTAGATACTTTTCGTCTTTCGTAGCCAGATAGCGCGTAGCGTGTATCGTTGCCTCGATTACGGCATTGGTGCCCCTGTTGATTGCCCGCACTCTCTTTCGAAGGATTTTGCCCTTTGTGGGATGTAAATGTATCAGAGTATCATCTTGTCCATCTTTCTCGCATTCAAATAGCACCCAGGCATCTGCATATCTCAATGCTGGCATTTCATCGACTGTATAAAACTCCTTCTCGTCTAAATCTCCTAACGCGGATAACACGAACAACAAGGCGTCGCTTACGATATTTGCAACAAGTTTTTTTGTTGCCTTAATGTTTGAGTAAGTGTGCGTATTGGGATAAATTATGGCATACATCTTTCCATCAGATATAATGCCAATCGGCGCAGCGTTTGGCTTTCCAGTTGATGATATTGTGGTGGCAATGACCTCTGATATGCCTTCATGGATGCCAAAATCACGCAGTTTCATCATATTCCTCCAGAAGATGTATGAACAGGGCGGCTGCTGTTATATCTGCTGTTGTGCCCGGATTTATTCTCCTGCGAATCAATTCATCGTCAAATAAACGTACGGCATCGATGCTCCACTCTTTCAGCACTGCGGATGCCTTTCTGCTAACCTCTTCTGCTACTGACGAGCCGAACTTCTTCTGAACCAGGGTGTCAGGCTGCTCTGCAAGTAGTGTCAGATAACTATGCACAATGGCATCGTTAATGCCCATCTCTTTTACCTTTTCCGCTAACATCCTGGCACCAGCGAATGTCCTTGGAAAACCACGCACCCATTCCTGTGCGATTTCGTCCTGCCCTGCAGACATTTTCATGATATCGTACAGTGTCAACCCTCTCCTCTCAATCTCATCAATTGATTTCGCATCATTAACGCTCAAATCGTCAACATCCTCTAAATACACATCAATGCATTTGAATGCTTTATAAAATTCAACTGCATCTTCGACCGTAGTTTTTTGCACGATTTCGTTTGCCTGATGAACATCTCCTTTGCCGGCTGCCATGGTCAACGGCATTAACAAGAGAAATGTGCCAAAATGCGTGTTTTTACCCCCGTTCCATCTCGCGCTCACTTCGATAGCCTCCCTAATCAATGTCCCTGCCCCTACATTGCTCATAGCAGCCTTCTCAAACACAGGCTCAACGCCGATTGCAGATGCCAAAAAATGACCATATGTGATATCAGGAAAATCATGGTCCTTATCAACGTTGCCCGGTTTTGGCGTGGCGGAAACTTCCAACATCATGGCAAGTTGGGCGCACCTTGTGATGTGTTTCGGATTCATGAACACCTCTACATAAGCAGTTATACTCCAATAGATAGGCGTTGCGCCAGATATGGTGGTAACCCTGCGTCAATGGTCTTGGACGCGACCTCTTCGATGTCGTACTCGGTTCTGCGCATTGTTAACTCCTCCGACTCTGTATTATAGATGGCATATGCCGCTTTGGGATTTCCATCTCTGGGCTGACCTACTGCCCCTGGATTGATAATCTTTCTATCATCAAGTTCAAGACTCCACTGGACATGAGTGTGGCCCAGAACAAGAATTTTCTTGCCTACTTGGTCTAAAAATCCTACGAGCCGCGCAGGCAACGTCATAGGATACACGTATTCATCTGGGTCAACAGGACTGCCATGAAAAATGGCGATATCTTCAAAAGTGAGTTTCTCTGGAAGCGTTTTCAGGAACATCATGTCTTCGGGAGAGATATTGTTGCGCGTCCATTCTATCGCAGATGCGGCAAGCGGATTAAACCAGCTCGTATCGCCGGTGATTACCGCCGTATCATGGTTCCCCTTAATCGAGACGATTTTACATTTCCTCATAATTTCGATGACTTCATTGGGATAGGGATAATAGCCGACGATATCGCCAGCGCATAAAATCTTGTCGACATCCATGTGCTCCAAGATGGCGCTAAGTGCAGGCAGATTTGAATGTATGTCTGCGATAAGACCAATCAGCATCACACAACACAAAAGTCCTTTAGCCTCTTGATGGCATAATACTTGTCTTTCCTGTCGAGTTTGGCGTTTTCTATCGCATCCTCTAACGTTTGAATCGAACTGTCGTATACTGCTCTATCAACTGGATAAGGATGTCCATCCTTACCTCCATGGGTAAAGCTGTATTTTACAGGGTCCTTCCAGCTCGGCTGTGTACCGTACACTAAATCAGAAATCAGGGCTAATGCTCTTATTTTCTTCGGCCCCATTCCCTTCAATGATACTAATTCCTCGTAGTTCTCTGGCTGTATTTCATATGCCTTCTGCAGCACCCTCATTCCCTGCTTGGTGATGTCGATGTCCAGTATGGGATGATGAGCAGGCATGGAGAATCCCTCAGCCTCAAAATCGGTCAGCAGTTTCTGTTTTGCGGGCCGGAGATACTCTTTCAAGTCCTTTTCGCTCCTAATCAGCTCGAGACTGCCCTCCCTTGTTTCCCTGCTGTCTCTGGAGGTTAAATCTAGGACTACTTTTTCTATTTTATCAGAGCATATTCCGGTATGGGGCTCTTCTACAAAGCTCTCAACCCTGTCAGATAACCAGTGATACCGTCGTGCATAGGACTCGCTCATACCCTGCTGCACAACCACCCAGTCGCCTTTCTCGGTAAAAATGAAGGAATGATGGTAGAGCTGGTATCCATCCTGAACGCAATTATTGTCCACCTTGGCGGATAGCCTGCTTGCATGCTTCAATCTCTCAACATTGTCCGTGGACAGGGAGAATGTATCGGCTGTCTTCTCTATCTCGCCCAGCGTCCTCCTTGATGCCCTGCCCTTGCCGCCTGCGACCTTAATGCCAAGTTCTCCGGGGTCAATCGCCATTTTTAGGGCGCCGCATGTCGTGGTAGTCGTGCCCGAAGAGTGCCAGTCAAAACCAAGAACGCAAGAAAATGCCTGAAACCAATAGGGGTCCGCGACCCTCCTTAAAAACTCCTCCTGGCCATATTCATAAACCAGGACTTTAGTGATGCCACCAGCTAACTTGACCATTCGTTCAAACAACCATCTCGGAGCTCTTCCTCCATGCAGAGGGAGAGTTGTAGTGCCAGTGCGCCTCATTTTCCCAATTAATACTTGGCCAGTTCAACGATAAATCTTGCCTGACCTCACTTCCCCCTCTTTTCAAATTCTCCATATGCTCTGAAATACTCCTTCTTGATGTAGTCGATGAACGGCTTTTCTATTTCCTTTATCTGACATCTTTCCAATGAATCATAATAATCTTCCCTATCTCTGTATCTGACATTGAGCATTGGAAAATCGTGTTTTTTCAGCATGAAATTCATCAAAAGACGTGAGATTCTACCATTTCCGTCCACAAAGGGGTGTATCGTCACAAATTTTAGATGGACTAGAGATGCCAATTCTAAGGGATGCAGAGTTTTTCTTGCTTTCTCATGCCATCTGAAAATTTCCTCTAGTTCATAATCTAACACAGCATAACTTGGAGGTTTAAACTCTGAACCATAGATCGCAACATCCATCTTTCTGATGGTTCCAGCAATCTCATCATCTATCCTTGTCATCAGGGTTTTATGCAATCTTAGAATGAATTTGAGGCTGATGTTTTTTTTGTAATTGAGCATCAGATCAAAGCATCTCTCCATGTTCTGAGCCTCGAGGATTTCCTCAATCATTTTTCCTTTCGGCGTGATTCCATCTACTAAAATCAGAGAGGTATCTTTCAGTGTTAACGTACTGCCCTCTATGGCGTTCGTATTATATGTGAATTTCACTAAAAAATTCCTCATGTACTTCTCTTTTTCAGATTTGGAGAACTGTGAGTAATTCCTGTTAAAATTCTTTTTGATGCTCTCTAGCCTTTGAACGTCCTCGAGAGATAGATACTTGGATTTTGTGGTAGTTAACTCTCGTAAAAAATCCTTTTTTATTTTATCTAATTCTACCTCACTTGGCAATTCTTTACCTATGTATCTACTCTTTTTTAAGAATTTGTTGCCTACTCTGACTGTGTGGAAGAAATACCAATACTCCCTACCTTTTATCTTTACCCTTTTTAGGTATGCCATGATAATAATTAATTACCACAAATACATAAATATTTTGGTTAATTACCACAAATTGAGTTATCTTTTGGGACTTTGCACTAATCCAACGATAAACCTTGCCAGCTCCATGCTTCTCTCCACAGAGCTCATAATCGTGTTTGTTTTTACTACCTCGATGTTTGGAATAACACAATTATCCCCCCGGTCAACCACCAGCACATCCAAAAAATCTTCATAACACTGTGCAACGCCAGCTGACGAAACCTCATAGCCTTTAGCGCGCATCAATTTCCCTGCAGGACCGCTTATTGGTTTATTTCCGATAATGGGGGATACAGCAATCACGTGCTTTTTTTGTAGTATGGGAATAACTCCTTTCAACCCCAAAATCGGACTGATGCTTGTAATCGGATTGGAGGGACCGATGACGATGGTATCCTCAGAGCTTAGCGCATTCATCACCTCCGGTGTGGGTTTGGCTGCATCAATGCCATCAAATCTGACATCCAATACCTTCGGCTCTCCTTTATGTGCAATCCAAAAATCCTGAAAGTGCATCTCGCCGTTAGGTGTATCAACCATCGTTGCTACAGGGTCATTCGTCATCGGCAATATCTTGGCTTTAATCATAAACGATGATCTCAGCTCGTCTGTGGATCGAGTCAGTGTGAGACCATCTCGGATTAGCTCAGAACGAAGGATGTGCGTCGCTCTATCTTGGTCTCCGAGCATCATCGGCTCATGATGTCCCAATGCCTTCAGAATCTCATGCGTGTAAAAGGTATCGTCTCTGACGCCCCACCATTTTCTCTCGTCGATCAAGTCTGCGAATGTATATAAAACGGTGTCGATATCAGGGCAAACCAGGTTGCTGGAAACCCACCTATCCTCAGCGGTGTTTACGATCACAGCTATGTTTTCTTCTGGGACTATCTTTTTTAAGCCGCCCAACAATTTTGGAGTTCCAGTTCCACCGGATAATATTATCATGTTCTTGTCCATTTGAGTTTAAGGCTTTCACACATTTTGGTTTAACTCAAATTTAACATCGATCTTTTTGCCAGCAATCCGCTCCAGAGTTTTTACTAATAACCTCATTTCATCGGCGAGGTCTTCTTCCAACGAAGCTATGTGCCTTTTCGAGCGTTCTATCTCTTCTCGTAATTGGGTGAGTTGCCCCTCAATTGAAACGATTGTTCGTTCGATTTCCCTTCTATCTTTGAGTATCGTTATATTTGAAAGTCGGCCTTTATCCTCTTCGATCTCCGACTGCAGTGAGTCGTGCCTCCTCTTGATAGAAGATATTTCAATATCTGATAGAGAGTTTATCCATCTCACTACCTTCTCTCGCCCTCGTCCTTTTAGAGGGAGGATATCTCCTTCGATGATATTCTGTAGGGTGCGAAGAAAATCGGCAAGATTCTCATCTAGCACATGAATTGGCGATGATAGTATCGAGGATAGTATTCTTCGGTCTTTATGGGAGAGAGTATACCGCCCAGTCTCATCCTGCTTCTTTAAGAGTTTGAGCGTTTTGTTGATCGGTGAGAAAAGCTTGTAGATATCTGACTCAAGCATGCTCAACTTTTTTTCTGACGAAGATAATTTAGTTTCAAGTTCCTTGAACTGTATCCACTCTTCCCCTTCTTCAAGTATCCTCATTCTTTCCTCATCCACTTCGATTCTCTTTTCGAGTGCGAATGCTCCCTCCTCTCGATCGTTAACCACCCCCTTTTCTCTATCTATTGCAGATTTGATACCTTTTACACTTCGTACTATCTCTGGCGCCCTATCCAAATCCATAATTTGACTTTCTTTTTCCGTGAGAGGTGCGATAAGTTGGTTAAGAAGGATTTTCAGTCGATCGAGATTTGAGACGGCTTTTCCAACCTCATTTGGAAAGAGGGACCTAACACAGTAGATGTTCTTCCGCGACATCGCCAGTGCAAAATCCATGCGGGAGGTTGTTGTCCTATGAAAGGATAAAACCGTTTTATAATCGGTTTGGGTCGGGATCGACATCTTTTCGACCAAATAATTGAGATGTTTCACCATCTTATTGCGGGTGGCCAATCCCGATTTTGCGATAGGGGCGGGTATATGCTCAGTTGGCTCGGCATCCCGAAGCTCGGAGGTGTTTTGCTTAAGCCTGTCGCATATCTTCTCTATCTCGCCATACAACCGGCTGGCATTTGCACTCAAACCACGAAATAGCGCTCCCGGTATTGTATCTAACCAAGCATCTATTCCATCGAAGGTGATCGTAGATGCTATCTCCTTCCTGCCAAAGATTCTGTTCAGCCACTTCACCTATTTAAGTGGATGGTGATGGGTTTAATATTTTTGCAAAATAAGATCAAAATCTCGTCGATGCAGTTCGCCACCAAGTATATCTTTCCACAACCGCTCCGCTCGATAATACGAAACAGATAAGTACTGTCCTGTCAAAATCAACACTGTCTAGGAAGGATATCCTATGGTTTGTCTAACTTGCACGGTCTGGGATGTTATCGGTGCGCTCTTGATAATCGGAGGCATAATAAGACTGGCAGCACCTGCTTGGTGTAAGAAGAAAGGAATCGGTTTCGCAGAATGGTTGATAGAATGGATACCGAAGTGGAGCGATAATGTTGTGCGTCTCGTTGGCCTGTTGTTGATCTTGACCGGCGCATTACTCATGTACTTCTATTGAAACCATCAGAAAAACGTTATAATATGGAGCACTACTTATAGGTGATGAAAGTCGTCAAGGACCCTATCCATGGGTACATATTATTGGACGAGCTTGCACTAGGACTGATCGACACGCCAGAGGTGCAACGCCTCCGTCGTATCAGACAACTTGGCCTATCTAACTTCGTCTATCCCGGGGCAAACCATACCAGATTTGAACACTCGCTTGGTACGTTGCACCTTATAGATCAACTTCTAGATCAATTGCAAGTCACGGGCCTAGAGCGAGACGAAGTTCGAGCAGCTGCATTGCTGCATGATATTGGGCATGGACCATTCTCGCATGCCACAGAGGGACTGATACTTCAACATACGGGCAAGAGCCATGATGATGTGGAAGAGCTGCTTTCAAATGGTGCAATTGCAGATGTGCTAAAGGCACATTTGCTGGATCCTGTGCGTATCGCCCAACTTATCAAAGGGGACACTCCTTGTGGGCAGTTGATAAACAGTGAAATCGATGTGGATAAAATGGATTACTTGGTTCGAGATGCCCATTATACGGGCGTAGCATATGGGACCATCGATTACGTACGACTGATACACGAAATGGAGTTTTGTGAAGGGCAACTGGTCATAAGAGAGGGCGGTATTCAGGCAGCGGAATCCTTGCTTGTCTCGCGTTTCTTGATGCATCCAACCGTGTATTATCACCATGTGAGCAGGATCGCAGAGGCGATGTTCGCGCATGCGATTGATGAGATAATCCGCTCTGGATTGGACCCTGTGGAGTTGAGCAGAATGGACGATTATGCACTGATGGCACTACTACGCAGTTCCAAAGGTTATTCCAAGGAAATATGTGCGCGTATGGATAACCGCAGATTGTTCAAGAGAGCGCTCTATGTAGGCAAGGACTCTGTAAACGTGGAGCGGATGCTGAAGCTCAGGGACGAAGCCAGAAAAGTGGAGAGCGAAATTGCTAAAGAATCTGGTGTTCCAGAAGGTCATGTGCTGTTGGATATCCCTAAAAGACCGGAGATGATTGAGATGAAGGCAAGGATTATGGTCAACGGTGAAATGAAGCGCTTGGACGAGATATCACATCTCGTTCGCATCCTGGTGGACGCACAGTGGGACAACTGGAAGTTGGGCGTCTATGCACCAGAGGAACACAAGGAAAAGGTGGGAGGGGCAGCAAGCACCATACTAAGCGTCAGAAAACCGCCCGTTCAACATAAATTATCAGGGGATTAAATGAAGGTAGTAATTGGAATAAGCGGTGCATCTGGTGCACAATATGGCATACGATTGCTAGAGGTGCTGAAGGGTCACGAGACATATTTAATCATTTCTAAAACTGCGAAGCAGATTATCGAGGTTGAAACTGGATATAGCGCTGGCGATGTTACGAGGCTTGCATCTCATGTTTACGCCAATGATGACCTTGCTGCCGATATTGCATCAGGCTCATGCAAGTTCGACGCGATGGTCGTTGCACCATGCAGCATGAAGACGTTAGGGGCGATTGCAAACGGCATTTCCGATACGCTAATCACGCGCGTTGCTGATATATGCCTAAAAGAAGGGCGAACGTTAGTCTTGGTGCCAAGGGAAACGCCTCTCAGCCTTATTCACTTGAGGAATATGACTGGGGTAAAGGAAGCGGGAGCGATGATCTTGCCTGCCTGTCCCGGATTTTATCCCAGACCAAAAAATGTTTCTGATGTCATCGATTTCATCGTGGGGCGCATTCTTGATGTTCTGGGCATAGAACACGAGTTATACAAGCGCTGGGAGGGCATACATTGAGTTTTAGAGGTTTCATCCAACAATTGGCTGAAGCCGGCAAGTTAATGGAGGTTCATGAGCCAGTGTCGCCCAAATTAGAAGTGCCAGCGATGGCAAAAAAGGCAGGACAACCGATTCTGTTCCATAATGTGAACGGCACAAAGGCCGTGATGAACCTTCTAAACTCGCGCGATGCATTGGCTATGGTGTTGGATACACCTCCTCAAGACATCATCAGCCGGCTTATCAACGTCGGTAATGGCAGCACGACCATTGTGGATAACTCGCCAACGAAGGAAGTTATTTCCAAGCCGGACCTGAGCAAACTTCCCATAATGACTCACTTCGACAAAGACGGCGCACCATACATAACTGCAGGTGTGCTTGTGTCCGAGTTTGAAGGCGTCATGAATGCGTCTGTACATAGATTGATGGTGCTCAGCAAGACTGAGCTGATAGCGAGACTGGTGGCGCCACGTCATACGTATCTTCTGCACAAAAAAGCATCAGAGCAGGGCAAGCCATTGCCAATAGCAATTGCGATAGGCATCGACCCCATTACATTATTCGCCACATGCACCAGGGTACCTCCCGGAGAGGAATTCAATTACGCCTCTGCATTGAAAGGGGTGCCGGTTGAACTATTTAGATGCGAGAATGGCGTTCATGTGCCGCATGCTGAAATCGTGTTGGAGGGCTACATTCATCCGACAAGGCGCGCCCCAGAAGGCCCTTTTGTGGACATCACCGGCACGTATGACCTTGTGAGAACTGAACCTGTGATAGAATTGACGAGAATGATGCACCGCAGGGATTTCATTTATCATGGCATTCTTCCCGCCGGGGGTGAGCACAAACTTCTGATGGGCGTGCCGTATGAACCGAAGATTTACGAAGCGGTCAGCAAGGTCGCCAAGGTGAAAAATGTCATACTGCCGGAAGGAGGATGTTGCTATCTTCACGCCCTTGTTCAGATTGAGAAGCAGAAGGAAGAGGATGGCAAAAATGCGATATTGGCTGCACTTTCCGCACATCACAGCCTGAAACATGTGATGGTTGTCGATGACGACATAAACATCTTTGACCCCAACGATGTCGAATATGCGATGGCAACACGAGTGAGAGGTGATAGGGATATCATGATGCTTCCGCATGTCAGAGGCTCATCACTGGACCCGTGCAATGCACCAGATGGCACGACTACCAAGATGGGCATTGACGCTACCAAGCCCCTTGGTGAAGAAAAATTTGAGAGGGCTACGAACCGTTTTGAAAAAGCTTGAGGTCAAGATGCATCTTACAAAAGAGGAAGAGGCAATCTACAATGGCGAGTTTGGCGCAACAAAACAAAAAGCCATGGAAATACTCGTTGCATTGGGTGATATCTATGGCGCCGAATCTTTGATTGAAATAGAGAGTGCGCAAATATCGGGAGTTTCTTATAAAACTATAGGCGATGCTGGCTTGGAGTGGATTTCAAGTTTGGATGACAGGGTAAAAGTCCCCGCCATCTTAAATCCTGCAGGGATGGACAGGGAAAAATGGAGTGAGATGGGCGTTTCAGAAGAATTCGCGGCAAAGCAAAAAGAGATATTAAAAGTCTATGAGCGACTCGGCGTTTCCCTAGAGTGCACATGTACCCCGTACTACCTCAATCCGCCTGCATTCGGCGCTCATCTTGCCTGGGCAGAATCATCTGCGGTGGCATATGCGAACTCCGTCTTGGGAGCGAGGACAAATAGGGAGGCCGGTCCAAGTGCACTGGCGGCAGCGCTCATTGGAAAAACTCCCTGCTACGGACTTCATTTGGATGAAAACAGGGCTCCAGAGGTGCTGGTAAGGGTTGATATAGAACTGCATGACGCGGATTATGGCGCATTAGGATATGCAGTTGGAAAGATAGTTGGTGATAAAGTGCCTCTGTTCAGATTGCCGTTAAGTCCGAGCAAGGATGAACTCAAAGCGCTCGGCGCTGCCTTGGGGGCCTCAGGGGCGGTCGCACTTTATCACGTGAAGGATGTCACGCCAGAGTCCGGCAATTTTGACGTGCCTACAGAGTGCATATCTGTGGACTCAGAGGATATCAAGAAAGCATATGGTGGCAACACGCCAGATTTAGTTGCACTTGGCTGTCCGCACTGCTCGGGTGCTGAGTTAAGCAAAATCGCGGATTTACTGGAAGGTAAAAAAGCGCGTACTGAACTATGGATTTGCACATCTCGCAGGGTAAGGGAACAGAATAAGGAGGCAGTAACGCGAATAGAGCAATGTGGCGCCAAAGTCATCTGCGATACGTGCATGGTGGTGTCGCCTGCCACTGAAAAATTTAAAAGGGTAATGGTGAACTCCGGCAAGGCTTTGCAATATTTGCCCAGTATGTGTGGCGTTGATGCCATGCTTGCAAACACCGAGGACTGCATAAAAACTGCGTGTGATTAGATGAAAGTCAAAGGAAGGACGATATCTAAAGGAATTGCAAGTGGGCCAGCGCTGATGACATCTCAGCCGATTTCATTTCTCGGTGGTATTGACCCGCCTACAGGACAAATCGTCGAGCATGGGCATGAATTGGAAGGAATTTCAATTAAGGACAAGGTTCTGATTTTTCCGCATGGCAAGGGCTCTACCGTCGGATCATATGTGATGTATCAACTCAAGAAAAATGGGGTTGCGCCGTGTGCAATCATCAATCTTCGATGTGAGGCGATAATTGCGATAGGTGCTATCATATCCGATATTCCAGCGGTGGACCAACTGGAGCGCAATCCATTTGAGATAATTCACGATGGTGATGTTGTTCTGGTAAATGGGATTGAAGGGTATATAGAAGTTGATATCGGGTAACTACCATTCATCCATATGTTTTATAAATATGATAAAGCCCCCCGACGAGTCCTACGACGATGCCAAGCGTCAGGAAAATCCATCTGTCTCCCAGCTTACTTCCAATAACATATCCTACAAATGCACCGATAATTATAGAAAAAGCCAGTTCAGTTCCAACCGAAAGCGCTCTTACAACCTGAGGCATCATCTCTTCTGGCATAACAAAATACTCCTTATCGCTGGAGTTATATAGATTTATGCAGTAATGGGGGAACAACATGAGGATACTAGCCATTTCAGATACACATGGAAATTTCTCCAAGATTGAACCCATATTAGAGAAAGCAGGAGACGTGGATGCGATTCTCGTTGTTGGAGACATCACAAATTTCGGTCCAGAGGGAAAGGCAAAAGAGCTATTTAATCTCCTTGCAGGAAATACGGTATTAGCAATTCCAGGAAATTGTGACCCAAAAGAAGTGCTTAACACCATAAAGTCATCAGGAGTAATCAGTCTTCATAATTCATCATTCAAATTGGACGATGTGACCTTTATCGGATTGGGTGGGTCAAATCCAACTCCGTTCAACACGCCATTTGAGTATTCGGAAGATGAGATTCGGGAAATGCTGAGAGAATTGCTTTTGCGTACGCCACGCACCAGCAGGATGGTATTAGTATCTCATGCGCCACCAAGAAATACGCTGGACGAAACACCACACGGCAACGTTGGCAGTGAAGCAATACGGGAAATATTGAATCAAATTGATTTAGTCGTGTGCGGCCACATACACGAGGCGAGAGGTGTCAAGAAGGTGGGGGACACGACGATTGTCAATCCGGGAAAAGCATCAGATGGATATGCAGCCGTCATTACCTTCAATGGTGCGGTAAACGTGGATTTCATCGACGTAGAATGAGCTCCAGGTATGACTCGCGAATTGTGTCTTCCTTTCTCATGCCCAACTTGCGCAATATTTCAAAAATGCGGTTGAGCGCTGGTTGATACTCTTTATGTGCTACTATTGCCTCTATTTCCATATACGTCCCGAGGCCTTGTACGTCATCGATTGATATGGTGAGATCATGCAGTCGATATACCTGTCTGCGTTTTATCACGGTTGCAACTTCTTCGAAACCAAGCGCTTTAAGCATGGCCATTGCCCTCTCCGCATCTGCTACTGGCACTGTTATTTCCTTGCGCGTCTTGCTCACTTTGTCCAACTTTGGACCTTTGTATGTCAGCGTTGTATCTCTACTGAAACGTATCCTCAGCGCCTCGTCCGTCTTGGCAAAGTCGCGGTGGGGTGCATTAAAATATACATCTCTTTCATCCTCTTCTGCGATAAATTGGGCGCCAAGCTCTTCCAGTCTGCGCTTCAACGCCCCTATATCTTTTATGGGTGCTTTAATTTCAACTTCGATCATGTGATGCTAGAGATGGAAACTTTGAAGTATAAAGCATTGCTTTAGGCTATATCATGCCGATTAAAAAAGGAGATTTTATCAAGATATCATATACAGGGCGGGTTAAGGACGGTGATGTCTTTGACGCAACAGACGAAAAGGTTGCGAAAGAGGCGGATATATTCAATGAAAATGTCAAGTATGGCCCTCAGCTAATTGTGGTTGGTTCAGGGTATTCCGTCAAAGGATTGGAGGGCGATATTATTGGCAAAGCCGTCAGCTATAAGGGCACAGTTGAGGTCCCATCAGAAAAAGGATTTGGGGAGCATAACCCAAAATTGGTCGAGACATTTTCTATAACCAAGTTTAAGGAAAGGCCTATAATGGGGGCAAGGGTTAACCTAAATGGAAGAGTGGGCACCATCAGCACTGTCATAGGGCGGCGTGTAAGGGTCGACTTCAATCATCCTCTGGCAGGCCAAACCGTTGTGTACGATTACACTATCGAGGAGCAAGTCAAGGATACTAAAAACAAGATCAATGGGCTTATAGAGATGTATGCGCATACTAATCTCGATGTTGATGTTAAGGGCGACGCGGCTATTATCAGCGTCCCATATGCATTATCGTTTGACCAGCACTGGTTGTTATCGAAGAAGCAGATCGCTGACGATGTTTTAGTCCATACCAATCTCAAGGAAGTCCAATACGTGGAGAAGCATATGGTTCCAAAGGCAGAGAAAGAAGTCAAAAAGGCGGCTAAAGTATCCAAGAAGCCAGCAAAGAAGGCAACAAAACAAAGAAAAACATCAAAGCCCAAGAAGGTTGCTAAGAAGTAGACCTTTTCAATTCGGCCAATTTGAGTGAGCGCTTGCAATCATGCTCAGGCATCTCGCCAACTACTTTGACAATCGTACACTTATCGCCATTTTGTAGCCCAGCCGGATGGCAACAATCATATGCTCTGCACATCTTTTCATCACATTTTGGCATTTCAAATGATATCTTGGCGCCCTTTAATGCTCTCTTGACATCTATCGCTGCCACAATTGGCGCTTCCATCACTTCGACAACAGTTGCCCCAGACTCATGCACAGGACACTCGTGTTGCACATTTCTCAAACCTGTTATTACGTATCTCCTTCCAGCATCGAGATTCATGCATGTCTTTCTTAGTTTGCAGTTTTTGCACTCAGTGCTCGTGCCCAGGAACACGAATTCCGCTCCAATCATAGCTTGCCTTTTTCCTATGAGGGTTACTTTCGTATTCGTGCCGCTCATTAAAACACCTTAAATCACTTTGGTGGCTTTCGCGAGATTTTCTGCTGCCTTTCTGGTCAGTCCATCTCCCAGAATGGTGTATCTCTCCGGCCGAATTTCATGTGCGTGTACCAGTGCTTCAACGATGTAATGCTCATCGATACCGAGCTCTTTTGCATTTGTCGGCGCTCCTACTTTCTTCAATGTATCTCTAATGAGTCGCCAGTTGCCGTTATGCAGATACATCATCATAATCGTACCAACGCCGCATTGCTCGCCGTGTAACGCCGGCTTGGGCGCTATTTTATCCAATGCATGGCTGAACTTGTGCTCCGAGCCGGAAGCAGGTCTACTGCTCCCAGCAATACTCATCGCCACTCCAGAAGAGATGAGCGCCTTGGTTACAATTCGCGCAGATTTTTCGAATCCATGCTTGATTGATTCTGCTGCATCAATTACAATCTGTGCAGTCATCTGGGCGAGGGCTGTGGCATACTCGCTGTACTCTTCGCCATATAACTTGTGCGCGAGTTGCCAGTCTTTTATCGCGGTGTAGTTTGAGATGATATCTCCGCAGCCGGATGCAAGCAGCCGGTATGGTGCAGATACGATTATCTTTGTATCGGCGATTACGGCTAGCGGTGCCTGCGCAGATGCCGAAACGCTTCCTTTGCCCTGGGATATTGATGCCCTTGAAGATGCAATTCCATCATGGGATGCAGCCGTGGGGACACTCAAGAATGGTATGTTTAATTGCATGGATGCCAGTTTGGCGGCGTCTATCGATTTGCCGCCTCCAACGCCGAGCAAAAAGGATGCATTGCTCGCCTTTTCTTTTACCCTCTCAACCTCCTGCATGGATGCAGACAAAATCTCGATTATGCTGGTGCCATGCCCTTCACTTGATATTATGTCAGCGACGGTCTCGCCTGCGATCTTCCTAGTGGTTGGACCGGTTACCACTATCGCTTCTCCCTCTAGTCCAAGGTCTTTACAGACCTTGTCGACGCTGTTTATCGCATCATGTCCTATAACTACGTACCTCGGCAGTTGCATCCATTTAGTGAGATTTAAGCCTTCTTGGTTCAAATTGACACCTCATGAGTCTTCTATTAATCCAAGATTTCATCGTCAAATACTACATTAACCCCGTTGTGTATGATGCAGGATATAACCCTGTGAATACATTAACATGGGGCATTTTGTTAGGCATTAGCCTCTTTGGACTATTAAAGTTACTGGAAAAATTGGACATTGGCGTAGGTCGGCGGTTTGTACTTGCGACCGTGCCGTACGTCCTTGTTGGCAGCATGCTCAGGGTCATGGAGGACGCAGAGTTATTTCCATCCCCTTTGAGTTATCTGTTCGTAACACCGCTGATATACTTCGTCGTATTTGCTGGATGTGCTGGCGTATTGCTGGCGCTGGCACGATTGCGTAGTGCCGGCAAGATAGATAACATTGAGCCAGTCTTTGCCTCCATTGGGGCGTTCTGGGCACTGCTGTGTCTGGCTGCCCTATTATGGAACCAGGAAATCCTTTTTGCTTGGATACCATTTGCGGCCATTAGCATCGCCACGCTTTTAGCCGCCATAATTTACGCCACTGCCAGAAGTTTACGCATTCATTTCCTGTCGGATGGACTTAATACACTCATCATCTGGGCGCATATGTTTGACGCATCTTCTACATTTATAGGGGTAAATTGCATGGGATATGTGGAGAAGCACGTATTGAGCGCACTCTTGACAAAGCTGTGTGGAACTGCACTGGTAATGTACCCGCTGAAAGTCGCGGTAATCATTCCGGCATTGTTCTTTATCGATTCATATCTGGGCGAAGACGACGACCTTAAAAACATGGCAAAACTTGCGATTCTGGTTCTCGGACTTGCTCCTGGAACGAGAAATGTGCTCAGAATGATGCTTGGGGTGTGAATCTATCATGCTAATACACAGGCCAACGCACGAGGAATTTCAAGAATATATTGTTACTATGAGGTATCATTTGCTCTTGGCGGTGCTGGTTTTTGCAGCATCCACGGTGACTGGATATAGATGCGCGGCTCTTAGTCCAGGATTCTCAGCCGAATTGATGAACAAGTTGAGCAGCCAGTTTGGTGCATTGGTCGAACTCCCCCCGTTATTGTTAATGCTCAGAATTTTTGCGCAAAACTCGGTTCTATGTTTTGCTGTAATACTATTGGGAATTTTATTTGGCATTATCCCAATAGTGTTTCTCATGTATAACGGGTTCATAGTTGGCGCAGTAATCTGCGCAGTAAGCCAGAAACATGGAATCGCACTCGTCCTGCTCAATATTCTTCCGCATGGAGTTATTGAAATTCCAATGGTCCTCTTGAGTGCTGCTATCGGCATCCGCCTTGGTCATGAGACTATCAAAAAGCTCCTGGGAGAGGGGGCTATCAAAAAGACGCTCATAGACGGTCTTAGAATATATGCCTTCTGGATTCTGCCGCTCTTGTTCGTCGCAGCCGCCATTGAGACAGCACTTGTCATATGAGTAAAAATGATATATCTTATGGCCCCCTTAAGAGTTTGTAACAGGTGATTTCGTGGCAAAAGCACTCCCTAAAAAAGCGAATTTCAGCGAATGGTACAGTGAGATACTGTCAATGGCAGGGATTGTAGATGTCCGGTACCCTATAAAAGGGCTTTGTGTGTGGCATCCCTTCGGTTTGGTCCTCAAAAACAAGGTGTATTTGATTCTCAGGTCGTTGCTGGATGTGGACCACCAAGAGGCGCTTTTCCCACTGCTCATTCCAGAAACCGAGTTCATGAAAGAGGCCGAACACATCAAGGGATTTGAAGAAGAGGTTTACTGGGTTACAAAAGGTGGAACCACGCCCTTAGACGTTCCACTTGCGCTGCGTCCCACATCCGAAACTGCGATTTATCCCATGTTTAAATTATGGATACGCTCTCATGCGGATTTGCCGTTGAAGATGTACCAGATAGTGAACACGTTCCGCTATGAAACAAAGCATACCAGGCCGCTTATTCGCGTGAGGGAGATTACATCGTTCAAAGAGGCGCACACCGCTCATACTACATGGGAAGCTGCAGAAAAGCAGGTACATGAAGCCATGCGAATTTATTCCGAGTTCTATGACAGGTTGGCGATCCCGTATATTATCACGAAACGCCCGAACTGGGACAAGTTTCCTGGTGCGGATTACTCGATTGCAGTTGATACACTCATGCCTGACGGCAAAACGCTACAGATAGGCACGATTCACCACCTAGGTTCCAATTTTGCCAAAACATTTGACATCACGTACGAGGATGTGAATGGGGAGCAGCAATACGTCCATCAGACATGTTATGGCATCTCTGAGCGATGCATAGCGGCAGTCATCGCGATACATGGCGACGATAAGGGCCTGGTCTTTCCGCCAGAGGTCGCGCCGATTCAGGTTGTGGTCATCCCAATTCCATTTGGCAAAGGAAAAGATGTGCTCGAGGCATCCAAGCGTGTTCACAAGATGCTTAGCGATGCAGGATTCCGCGCGGCGTTGGACAGCTCGGATGAGAGGCCAGGTGCGAAGTTCTACAAGTGGGAGATGAAAGGCGTTCCCCTGCGAATAGAGGTAGGGCCGCGCGATTTGAAATCCAATTCAGTGACGCTTGTGCGAAGAGACACATCTGAGAAGACTTCTATACCTGTGCCCGACTTAGTTCCAGCAATTAACCAAAAACTGAAAGACATACACGCGAATCTCTGTGTGAGAGCCAAAAAATCATTCGATGAAAGAGTTGTTGAGTGTGCTACGTTAAGCGAGGTAAAAACTGCGGTCAAAAAGGGCATTGCCAGAGTCAACTGGTGCGGCGATGAGCAATGCGGCATAAAGATGGAGGATGGCACTGGTGCAGATGTACTGGGCGAATTGGCGCAGACCAAAAAAGGAAAATGCCCTGTCTGTGGCAAAGATGCCGACAAGGTCGTGCTGATGGCGAGGACGTATTAGTATTCATGAGCCCCGTTACTGCCCATCCATAAAACCACACATATCAATCAATTTTGCTTTTGTATATACTACATTTGTCTCTTTAGAACTTAAAAAATCAAAGGTGTGAATTTCAAAGGAGTCAAAGATAGATTTGTTTCTCTCGTAAAACTCTTTTATTTTTAATAATGATTTCTTGCTAACCGAATAAACTTTCAAACTTTTTTTAACGTACTGATCAAAAGCAGGAATATTAGCAAAAACACCCAACATTATTTTTGTTACTAACGTATCACTCGGATTATTCTCTTTACCAAGAGCGTCTATAATTCGTTGTTTACAATCTAACAAGAGATTAATATTTTCTTCAGTGTAATTGTCTACATCAATTTCCAATAATTTTCGATCCATGTTAGAAATCGCGATTATTAATTTTGTATAATTTTTTACGCTTTTTTCAAGCAGAAAAGACGACCCCCTCATCATCCCCCAGCTAGCGAGATAAAAACCTAATTGTAAACAACTTATCTGTAAATTTTTATCATTTGATAACTCGCTAAGTTTATTCTCTTTATAGAATGAATAAAAATAATTGTAACAATAATCAAAGGAAGCATATCTTTCATTAGGCAATCTTCCTTTGTTTTTGCCTTGTCCATTTAAAAATTGATTGATTGATTTTCTAACATCCATAATTTATTAGAATTAGAGTAAGAATATAAATTTATCGAGGGGCTCTGAATTTATTGTATTTAACGACTATTTATCGAATTTTTCGCTCGTTTTAGCATCTAATCTGGGGGTTAAAGCGAACTTCTTAATTTGGCAGAGTTTTTCTAACTTTTCACCTCCTTTTTATCTCACTGGCAACGCCCCCCCCAGAAGGTAGTTATAAAATCTTCAGCGATAACTTCTTCTTTAACTCATCCATCCTTTTTCTAATGTTATCCCAGTGGCTGCCTTCCCAGTAGACCTGCCCGCAGTTATCACACACCCAGAAATCGATGGTGCCAATCAGTCTGTCCGGTACATAATCCTTTTTTCTTAGTGCGTCTTCATCTTCTGCTCTTGCCTTTCTGATGGAGGTATTGCATATCGTGCACCTGCTTATTTTTGGCTCCAGCTGAATATTGCAGCAGGAATACACTTCTTCCAGTTGCTCTATCGCCATGTCAGAGTGGATGAAACAAATCGGCATGCCCTGTTTCTCCGCTTTTGACCTAATCGCCCTATCTCTCGTGAGAAGAATTCTTCCCTCTTTTGTCAGGTTCAATAACAGGTCATCCTCTTCCGCACTCAGGTCAAAATCGCTTGCGCTGACCACATCATAACCGAGCAACCTGAGCCAAGTGGTCAGTTTACCCAACATCCTGTCAACTACGAATCTCACAACCATCACTCGATGAGTTTGATCAAAATGTCTTCTCCCTGCGGAACCCTTTGGATCATGCCCTTTCTCTCCATGTCCCTGAGCAAAATCTCAATCCTTGCCTTGGAAAAACCAGTTTGTTCCACCATATCAAAGTAAAATATCTCGCCGCCTGATTGTCGTAGCACATCCCTGATTGCCTTTCTGCCGGATTGCATGATATTTCTAACTAAAAAGATGAACCTCGCGGTCAACGTTATTGCAAAGAATGCACACATCCAAATTGCAAGGCGCGTGAAATCAGGATTCATTTTATCACAATGTATTTATCATTCCCGTACAGGATGATCATTTGTCCCATAAGTACGATGATTAGGTCTATTTCGTGTCCTTTTGTCTCAAGATTTTTTATCGCATCATATGCTCTTATAGTCAATTCCTGCTCAGGCGTATGTGTTGCTTTCAGGCTTTGTTGATGTGCCTCGTTAAATGCCTTGGCGGAGAATACAAGTACATTTTCCATGTACTTTCCTATCAAATTCATGATGCCATTATCCTATTACTCATATTTATATTTCGTCTCCATATTATATGCTTCTTTGATAGTTTTTATGGAACTAAGAGGGGGTTTAGGATTTGCGATTTTAAAGATGGCATTGCATAGCAAGGCTTAAATATGGAAATGACTAAGGAGTATGTAACTGGTTTTCCTGGTTTTGATTAAAGGGGATAAAGATGGTTAGCGACAATAGATACAAAGGAACCACTACGGTTGGCTTAGTCTGTGGTAACGGCGTTGTATTGGCAAGCGAAAAAAGAGCGACTATGGGCACTTTCATCGCGAGTAGAGACGCGAAAAAGATATACCAGGTTGACGATCGAATTGGCATGACTACTGCAGGTGCGGTTGGTGATGCCCAGGTTCTGGCGAGGATAATTACAATAGAAGCAAAACTCTATAAGATTCGAAGAGGGGAGCCCATGGCAGTTGGTGCAGTTTCTACACTGTTATCTAATATCCTGAGCACACAGAGATATTTTCCATATATGACCCAGCTGATTATTGGAGGGGTTGATACCAAAGGGTCACGTCTCTTCTCGTTGGACCCACTGGGCGGTCAGATAGAGGAAACAAAAGTGGTTGCTACGGGCTCGGGTTCACCTATTGCATATGGCATCTTAGAAGACAGATATAAAGACAACATGTCGTTGGACGAAGGCGTCAACCTGGCAATACGGGCGCTACACGCTGCCATCAAGCGAGACGCCGCCTCTGGTGATGGAATAGAGGTAGTCACGATCACGCCAGATAAATATAGAGTCTTAGGTGAAGAAGAACTCTCCAAAAGGGCGAGTCCATTGACGTAGTTGTTTTTATTTTTATTTATATATCAATACAGAATCGAGAGAAAAACTCAATGACGGTAGAAGAAGTTTTAAGCGAGCTCAAAGAGAAAATTCAAAAGAGATTACCGGTAGGCATAACTATATCTAGCCTCGAGTTTGAGGGGCCGGAACTTGTTCTGTACACAAAAGAGCCTCGGAAATTTGCAGATAATGGGGATATAATCAGGACGCTTGCTAAGGATATACGCAAGCGAATCACTGTGCGGCCAGACCCAGAAGTTCTTGCCGAGCCCGACGATGCCATCAAAAAGATCGAACAAATCGTTCCGGCAGAAGCCAAAATTACTGATTATTTCTTTGATATGGATAGAGGTGAAGTTGTCATCGAGGCAGAAAAGCCGGGATTGGTTATAGGGCGGCATGGTGCCATGCTCAGGGATATTACGAAGAGCATTGGATGGTCACCAAAAGTGGTAAGGACACCTCCCATCGAGTCGTCTATCATAAAAAATATACGCCAGTACATGCGCGTTGAGAGTAAGGCCAGAAAAACAATTTTAAGGCAAATTGGTAAAAAAATCCACAGGGATTTAACCTCTAAGGATTCGTGGATACGCATAACAGCTCTGGGCGGCTGCAGAGAGGTAGGAAGAAGTTCATACTTATTATCAACGCCTGAGACAAGGGTTCTGATTGATTGTGGTGTTAATCTTGGATCAGAGAATAACGGAACTCCATATCTATATGCGCCGGAGGTCAGTCCGATTAATCAGATTGATGCGGTAGTTCTCACACATGCTCATTTGGACCATTCTGGTTTATTGCCCTTGTTGTACAAATATGGTTACGATGGCCCTCTTTATTTAACCCCGCCTACCAGAGATTTGGCGTTATTACTGCAACTGGATTACATCGAAGTGGCAGTCAGAGAGGGTAAAAAGGCGCCTTATGACTCTGCGATGATTAGAGAGGCGCTCAAACATACAATCATGTTAAACTATGGGGAAGTCACCGACATTGCGCCGGACATCAGGTTAACATTCTATAATGCGGGGCATATTCTCGGGTCATCGATAGCGCATTTTCACATCGGTGAGGGTCTATACAATATTGCCTTTACCGGCGATTTTAAATATGAGCCAACAAGGCTCTTTGATCCAGCAGTAAATGATTTTCCAAGATTAGAGGCGCTGGTAATGGAATCTACATATGGCGGTGCCAGGGACTATCAACCATCTCGCAGGGAAGCGGAACATAAGCTTCACACTGTCGTAAAGCAGACGATTGATAGGGGGGGCAAGGTTTTGATACCAGCCTTTGCCGTGGGTAGAAGCCAGGAAGTCATGATTGTGTTAGAGGAGGCAATTAGAACGGGCGTTCTCGGCGATGTGTCAGTATACCTGGATGGCATGATCTGGGAGGCAACTGCGATTCATACTACGCATCCTGAGTACCTAAATAGTGAATTGAGGACGCAAATCTTCCATAAAGGGTTAAATCCATTTTTATCAGATAATTTTATTCGGGTCAAATCAAATAAACGTCGGGATATTATCAATGGTGACCCTTGCGTTATACTTGCTACATCGGGCATGTTGAATGGTGGGCCTGTGATGGAGTATCTCAAAGCGTTCGCTCCTGATGAGCGAAACACGCTCGTATTCGTAGGCTACCAGGCAGAGGGGACATTGGGAAGAAGAATTCAAAAGGGATGGAAAGAACTCCCATTTTCAATAGAAGGAAAGACAGAAACTATCAAGGTTAATATGGATGTCGAGACAGTTGATGGGTTCTCTGGTCACTCTGATCGACGACAGTTAATGAATTTCGTCAGGAGAATGAACCCCTGCCCTGAGCGCATATTCCTCAGCCATGGTGAGGAAAGCAAGTGCTTGGACCTTGCGAGTTCATTGTACAAGAAATATAAAATAGAGACAAGAGTGCCAATGAACTTGGAGACGATACGACTTATCTAAAGTCACACAGATCAAACAGTGGGCATACGTCCCACTTTGGCCTTCTTGTTCTATCTTGCTCCTTTCTCTTAATTATCCTTTTCTCTGCCAAATCTTCAAAGCTGTCAGAGCGCTTCATCCACCTTTCTACTACATCGGCGGCATGCCACCCATTTCTGGCGGCATTTCCGGCATTTTTTTGCTCAAACCACTGGCGGCTATCACATCATCGATTCTCAGAATCATAACCGCCGATTCTGCAGCTGAACCTATGGCCTGCGTTTTTATGCGGAGAGGCTCAAGAACGTTAGCCTCCTGCATATCGATAACACTGCCAGTGTAGACATCCAATCCGGCATTTTTATCTCCTTTTTCGTGTTTTGAGCGTAGGCTCACCAGGGAATCGATGGTATTCAAACCGGCGTTTTCTGCTAATGTTCGGGGGATAACCTCCAGCGCGTCTGCGAATGCCTCTATAGCAAGTTGTTCTCTGCCACCGACCGTTGATGCATATTTCCGAAGTTGTAGCGCCATCTCTACCTCAGAGGAACCGCCTCCTGCAACCAGTTTTTTGTCCTCTATTGCAACGCCCACGACACGCAGTGCATCATGTATAGCCCTATCGACCTCGTCAACGACGTGCTCTGTCCCACCGTGCACAATCAGGGATACTGCCTTGGGATTCTTACATTTCGTGACGAAAATCATATCTTCATCCGCCACCTTTTTCTCTTCGACTAAACCAGCCTCGCCCAAGTCACCTTTAGTGATATCGCCTGCCCTTGTTATGATAGAGGCGCCGGTTGCCTTGGCTAATTTATCTATATCCGACTTCTTGACTCTCCTTGCAACTAAAATGCTTGCCTTGGCAAGATAGTGCTGCGCCATATCATCAATGCCCTTCTGGCAGAAAACGACATTTGCGCCGCTGTCCTTGATGGCATCTACTATCTTCTTCAGCATGCGTTCTTCTTCAGCGAGGAATGCCTGCATCTGTTCTGGAGATGTTATTGAAATTTCGGCATCCATCTCGGTTCCTTTTAATTCAATGGCAGTATCAAGCAACAGAATTTTTGCATTCTCGACCTTTTTTGGCATGCTTGAGTGTACCCTCTCCTTATCTATGACCATTCCTTCTATGAGTTCAGAGTCTTCGATGCCTCCGCCGACCCTCTTTTCGACTTTAATGTTATCTATATCAACTGTGTCATCTTCAACTATGGACCGGACAGCTTTCACACACAATTTGGCGAGATGCGTTTTTGCTGCCTCTGCCCCTTTTCCGGTCATTGCAGTACTGGCAACATTCTCCAGTGCACTTTCATCATCTGATGCTATAGGTGATGCTATGGCATTCAAAATTTCATATGATTTTTGTGCTGCCATTCTATAACCAGAGGCTATGATTACTGGGTGAACATCTTGGTCTAAGAGTGCCTCTGCCTTTTTAAGCAACTCTCCAGCTAGGACCACCGCAGTTGTAGTGCCATCGCCAACTTCATCCTCCTGGGTCTTCGCAATCTCAACCATCATCTTCGCCGCAGGATGTTCGATGTCCATTTCCTTTAAGATGGTCACGCCATCATTCGTAATCACGACGTCGCCCATGGAATCTACGAGCATCTTGTCCATGCCCTTTGGACCCAATGTCGTCCTAACCGCCTCTGCGACGGCTCTTGCCGCCATGATATTCATGCTCTGGGCTTCTCTACCCCTTGTTCTCTGACTACCCTCTCTTAGAATTAATACGGGTTGTCCGGATAATTGTCCTACCATTTACTGCCTCCTTTATAGAATAATAGCGAAAAGGAATGTTTGTAGTTCTATATATAACTTGGGGATTCAGAAGCTTTGCACTTAAAGTCTGACTTGCACTTAAAGTCGGGAAGTTGCACCTAAACTCCCTATTCTGCACCTAAAGTCCTAAGTTTTTGCTACTTAAGGTGCAAAGCTGGATTCAGAATTCAATCTTTCTGCTCTGGATTAACGTAACAAATTCATCTGAATCTTCCATGGATTCTAACTCACTTCTTTTGACTAAGGTGGTATTGTCTATTTGTAATGACTTGGATGTGCCTTCAATGATGAACACGGATTGCGTCTCGGTCACATCTGATATGCTGCTCATCAGTTTTGCCCTTTTGATCATATGCTTGCCATATTTACCGACACCTGTGAGTATTGTGGCCGTTTTGTCTTGAGACAGTGCATTAAACGGTGCCTGTACCATGGGCAACACATCGAATCCAATATCAATCATCATCATGAAGACCGCCTGCTCAACTGGAGATATGGTCTTCTGGCTATGTGACGGCGTATCATAGGACCTTGGGTGCAAGATGTCTATGGGGTGGGACAATGCCATATTCAAAAAAGATTCGAGTTTCAGCGCCACTCCAATCGTTGCATTCATGCCCTCTTCGTACTTGTTGATGGCTCTTCTGGACACGCCTAACTGCGAGGCAATCTCACCAAGGGATATTCCCCGACTCGTTCTGGCTTCTTGCAGCGCATCGCCATCGATGTTAACGTATAATCCGCCTGGCGCCGCGTAAATCAATGGCGGTATTTCAAAGACAAAAAGGTCGTGCAGGGTTTGCAGATTGATGGATGGGATGCCGTAGCGGAGGTATACCACGCCGTTGTCCAGTGGTTTGTTGCACGTTCTCTTGCCAACTATTAGTGGGGAGCAGTGAAGCCGCTCTGCAAGGCATCTCATCTCGTTGGCAGAGTCCATGCTTAACCCGCCAATGTTTAAAAGCACCTTCACCAATAGTAATACATGCCTCCTACTTGCAACCATATCAAAACATCTGGGGCGAACTTCACATGGTTCTGACGTAATAAATCCAGCGCGTTTTAATACATCTAAAACCCGAGGTAATAATAATTCTTTCATCTTATTATATTACTCATCCAATACTTCTATATAATATTATGTGTGATGGTACTCGGAGCAACAATGTATATTGGAATCGACGATACTGACTCAAAAAACGGCATGTGCACTACATATTTGGCTACAGTATTAGTGGAGCGGCTACAAGATTATGGGCAACTAATCGGCTGCCCCAGGTTGGTGAGGCTGAATCCAAACATCAGATATAAAACAAGAGGGAATGGTGCTGTTGCTATTCAATTTGAGGAAAAGGGCGGTTGCGCACTGCGAATTGAAGACACTGTTGTTCGCACCGTGGAGGAGATGGCAGAGTTTAATGTCCCCAACACGAATCCTGGCATCGTAATCTTGGATGAGATTCCTGAAGAAGTAAAGGAGTTTTCCAAAAGGGCGGTACAGGACATCATCAGCATCAAAGAGGCGATTGATCTTGCTGGGAGATATGGCAAGGTGCATGCATTTAAGAATGGGCGGGGGGTTATCGGTGCGCTGGCTGCGGTAGGCGCAACGTTGGAGGAAGACCATACCCATGAACTAATTGCCTACCGACAGAGAGAGCGATGCGGCACCCCGAGGCACATCGACGAGGAATCGGTATTCAATGCGAACAGGGCAACATATCCACTGACATGGGGCACCGTAGACCTCGCCAACAATACAATCGTATTCTCGCCCAGTTCACCATGTCCCGTGCTCTTTGGTATCCGGGGCGATGATGTGGATGCGATTCAGAAGGCATTTGAGGTGATTAAATCGGAGCCAGTGGGGCGGCACATTCTCTTCAAGACCAATCAGGGTACCGATGCGCACCTCGTGGAGGGTGAAATGGCTTCAGTAAAGGATGAGCGTTCGTATATCTTGGGAGGAGTCGTAAGCGCTCCACCGCGTACGATTGAAGGAGGGCATGTCATCTTCTCCATCGCAGAAAATGGGCATAAAATCGACTGCGCAGCGTATGAGCCAACGAAAAACTTCAGGGATGTGGTGCGAAAGCTACGCGTTGGCGACAAAGTAACCGTTTACGGCGCTGCAAAGAACCATACAATCAATCTCGAAAAGATTGAAATCACATCGCTTGTAGGGCGCTTCATTAGACAAAACCCGGTTTGTGACTGCGGAAAGAGAATGAAATCTGCCGGGCACAATCAGGGGTATAGGTGCAAGAGGTGTGGAACACATGCTGACACACCCGAGTATGTCCCTATCGACGGGCAACTAGATTTGGGACTGTATGAGGTGCCTCCTTCTGCAAGGAGGCATATCTCTAAGCCACTAATTAGAATGAGCGGGAATGTGCACCCTAGTATATAAGCATCAACTTTATAATTAAGCTATATTAAAAGGAGAAGCGAATTTAGAAGGGCGACACAATGAAATTAGAAGAATTGCGACATGGGACCGAATTGCTCAAGAAAGGCTTTGCCAAGATGCAGAAGGGCGGCGTCATTATGGACGTCACCAACGCCAAGCAAGCCAGAATTGCAGAAGAGGCTGGAGCTGTGGCTGTGATGGCGCTCCATGCCGTGCCAGCTGACATTAGGGCCGCTGGCGGAGTTGCCAGGATGGCTGACCCAGCGGTAATACTGGAAATTATGGATGCCGTCACGATTCCGGTAATGGCGAAGGTACGAATAGGGCACTTCGTCGAAGCGGAGATACTCGAAGCCATAGGCGTGGACACGATAGATGAGTCTGAGGTGCTGACGCCTGCTGACGAAAAGTATCACATTGATAAGCTTAGATTTACCATCCCCTTTGTGTGCGGTGCACGAGATCTCGGAGAAGCGCTACGGCGCATAAACGAGGGGGCTGCAATGATCCGGACGAAGGGCGAGGCGGGAACTGGCGATGTAAAAGAAGCCGTCAGACACATGAGGGCAATCATGGGCACCATCAGAGAATTGAGAGGAAAGACCGATGAGGAGCTATTAAGAGTTGCACGTGATATCGATGCGCCATTTGAACTTGTAAAAGAAACCGCAGAGATGCAGCGTCTCCCTGTGGTGAATTTTGCTGCTGGTGGCATCGCCACACCTGCGGATGCGGCGCTGATGATGAAGATGGGCGCGGATGGTGTTTTTGTCGGATCAGGTGTTTTTAAGGCCGAGTCCCCAGAAAAGATGGCCAAAGCCATTGTTGAAGCGGTAAACAATTACGACAGGCCTGAGATACTCGCCGAGATTTCTAAAGGACTTGGCGGTGCGATGAAAGGGTTGGATACTCATACATTGAGTGAGGGCGAGACCCTACAAACCCGCGGCTGGTAGTTTTGATGAGAGTCGGCATCATCGCGATACAGGGCAGTGTAGAAGAGCACGTAAAAGCGGCAGAGAGGGCACTATCTGAAAGGGGCGGTGGCGAAGCCGTTTTAGTAAAGCACGCCGGTATCATTCCGAGTTGCGATGCCATTATCCTGCCTGGCGGAGAAAGCACGACGATTGGTAGACTGATGCACAGGGAGGGAATCGCCGATGAGATTAAGTCAGCTGCGAAGGGCGACGTACCGATCCTTGGAACGTGCGCAGGCCTAATCCTGCTCGCCAGATATGGCGATAAACAAGTAGAGCAAACAAATCAATTCCTGCTTGAGTTGATGAATATTCATATAACAAGGAACGCCTTTGGCCGCCAGAGAGAGTCGTTTGAAACCCCACTCAAGATCCCAGTCATAGGTGAAAAAGCGTTCAATGCGATCTTCATCAGAGCGCCAGCCATCACAAAGGTTGAAAAAAATGTTGAGATACTTGCTAAATGCAATGGATATATCGTTGCCGCGAAACAGGATAAGTTGGTGGCGCTCGCATTCCATCCAGAGTTAACCCGAGATACGAGATTGCATAATTTCTTTTTTGACCTGGTTTAAATGTTTGCACAGACTTCGCATTTTTCGTTCTTTTTTATCTCGATGATGTCGAAGCTGTTGGATAAAAGGTCGTAAAAAAGCAATTTTCCAGCCAACACCTCGCCTGCGCCCGTAATCAACTTGATAACTTCGTTTGCCTCTAAAGCACCGAATAATCCTGTAGTGACGCCCATTATTGGGAATATTTCTTTATCCGTCACTTTCGGGAATATGCACTTGAGGCACGGTGTCTTTGATGGGATAATCGTTGTTAGTTGCCCATAAAAGCCCTCTACTGCCGCGTGCACGAGTGGTTTTTGATTTTTAACGCAGAACTCATTTAGGGTATATCGCGTGCTGAAGTTATCAAGACAATCTACTATGATATTGGCATCTTTTAATACGTCAATGTTTTCTGTAGTTATCTTTTTGACGAAGGCATCTATTTTAATATCGGAATTTAGCGATAACAATTTCTCTTTGGCGGATTCTGCCTTATTCGTCTTCCCAATATCGCACTCCCAGTGGAGCACTTGCCTGTTCAAATTGCTCAACTCGGGGGCTTGGCAGTCTATTATGGTCATTTTTCCAATGCCAGCGGCGGCTAAATAAAGAGATGCAACAGTTCCAAGACCGCCTGCACCAACGATGGCAACTCTTGCCTTCTTCAGTTTTTCCTGCCCTTTTCTGCCAATGTGGTCCAGCAGGATTTGCCTACCATACCTTTCCACGTCTCTATCGGTAAGCATCACCCTCCTCCCACTGGTGGAAATATCGCGACTATGTCATCATTTTTTAATCTGGTTTTCAGTTTGTCAAGATGCTCTATGTTTCTTCCATTGGCGAGAATCTTGACATAATCGCGGAGTTTCAATTCCGTTGGAATTTCATCCTTTTCAAAGACGAGTTTCTCAAATTTTTTACCATATTTATCCACGAGTTTGTGCAGGAGCTCTTCTACGCTGTACGCTTCAACTTCAGTTTCTTTCTCTTGCGTCACTTCCCTGAATGTCGCAAAAAATTTTACTTTGACCATTGTTTGTCCATGCGTATCTAAAAAATAAAAAAGAGGGGGATGGTTTTATAAACCAAGCTCCCTCAGTTTGTCTTTTGTTGGGACTCCGTTCTTGTCCCAGCCTCTGACCTTGTAGTACTCGCCTAACAGTGCATCTCTTTCCCAGACATGTCCTTTTGCTGCACCTTCCGGCATCTTCTCCTTCAACAACCTCTCTGGCAACGTGTCGTCGTTTCTGCCAAATCCAGCCCGTATATTGTACAGTCGTTCCATGTTCCAGATTCTCTCTCCTGCCTTCATAACTTCTTCAGTGGTGTAGTCAAATCCTGTCGCTGCGGATAGCAATGCCGCAAGATCGTCTGCGCCCAGCGCAAAAGTCGTGAACAGGCATATGTTGCACGAATCCACAACTGATGTCAAATCTTGGAACGTCTTGGTCCACCCGGCTTTACCTTCTGTGACCAGAGGATCGAGTTTCTCTGGAACGCCAAGAATCTCGGGTGCAATCATATAACCCCTAACGTGACAGCCGCCCCTGTTGGATGTTGCGTACTCGAGTCCGTGTCCCTGCACCCCTCTTGGGTCGTATGCAGGCAGTTCTTGCTTCTTGACACTCATTGATAATTCAGGATGGCCGTATTTCTCCGCAAGATTGTACGACCCCTCTGCCAGAACGTCTCCAAAGCCGTCTCTATATGCGGTTTTCTTGGTCAATTCAACGATTGCATCTGCATCTCCAAAAGTGAGCCTCATCCCCACATCTTTCTCAGGGAGATACTCTTTCTCGGAGAGTTCCATCGCACACCCAATCGTGTTGCCCATTGTAATCGTGTCAATGCCGAGTTCGTTGCAGAGGTAGTTTGCCTTCGCAATTGCCTCGAGATTATCTACGCCGCACTGTGCGCCAAACGCCCATATGGTCTCATATTCAGGACCTTCTCCCTTGCCAGCGTACTTTCCTTTGACCTCGGTTACTCTGCCGCAAACGATTGGACAACCGTGACACGCCTTGTTCTTAACAAGAATCGTGTCCTTCATTGTTTCCCCGCTTATCTTCTCAGCGCCTTCAAAAACGCCTGTCTGAAAGTTCCTCGTGGGAAATATTCCACTTTGATTTATTATGTTTACCAGAATGGCACTTCCATATGTTGGAAGCCCTTGTCCAGTGATTGGGTTATCCTTGAGCTTCTTGATGCAATCTTTCACAGCCTTTTCGAATGCATCAGGCTTTGCGATTTCGACCTTCTTTGTTCCGCGGACAGCAATAGCCTTCAAACTCTTGGAACCCATGACCGTTCCAACGCCGCCCCGGCCTGACGCTCTGTGCTTATCGCTTATCACGCATGCAAACCTCACAAGATTTTCTCCTGCCGGTCCAATGCAGGCAACGCTTACCTTTTCATCTCCAAGTTCCTTGACTATCATGTCGGTTGTCTCGTGTGTGTTCTTGCCCCAGAGATATCCTGCGTCTTTTATCTCTGCCTTTCCATCATTTACCCACAAGTAGACTGGCTTGTCCGCTTTGCCCTCGATTACAATCGCGTCGAATCCAGTTTTCTTCAGTTCTGCACCAAAGAATCCGCCGCAATTTGCCCCTGCGATAGTTCCAGTCAGTGGTGATTTCGTTACAACTTCGTATCTGGATGGTGCCGGTGCGGATGTCCCTGCCAACGGTCCGACTGCAAAAATCAGTTTGTTCTTAGGGCTAAGCGCGTCCGTTTTTGGGTCCACCTCATCATATAATATCTTGGATGCAAGTCCTCTGCCGCCAATGTACGCTCTCGCAATGTCTTTGGATATCATTTCCTCTCGAACGTTCCCGCTCGAAAGGTTCACTCTCAAAATTTTTCCCATTAATCCAGCCATTCAATCACCCCAAATGTTGCCATTATTAAAGTGTAAGTGTGGTGTATAAAAACCTTCCTAAAATGCCAATTTCCATTCATCTTCGATTTGATCTAAGGTTTTGTCAGGTCGCTGGGGACTCTATACAACTCCCACCTGACTTTCTTATTTTCCACAAGTTCTTTAATCTTCTTTTCTTGTTGAGAAAGCCCCGCCTCTCCACTTTTTATCTCGAGCATTATAATCTCTTCGGGGGCATTTGCTGACAAACCCTTAAAGACGAGCATGTCTATGGGTGTGCCGATGAATCTAGCGTCCGTGGGGTCATACTTGAAATCAGGTAGGTATGGTGCCAATTGCTCGCTGAATTTGCCTCCAAGAACCAACCTACTTCTTCTGACCGCATCATCGCGTATCTCACGCTCCTTTTGGAGCACCCACTCCTCAAATCTGGCTTTGTACTCGCTTGCGACGATTTTTCTTCCAAAATAGTAACCTATTATTAAGGCAACGAAAATCCCGATTATGAGCGCTCCTATTGCGAAATCCATTGTCCCCCTCCACAAACAATCTAGGTCTTGCTCAGGTCCATTACTTCAAACCCTACCTTCTCTGCATCGTCCTTCTCAGGCTTCTCCTCCACGGTCTGTCTCGTGCCTATGGACTTGAGTGCCTGCAACACCATTTGCTTGTATTGTTCTAAGTCAGGTGAATAATGCTCTTTCGCCTTTGTGGCATCTGGGTCATCGTTCCCAAGCGCTGCGATACGCTCTAAAGTATGCTTGGCTGTTTCAATGATCCATCTGTCCCGAGTTTCAGCATCAATCACCTGTATGGATTCGGGCCTAATCGATGTGATGATGCTTTCGCCGGTGTCGTAGGTGTTCGTTTTACCAACGACTGCGATGAATTGCGGTGGCTCGATTGAACACAGCATCTGCGCCGCTTCTGGCTGGTACTGTCCGGCATAAATTGTGAAGACGCCAGTTGGATCTGCTACCCTAGCACGCCAGTGCTCTGCAGACTCCCCGATATCTTCCTTTTCGGTCAATGTACCAGCGATGAAGACCCGGTTGCATCTCGCGCCAGTCGGTGTCAACAGATATAGTGGCGCGTACTGGTCGTCACTTTCCTTGAACGTCAAATTGGATTCATTATATTCTTGAGCAAATATCCGTTTAGCCACTTCTCGTTCTAACATTACAACCCCTCCGCCATGGCAATTGCGTCTTGGATATCTCCATCTGAGACAGGAACCGCTCTTTCCATTTCCTCCACCAAGATATAGCGACCAACCTTGGGTCCTTTAACTCTATAATAGTGCCCCATTAACTGTTCTGTAATCACATCTACAACCTTGGACGGATCCAGCGCCTCTTCCGCTATCTTTTTTGCTGCATCTAATGTGATACCCGTCAACTTCTCGGTAATTTCCCTGTTCAGAATAGCATCTCGCACAATTTTTCCATCATCTATGACCGCCTTCACTCGTAGGTCATACTTTCCTTCGACCTTTCCGTGCTCGCCGCAGGAGCCTTTGATAAGGGCTCTGTTGCACGATTCGCACCTTTTTATCAGGCCAGAGCCGGATTGAATGTCAACAATGGCACCAGTAATATCCTCTACAGAAGACCCGACCTCGATATCCTCTTCTATTTCCTGAATTTCGGTGTTCTTATTGAAATTGACTTGGAATCTTCCCTGCCACGAATCCGTTACCACGTTCTTGAATACGTAGCACTTGCCCTCTTCAACCAGGGGGCGAGCTGATTTTGCCCAGTTCACGAATTTGATTGTTCCAGTTTCGTCGCCTATCAAGCCAACCTGTGCTATACTATCGCTCTCAGACTGCCAAAGTTGGATAACCTTTGCCTTAAGGCCAACCCACTGGCCTTCAGAGGATATATCCCTGACCTTAACGGGACTTGAGTCCTTCCCATAAAACTCGCCTCTCGGTATGTTTGACTCCTTCAAATATTGGCTAACAACGCTTCTTTTTGCTTCATCAACTGGTACCCCAAATTTATTGGTAAGTTCGTCCAGTTTCGATTCAATATCCTCTAATGGGACATCGAGCCCCATCTCAGAAAAACGAGATTTCAACTGCTCTGCAATATCTTTTACCATATCTATACCCCTAGCCTCTTGTTTCACAATTTAGAGAGGCACATTTAACTCAGCGTTATAATAAATAAGGTTGATGATAGCAGAGCGAAAGTGATGCACCATATTTCAAAAAACCTATAAGTACCATAACTGCCGATGTCATCTCCGCATGAATCTTACGAATCTTAAAATTCTGGTCATAAACAATTACGGGCAGTTCTGCCACCTGATTCACAGGGCAATGCGGGACTTCGGCGCGAAAAGTTCGCTGGTAAGCAACGAGTTGCGTGTAGAGGATATTCTGAAGAAGGAACCCGATGGATTAGTTCTCAGTGGGGCCCCCTCTTTAGAGCAGGTAGGCAATTGTGCGGAATATGTGCGCAGTATTGATTTGCCAATCATGGGCATCTGCCTGGGGCATCAACTGATGGCGCATACCTTTGGCGGTAAGGTGCGCAAAGGCAAGTATGGCGAGTATGCAGAGGTGACGGTTAAAATTCTTGATGAAAATGACATATTTAAGGGTTTTCCGCCTGCCATAAAAACATGGGCATCTCACGCCGACGAGGTGAGCATTTTGCCAGAGGATTTCACATTATTGGCGCGCTCAGATGTATGCGAGGTAGAAGCCATGAAACATATCAAGAAACCGCTCTACGGTGTGCAGTGGCACCCAGAAGTGTCACATACCGAGCATGGAGAAGACCTGCTTCAGAATTTTTTGAAAGTATGCAGAAAATTCCACCATTAACGTTTTGTATCATACTTGTCTTATTTTGACATAATGACCATATCGCAGGTATATTTCACCGACTCCAGGGCGCCAGTTGACCAGCCAGACAGATGGTACCAGCCAAAGCTCAGTGCTGTCAGCAAGCTGGAGCGCTTGATGTTAAAGAGCGGCATTCTGGATAACATCTCAAAAGGCGACCAGGTCGCAATCAAAACCCATTTTGGCATCCATGGGACGACTAAATCACTGCGTCCGGTATTCATCAGAAAGGTTGCTCAGATGGTGAAGGACAAAGGCGGTATGCCCTTCGTGACCGAGACGACAGGGCTGGGAATGACCAGAGAAAGGAGCTTTGCCGTGAGTAAGATTGCAACTGCCGAGGAAAACGGGTATACATCTCAAACGCTATCTGCACCGATTATCATCGCTGACGGTCTAAAAGGTCTTGATGGTGTAGAAGTGAGTGTCAACGGTATTCAGCTTAAAAGGGCATATGTAGCAAAGCACATTGCAGAGGCGGATAAGGTGATTTCGCTGGCGCATTTCAAGGGACATATGAACAGCGGTTTTGGTGGTGCGCTGAAGAGCATAGGCGTTGGTTGCGTTGCAAAGACATCCAAATACGACCTGCATATTCGCGAGCCTCCGGCGATCGACCCCGGGCGCTGTACAAAATGCGGCGCCTGCGTCGAGATATGCCCGGTTGACGCCATAAAAGACTGGGGGATAGACCCTAAAAAGTGCGTCCGCTGTCAGGGGTGCGCCGAGGTATGCAAAGATGGCGCCATACCTCTCAATTGGGTTTCGTCCCGGGACCTTTCCGAGCGATTCGTGGATTGTGCCAAGGCAGTCATTGACTGTGTCGGAAAGGAGAATTTTAGATATGTGAACTTCTTGCTCGACATCACGCCACACTGCGACTGCTGTCCTTACTCGGACAACCCCATTGTGCCTGACTTGGGCATTCTTGCCTCGGATGACATACTCGCGATCGATAAAGCGTCGGTAGACATGGTGAATCAAGCGCCAATACTCCCGAATTCAATGGCGCAGAACGGCGAAGATAAATTCCACAGCGTCTTTGAGTGGACGCACTCTCGGCATCAATTAGAGGCGGCGGAAAAACTTGAATTGGGCTCGATGGAATATAAAGTCATCAAAGTGGAATGATTTTACTCCGTCTGCGCAAGCCATATTCCGAATATAACCAAAACACCGCATCCTATTTGGTACGGATAAATTCGCTCTGATAGGAACACTGATGCCTGAATGATTGCGAACATGGGTATAAGAAATGTGAAGAAATTCGTCTTTGATGCCTCCAACTCCTTGAGCGCTTCAAAATACAACAAGGTTCCAATAACGGTGCAGGGAATTGACAGTCCCAGTACGATACTCCATACGTTCATCGAATACGCGAGCTCTATGGGCTCGACTGTTATGGAAATCAAGTTTAATAGCATTGTCCCTATAAGCGTGCTGACTGCCAATATGAGTAGGGGGCTATTATTTACAACGATCTTTTTGCCGATGATGGTGTAGATCGAGTAACACACCGCCGAGAAGATTAGCATCAGATTGCCATAGACTGCCATTGAATCTCTAGGGAGTGAAAAACTGCCATTGAGCGAGATGATGGTGACGCCTAACAACGAGAGTACCAAGCCGGACACTTTTCTATGACCAAGTGACTCATGCAGGAATATCGCCGCCAAGATCAACGTGAATGCAGGACTGCTGTTCTGCAGAATGCTCGACATGGATGCCGTTATATAGCGCATGCCGAGATTCTGCGATATGTTCGGGAGCGTGACGCCCACGATGCCAAGGGCAAATAACGTGGCAAAGTTATCTTTCGTGAACCTCTTGATCTGGTGCATCTCAAATTTTACCAGTGCACAGCCCGCGAATATTACCGTGGCAAAAGAGAATCGCAACGCTGCCAGGTAGATTGGCGTCACCTCTGTCAAACCAATCTTGACAAGAACGAACGACGCCGACCAGAGGAGTACTGCTGCTAAAATCGATGCATATGCTTTTAGTGAAGTCATGGGGCACCTGCACTTGCTAAGTTTTATTTGGTTGTGCGTATACATTTCTTCATCATATATGAAATTAAGGAAAACAAAGAAAAAAATTAGAGACTACTTTGAGATTACCGGGCTGTCTGAGATAGCAAGACGATACTTTGTCATGAATTCCTTTGACGGCGCTCTAACGATGCTGGGCATCATCATAGGGGCGTTCGTCTCAGGTGTTATAGGCCACAGGATAATCATCGGTACCGGCATAACTGCAAGTCTTGCGATGGGCATCTCCGGAGTTAGCGGTGCCTACATGACCGAGAAGGCTGAACGCGTTAGGGGCCTCAAGGAACTGGAAAGCGCGCTGTTGATTAACCTAAAGGCCACAAAACATGGAAAAGCGACCAGATTTGCATGGTTTTTTGCCGCGTTCGTCGCTGGAGCGAGTCCTGCGCTGGCATCGATGTTCGTCATATCGCCATTCTTCTTGACCGCATATGGTTTGATGTCCGAGATTCAGGCATTCAGGGCATCCCTGGTCATGGCGTTCTTACTCCTGTTTGGATTGGGGGCGCATTTAGCAAGGACGAGCGATGAGAGCATGTGGAAGTATGGGGTCCAGATGCTCATCGTTGGTATGATAACTGCAGTTGCATGTATAGGTGTCGCCCTTTATGTGAAGTGATTAGAACTAGCACATCCTGATCAATTTCTTCGCCCACTGGAGCTTTTTTTTCTTGATAGGGCTAACAGTAGCATCTTCAAAATCAAATCCTAGGAGTGTAACGCTTTTCGCACCAAAGTGCCGCGCCATGAATGCACACCTGTCTCCATCTGTGAAGCCTCCGAAATTATGGACGTTTTTTAGTGGCGTGGATTGTGTGCTTCCGATAACGTGATTGAGCAATGGTACATATCGCTTTATGGCGGGAATGTTATCACCATGTGCATGTACGACGATGATACTTCCAAGTCGGTCAGCGGAAATGATGTCATCCATGTTTCCGTCCAGGTCTGTGACGACTATGTCAGGGAGTATTGCCTGATTCAATAGCGTTGAGGTTGCGCCATCCGCGGCGATGGTAGTACGATTGGATACGTCGACGCTCTCAAGTTCTTCTTTAAGGGATGGTGCGTTCCCGCAAACGATGATATACTTTTGGTGAAGTAATTTGCGCAACCTATGGGTGCTGGGCGAGCGATTATCTAACAATTTGGATAAAATCTCTGCTGAGTGCTCATCCTTGCCCCTGTCAAAGTCGAAGTCCTTCAAAATTTCCTGGTAAATTGGTTCCCAGTCTGTGAAGTCCATGATTATCGCCACTACTAACTCGGCCAAGTGTAATAAAGGTGTTCAGGAGGTGAAATTGTTCTTGATTATTTCAGTCCTATGTAATTCTATTTTGTAGTCGGGAATCCTTCTGCTTTCCACTGGGTAAGCCCCCCCGCCATGTTGTAAACTTCTCTAAAACCGAGTTCATTCATTATGCCTAAAGATATTCCGCTACGGTGTCCGCTTCGGCAATAAATAAGATACGTTTTGTTTTTATCAAGTTTATTAAGCTCGTCTCTAAAAGTTTTGGAATAGTAATCTAAATTGATTGCATTTTCTATGTGCCCATTTGTATATTCCTCCGGAGTTCGAATATCCATAATTATAAAAGTCTGATTCTCTGTATTATTTTGGATCAAAGCATATGCTTCTTTTACGGTGATATCTTCAATTATCTGGCTTTGTGTTTCTGGCTTTGTGGTATTATCTTCATGGTGGATGCATCCGCTTATCAATACAAATGACACTATCAACACTCCCAATAGTGCCAGCATCCCTAATTTTTTCGTGTTCATTTTCATTATGGTTTATATCTCTTCTCTTTTGAATATTTTCCCCATTATGAAACGATATATCGGACTAATTGACGTGCTAAACAAGGTTCTTATTTGGCCAAGAGTAAGCGTCACAAACTTTTTAAAAATCAAAAGCTACGTGTTTAATGAGGACTTTTAATGGGAAAAGTTATTGAAGACATTGCGCTCAGAAATCGCACCTTCATATTTCGCGATAGGGCCCATGCAGGAGAGGCATTAGCCGAAAAGCTAAAAGGATACAAAAGTTCAGGGGCGTGGGTTCTTGCTATTCCTGCGGGGGGCGTTCCCGTGGGATTTATCCTGTCAAAAAAGCTGAAGCTTCATTTTGACATAATTCTCGTTAGAAAAATTCACATCCCGTGGAACAGGGAGGCGGGCTTTGGCGCGATAAGTTGGGATGGAGTCGCTCTTTTTAATGAGCCTTTGTTACAATCACTGGACTTGACTGAAGGGGAGGTTAATCGTTGCATAGCGGACGAAAAGGAGAACATCATCAAGCGAATGAGGTTGTTCAGGGGCGATAAATCCTTTCCCGACCTAAGAGGTAAAACCGTCATTTTAGTCGATGACGGTATGGCCTCAGGTTTTTCCATGCTTGCAGCGATAGAGTCCGTAAAGCGAAGGGATGTAAAGGAAATCGTAGTTGCTGTCCCCACAGGCTCAGAAAATGCCGTAAATCTGGTGGAGCCGCACGTGGATAAGCTTGTCTGCCTCAACATCAGGTCCGGTCCAATCTTTGCCGTGGCCGATGCCTACAAAGCATGGCGTGATCTCAGGGAAGAGGATATCATGGCGATACTAAAGGGAAACTGAGTATTCAAATAAAATGGCTGTAGAAAATACCTACTATTTATCTCTCAACTCCAAACTCCATCTCAACGCCTTCCACAATCCAGCACTTCACCAGGTCGCCTTTTACCTTAATTGCAGGAGTGATGTCAAGCCTCTTTGCCCTTACCTCGGTGGAGATGAACGTCTTCCGGTTTTCTATTAGGTGTACGACATCCTTACTTTTGATCTGCACAAGCACGTTTATCTCATCCTCCACGTTCAGGTCCAGTTCCTTTCTCATGTCCTGAATCCTGCGAATGATTTCCTTGGCATATCCTTCCGCTTTTATTTCATCCGTGAGTTCAGCATCCACATACACGCGCCCCTTTGAAAATTCAGCCGCGCCAATGTGCTCCGGCAGCGATTCCCTGAAATGAACCATATCTTTTGTAATTTTGATCTCGCCCTTGTCTAATTTAAGTCGGTATCCCTTGGCAATCTCCTTTCTGAGCGCTTTGCCGTCCATTCTCTCTAATACATGGATCACCTTGGCTGCATTTTCTTTGAACTTGGGTCCGATAACGCTCTGATCCGGGAGCACCTCCAGGCGGACTTCATCCCATTCCTCGCCTACTTTGAGCAGGACAACCTCCTTCACGTTCGCCTGTGCCTTAATCACATCTTTAAGCAGTCGAGTTGCCTTTATAACTTCTTCGTCATCAGGCGCAACTATGATTCTCTTCACGGGCCATCTCAGCTTTCGTTTCACCTTCTGGCGTGCAGTAGAGGCGGCATCTACAATTGAGCGGGTGATATCCATATGTGCTTCCAGGGATTTGTCCACTAAACTCTCGTCAACCTTGGGCCAGTCGCACATGTGGACCGACGCTCCTGCTGGCGCAAGATTCTGGTATATCTCTTCTGCCATGAAGGGCGCGAACGGTGCGAGTAATCTGGTAGTTGTTATCAGCGCATCATATATCGCCCTGTATGCAGCCAATTTGTCCGGGTCTTCAGCCTCCACCCATGTCCTGGGCCTAATTAGCTGGATATACCAGTGCGAGAGGTCTTCAAGCACAAAATTTTGAAGCGCTCTTGTGGCAAGATGCAGTTCACAGGTCTCTATCGCCTCTTCCACTTCCTTGATTAACGACTGCGTCCTTGAGAGAATCCACTTGTCTTCCAGGCGGAGGTTCTTGGATACAGATGTCAGCGACACCACAGAAGGGTCAAAATTGTCAAGTGCCATATACGGCAACGGAAATCGATAGACATTCCACAATATATCCAGCACGCGGCGCACGTTTTGAACCTCTTTCCAGTTGAACTTGATATCCTCCCACGGGGCATTTGCCAGCAGCAGATAAAAGCGCAGCGTATCCGCGCCATATTTGTCGATAACTTCTTCTGGGGTTATGACATTCCCATGGCTCTTGGACATCTTTCTTCCGAGTTCATCAAGGGTGAAGCCATGCATCAGTACGCTTTTGTATGGCGCCCTGTTGAACGCTACGATGGATGCGCCTAACTGTGAGTAAAACCACCCCCTCGTCTGGTCATGGCCCTCTGTGATGAAATCAGGGGGCCACCACTTTCCAAACTTTTCCCTGTCGCACGGGAATCCCAGGGTAGCCCAGGATGCAACTGCGGAGTCAAACCAGACATCAAACACGTCTTTTACGCGCTGCATGGTCTTTCTGCACTTGGGGCATGTGAGCGTAACCTCATCGATATGCGGCCTGTGAAGGTTAGGAGGCATTTCCGCTTTTTCCTTCAGTTCATCAAGCGTGCCAACGACTTCAATCGCACCGCATTCGCATGTCCAGATCGGCAGTGGAATGCCCCAATATCTCTGGCGCGAGATGCACCAGTCTCTAGCACCCTCGACCCAATCCCTGAACCTTGCAGAGCCAGCCCATTCCGGATACCATTTTACGTGTTCAATGGCATCGAGCATTTTTTCCTTCACTGAAGAGACCTTGATAAACCACTGTTTTGTCGCCAGGTATATGATGGGCGTTCCACAGCGCCAGCAATGGCCATATCTATGCGTTACCCTGCCATGGGCGAGGAGATGCCCTCCTTTCTCCAAGTCCTCTATAACCTGTGAATTGGCATCGAAAACATATTTTCCAGTGTATGTGCCTGCATCTGCTGTGTATCGTCCGTCCGGTCCCACCGGGCAGAAGGTGGGCAGATTATGCTCCACACCTAGCAGAAAGTCATCTAATCCATGCCCTGGAGCTATGTGCACGCATCCCGTATTCTCGGCGGTAACGAAATCTGCCATGTATACTTTGTGCTTAAACTCCTTTTGCCTTGGGACAAGGTCCTCTAAAGGATGTTGATATTCCATGCTAACAAGATCCTCGCCCAGCATGGTTTCTATGATATCATGGTCCTGATAGCCGCCCTCTTTCAAGACGCGCTCTACCAGTTCCGAAGCAAGAATAAGTATCTCCTCTTTTCCATCACGCTTGGCGCGCACCCTTGCATACTCAAAGCCAGGGTGCACAGCCACAGCGATGTTAGAAGGAATTGTCCATGGCGTGGTAGTCCAGATAACAATGTATGTATCCTTCTCGCCCACAACCGGAAATTTGACATAAATCGAATGATCGGTCCTGTCCTTGTACTCGACTTCAGAATCGGCTATCGCAGTTTCGCACCTGGGGCACCAGTTCACGACTCTCCTGCCCTGCTCGAGCAGCCCCTTCTCATGTGCCTGTTTCAGCGTCCACCATGCCGCCTCGATATATTCATCGGCAATTGTTATGTAGGGATTTTCCCAGTCAAGCCACACTCCCAAGCGTTGAAACTGTGCAGTCATCTGGTCCTTGTGCTGAAGGGCGAAGCGCTTGCACGTATCGACGAATTTGTCCACTCCATATGCCTCGATATCTTTTTTGGTCTTGAAGCCCAACGACTCCTCGACCTTGACCTCAATGGGCAGTCCATGCATGTCCCATCCAGCCCTGTCGAGGATGTCAAATCCCTTCATCGACTTGTAGCGAAGCACTACATCCTTGATGATTTTGTTCCATGCCGTTCCAAGATGGATGCTCCCCGTGGTGTAGGGTGGACCATCTACGAAAAAGAATTTGCACCCACCTTTTCGGCGCTCTCGTGTGCTGGAATATGCTTGTGTATCTTCCCACAACTTGATGACGCTCTTCTCTATCTTTTGCGGGTCGTAATGACTTGGTACTTCCTTGATCACAATCATTCACCTATGACTATTGCGTTTCTGAATTGACATCATTACAATTGAAGATTTCGATGATATTGCTAATAATTAAAAAGAGAAAAAGTAACGTAACGTATATATAGCCCTGACAACGACCTACTGTAGAGGGGGAAGGGTTATGACGCCATCCATCATTGAACTGATTCAATTATCTCACTTTTTACTTTGCATTTTAATTTTATTAATGACTATTGATTTTGCTCTAACATGCCGTAAGGTTGGCTTTGAATTGTTTAGAGCAAAGCTATTTTTGAATAAATCATTATTGCAATGGACTCTGGTCGCCTTCAGTTTTGCCTTAGTCTTATTGGCGTTTGGCGAGTGGTGTAGCTTTTGCCAGTGTTGTGAATCCGTAATAGTACGCTCATTACACGAACTCGCTGCTACCATCTTTATCATACTTGTTCTTTTCATAGGATATAGGTGGCGCAATGTAATCAAACAATGCGTGCCTAAAAAAGAAAAATAGGGTGGCAAATCACAACAAAAAACAGGCAACTGCGCACCCCCATAGTAAGCACGAAAGGTTAAGTTCTTAAACTCCAATACAACATATGTTGGAGGGGTTACCATCAACGAGGAAATCTGGACCGAAAAATATCGACCGAGAACATTAGGTGAAGTAGTTGGACAGGATTCAATTGTCGAGCGCTTGAAATCGTACGTGAAGACCGGCGGCTTGCCGCATTTGCTATTTGCCGGCCCTCCTGGCGTGGGAAAGACTGCAGCAGCCATTGCCCTCACAAGAGATATGTTTGGGGAGGGATGGAGAAATAATTTTATAGAACTCAACGCCTCGGATGAACGGGGCATAGACGTCGTGAGGAACAAGATTAAGACCTTCGCACGAACCGCCCCTTTGGGCAAGGCAACATTCAAAATCATATTTCTCGATGAATCCGACGCGCTCACGCCTGATGCGCAGTCCGCGCTGAGACGGACGATGGAGCGATTTACTTCCACATGCAGATTCATATTGAGTTGCAATTATTCATCGAAGATCATCGCACCCATACAGTCCAGGTGCGCGGTATATCGATTCAGGCCGATATCTGATAAAGACGTCGAGAAACGCATTGAGCACATTGCAAAGGAGGAGGGGCTGAAGCTCGCCAACGATGGGCTGGAGGCGATCAAGTATGTGGCAAGAGGGGATATGCGCAGGGCCGTCAATACGCTGCAGTCAGCGGCGGTTCTCGGCAAGAAAATCGATGCGGAGACGATATACCAGACAGTTGCAATGGCGCGCCCGGAAGAGGTAAATGAGTTGATCGAAGTCGCGCTGAAGGGCGATTTTATGAAGGCAAGGGACAAGCTGGACGTGCTGCTGATCGACCAGGGGTTATCTGGAGAAGATGTAATAGGCCAGATTCACAGGGCGGCTACAAATCTGGATGGGATATCTGAGAAGATGAGGGTCGAACTGCTTGACAAGATCGGTGAGGTCGACTTCAGGCTGACAGAAGGCGCAAACGAGAGAATTCAGTTAGAGGCGCTGATAGCGCATTTTATGCTGGCCGGGAAGAAGTAATAGTTAGCGTCTTATACACTTCATCCGCCAGATGGGTAATGTCAATTCCGCGCTCCTTCGCCACCAGAAGAGCCGTCACTTCTATCATTAGTTGTATGCGCTCCTGCTTTTCGTTCACCAGCGCTATTGCCTCTTTTCTGCTCACTCCGGTCGTCATGACCAGGTCGATGATTCTATCAAATAGCGGTTGCTCCTTGAGTTGACTCAACTCTGGCTTGAATCCAAGCGGAATTTCTACGGTTGTGGCATCAAAATTAGGGCTTATCTCATCACCTTTCACGGATACAAGTCCTGCTTCTTTTGCGACCTGTAATACCCTCTTTGCCTGCTCTGGCGAAAACCATCCCAGGTCCAGGGAGAGGGCAAATATGAACTCACTCACCATCAGGACGGTCTTCCCTCTCTTTCTAAATGGCATAGCAATTGTCCGCATCAGTTCGGTCATTTTCTCTCATCACGCTATAGAGCGAAAGGTACAAATAATATTCTGCTTCAGTTGGTTAGACACGAGGACTAGAAATGAAATGGCAGGGCAAATCAACGCGCAAGATGACTGGTGGTAGGCTGATATCATCAAGAGGCAAGATGAAGCATGAATTAGGGCGCGAAGTCACGCAACCGCGTCTTGGAGAAGTAAGACAGATAGATGTGCGCGTCAGAGGGGGCGAGAAGAAGGTGCGCCTTTTCCAGTGCGACGTTGCTAACGTCACGGATCCCAAGACAGGCAAGACAAAGGCGGCAAAAATCGAAACTGTGGAGGAGAATCCTGCAGACCAGCACTATGTACGGCGTAACATCCTGACAAAGGGCGCAATCGTCAAGACCACGCTGGGGAAGGCAAGGATCACATCCAGGCCAGGGCAGGATGGTATTGTGAATGCTGTGCTGGTTGAATAGGTTATACTAACCTTGCCTCTGACGTCCGCAACCTCTAAAGGAGGGATATGGGGAGTGAATGAACAGGTATATGTGCTAAAAGATGTCATTCGAAACCCCACGAGGGCATTTAAGGAGATTAGCGCGAGGGGAAGGGATTTCCTGCTTGGAGCCATCATAATAGTGTGCATTCCAGCATTCTTAACAGCACTTTTCTTGCCTGATGCATCTCTTATTCATTCTCTTTTTGGGTGTGTTGTATGGTGGCTCGTTTTGGTGGGGTGTGTGTACGTTGTTGGTGGTTTGTTGAACGGAAAGGCAGACTTTATGGGATTGCTGTCTGCTACTGGTTACGCACAATTACCTATGATCATCATCCCCATAATTGGTGCACTACTTGTAAGACCTATTTCTGAAGAATTCCTATCTCAACTTAGTGCATTGGAGGTGATTTTACTAATTAACATATCTTTCATAACTTTCATAGGATTCTTTTTAGCCGCTTTGATTGTATTGGCATGGATTTTCGTCTTATGCATTCTCGCATCTAGGGAATGTCATAAGTTCAACACATGGAAAGCATTTGTTAGCGTGGTCGTAGGAGAATTGGCATCCATAAGTATAACAAATCAACTTTTGACCGTGACAGGTTTATAAAATCTTAATCAGGCCATCATGGGATTGAAATAACTAAACAGTGTTCTATAATTGAGGTCTAGACCTCGCTCGACCTCTTTACAAAATTAGGCAAAATATTTATGGATTTGAACCTATCTGCTATTGATAAAAATGGTTTGAATTAGAATTTTAATAGGGGCCTAAAATGAGAATTAAAAAAATCCATATAGAGAACTATGGAAGTTTACGAGACTTGTCATTAGATGTAGGTAATTTTGTAGTTTTAATCGGGAAAAATGGTTCTGGGAAATCCCTCCTTTTGGAGGCAGTCGATAGGTTTTTTACTGAATTTAGTTTGACGGGCGGAGGGGCTACACGAGGAGCGAGCGACTATTTATGGTTTGATAGGATTGTGGACAACCCAATGGTATTTACCTTCACTTTTGAATTGGCCGACAAGGAAATTGAAAGCATCATTCCGCTTCCCAAAAAGATTTTAGAGAAGATAAAGAAGAATTCTGAAGAGTTGTATAATGAATTAGAAATCTGCAGAGTTCTTGACTATGGGGGAGGATGGAGAACCAATTACATAAAATGGGCAGGTCAAGAGCTGGTGAAAGACGATAAAATGTCAACATCAGAAGAGCTTACCAATCTCTTTTTTCCAAGATTTTCTCCCGAACCGTTACCACCTGATAACTATATGTTTTATTTTTTCGAATCGGGATATTCTCCTAAAAATATTGGTGGTAACAGATTATTGGTTAATAAAAATAAAAAAATTGCTTATATCAGTGATCCGCGAATAGATTCCCTTGTAGCCGCAGGAGTTATTCAATCGTTGCAAGAAACCGTTGGATTAGATTGCAAGGAATGGGCAACTCAGCAAGAATATTCACTCGTGGAGAGAGCACCAACACCACACGAGATTCCAGAAATCAGCTCCCCTATTACTCCAGATTTACTTCGGGACATATCGGCGAATATCTCAAACAAAATTAAAGGGCGATTTAGATTAATTCCCGCAGCAAGAAACGTAAAAGCAACATTAGGGGAGCGTACAGCTTTCATAGAGCCAACAACGCTAGACTCTATGAGAACATTGTCGATAAGTACCAGTCGACCAGAGGAATTAAAGTGGGGTAAATTTAGAAAGTATGTCGAAAAATTTTTCCATAAACGGTTGGAGCCCAATCCTGAACAAATTTTGATTAATGATGGGGACCTTCGTCTTCCAGTACATTTGTTAGGTGGCGGAGAACAAGAAGTACTGGGGTTAATGTGGCATTTAATTGAAAAGGACATGATATACGGTATAGAAGAACCTGAAAATCATTTACATCCAGATATTTCAAGAGGTTTCTTGAAATTTTTAAAAGAACTATCTAGAGAAACTCAAATTCTAATCGTAACGCATTCTCCGATATTTGTAGATAAAATTGATATTCAAAACAATTGGATTATTTGGAAAGAAGGTAAAGAGACAGCGGCCAGAAGAATCGAAAACAGAGATGACTTCAAACTAATACTTTGGGAACTTGGCGTGGTACCAAGTGACATATATTTAAAAGATTTTGTTATTTTTGTTGAAGGCGGAACTGAAAAGGAGGCGGTATTGCCTATTTTCGCTCAGAAATTAGGATTGGAAAGTATAGAAGATAAGGTGGCGATTATATCTGTTGGCGGGGAATCTCAATTAAAAAATCATCTAAGAATCTGGTTGGAGATTGTCAAATATGCTCCAGTAGATTATCTTGTAATTTTAGATAAACATGGTGAAGAACTAGCATTCAAGTTAATAAAAGAAATGGGGGTCAAGAAAGAAAAATTTGTTATTCTGGAAAAGAGGTGCATTGAAGATTACTATCCAATTGACATTTTGGTTAACGCCATCAATGAGTTGTTTGGGCTTGAGATTACTGAAAAGGATATTGATGAAAGGAAACAAAGGGATAAAGAAATTGAACGAATCTTACGAAAAAACAATAAAATTCGAAGAGGATGGAAAATTCAGATAGGAGAATATGTAGCAGAAAAAATGTCAACAGAAAAAATACCTGCTGATATCAAAAAAGCAATAGAAAAAGCGAAGGCACTCACCCAAACCTGAGTTTTACTTCTAAATTAAAGCGAGCTACAAAGGAGCCAAAATATGATTTTTACAAGCAAACAAAGCGCAGTTCTGATTTTAGATTTAAACAAACCTTATACCACACGGTGCTCTATAGTTGAGGGTTAAACCTCATTAAAATACGACGACCGTAAATCATACTATTTTTACCTCATCTCCAACTCTGGCAGAAATCGTCTTTAGCCCAAGCGCTTCTATGCGCTGTTGGACTTCGACAATTCGTTCCGGGTATGTGTTGATGAACACGCTGGGGCCGGTTTGCATGGAAAAGTAAGCTGGTATGCCCTCCTGGCGCATCTTTCTGATTTCGCCCATTACCTGAATGCTCTCTGGTTTGTATGCGATAAGTCCGTGCTTTCCGGTCATCGTCAGACCGTGCAGCTCGAGCGAGTCAACCTCTGCCAGGGCTGCAACTCTCTCCAAATCGCCGCTCCTGATCGCGGTTTCCATCTTTTCAACCCTGGTGCAGGCGCTCTTGATCCTCGCTTCTAGGAACGGTGAACTCATGACCTCTGAGTGCGCCTCCTCTGTCCTGACATCTGATGGTAGCGGAACGACCACCATGCCAAGGTCCAGATCCGATTTGGTGGCAATCTTTTCCGCATAGGAACTTTCGTCATCCTTCCCAGCATACCAGCGCGCATACTCTCCTGCGACACTTCTGGAAGCGGAGCCCGCGAGTCTTCTTGCAATTCTGGATATCAGTCTTAAGTCCAATCCATACTTTTCGTCGGGACGTGCGGCCTTAAATGTGGCGGCTGCCAGTGCAGCCCCTCCGGAAGAGGAAAAACCCAGCCCTTTTGCATCAGCATAGTCGATGCTATTCGCAGACGTCACTTTGACTTTGTTTTCTATGCCAGCCAGTTCCCTCACCCTGTTCACCACGACCAGACACCGCTGGAAAGCATCTCCCTGAACTGGTTTGTTATTTATCTCGATATAATCCTGCTTAAAATCGCCGAATTCAACGCTCGTTTTCGTCCAGAGCGCGTCAACGTTAACGGAAATGCTGTCATGAAACGGTATTCTCAGTTTCCAGTCTTTAAGACCGTGGTACTTGACGAGCGCCTGCATGGGATGCGCTATTGCCGTGGTCACCATCTTTAATTCCACCTCGTGCGAGCAATCACACTCTTTGGTAACAGTGTTGACCACATACTATTTAAGCATAATAACGGCTAATCTATAAATGATACGCGATGAAAAAGAAGGGCAGGGCGATTATCTGGCCCGTATACCTTGATGGCAGCAAGCCCAGAAGCGGGGGCAGAATTATCTCAAGCGAAGATGCTGTTCACGAGCCACGGTTAAACGAGATTGAGGCAGCAGCTGATAAGTTAGGTCTGCACCCAGAGGTGGAGCCTCATAAGGCGTATCCTGGGTCATGGTGGGAAATCAGCGGACGGGTATGGGTGGATGAGGTTGCCCCCAAATCCGAGATCGCAAGAGACATAGCGAGCGCAATTCAAAATTTGCGCCAAAAGAAATAATCTACTTATCTTGCGGCGTCTCAACATCTTCGACCAATTTGGACCCGGCCGCAACCTCGTCGACGCTATGAATTACTGCACCCAGTTCCTCAATGGCGCTCTCTATCTTATCGTAATCGAGGTCGTTCCCCTCAATCGTAATTTTGATATTCTCTGTTTCCTGGTCCACCTCGTACAGGGTGAGGTTGACACCGGTCACATTTTTTAATACACTCAGCTGTTTAGCCATATCTGTTATTGTTGGTCGATGAGGTTTTAGGACGTCAAGGACCAGTCGCTGTATTTTTGTCACTTTTTTCACCTTTTATAACAATACAAATATAAGAGGAACGTTTATAACTTTTGTGCTGGATGTGGATATTATGATTGATTTGCACACCCATACAATTTTGAGCGATGGTGAATTGCTGCCTACAGAATTGGTACGTCGCGCAGCAGTCCACGGATACACGGCAATTGGAATAACTGACCATGTCGACTTTTCAAATCTCGAATTTGTACTGGGGAGCCTGAAGCGGGTGAAGGATGCTGGGAAGGAATGGAATATAAATGTCCTCATTGGCGTCGAACTAACTCATATCCCGCCTGTAAAAATCGAGAAAATCGTTGCTCAGGCAAGACAATTAGGTGCAGAACTTATCATCATGCATGGAGAGACGCTGGTAGAACCTGTCGCCCCTGGAACTAATGCCGTAGCCACACACTTGGGAGACATAGACATCATAGCACATCCTGGCCTCATCACGATTGAGGATGCTGAGGCTGCGCGTGATAATAACATTTGTCTGGAAATCACATCCAGGAAGGGGCATTGCCTGACCAATGGTCATGTTGCAAGAATTGCTACTGAGGTCGGTGCCATGTTAGTGGTCAATACGGATGCACATAGCCCTGCAGACCTTATCTCTGAGCAAAGAGCACTCGAAATCGCAAGGGGTGCTGGATTGAGCGAAAAAGAAGCGGTCCAAGTGGTCAGCGTCAATCCCAAAAAGTTTCTAAAGTAAATTTAAACCTTACGAAATCTTTATATAAGAGTAATTCATCTCTTTATATTCCTCTGGGGTAAATGCGTGAAAAGACTGGGTACTGTTCTTCATCCTTCAAGCCATAAGGGATTGATTGTGCGGAGTCAGTTTGAAAAGGGATTTCCTAAAATCGGTTCTGTGGTCGTCACTGAACGTATGGAGAAGATAGGAAAGGTGTATGATGTGTTTGGTCCCGTTAAACGTCCTTATATTTCTGTCAGGCTTTATGACACGACGAAGGCGCATGCCCTGAGAAATCAGCGAGTTTACGTCTTGTAATCATGGTGATAATTATGGAAGAAATTGAAAAGGTAAAGGAAGTTGAGAAGGCTGCGAGGGTTAAAGAAATTGAAAAAGAGAGGGCTTTAAAGGAGCATGAGGGTGTAAAAGCCAAGTGCCCTGAATGCGGAAGCGCCCAACTTGTGCACGACTATGAAAGAGCAGAACTCGTGTGTAATGAGTGCGGACTGGTCGTCGAGGAAGACTTTATGGATATGGGGCCAGAGTGGAGAGCCTTTGACCACGACCAGCGAATGAAGCGGAGCCGCGTGGGTGCGCCGATGACCTATACCATTCACGACAAGGGTCTGAGCACAATGATCGACTGGAGGAACAGGGATTCATATGGCAAATCCATCTCTTCTGGAAGCAGGGCTCAGTTATACCGGTTAAGGAAGTGGCAGCGCAGGATAAGAGTGAGCAATGCAACGGAGCGCAATCTTGCATTTGCACTATCCGAGTTGGATAGGATGGCATCTGCGCTTGGCCTTCCCAGGAACGTGAGAGAATCTGCTGCAGTAGTCTACAGGAAAGCTGTGGAGAAAAACCTGATTAGGGGGAGAAGTATCGAGGGTGTGGCAGCCGCTGCGCTTTATGCTGCATGCAGGCAGTGTTCTGTGCCCAGGACACTGGACGAAATCGCAGAGGTGTCAAGGGTCAGCAGGAAGGAAATCGGTCGTACATATAGGTTCGTATCCAGGGAACTGGGGCTTAAACTCGTGCCGACATCCCCTACCGATTATGTGCCGAGATTTACCTCAGGGTTGAATCTCAAAGGAGATGTCCAGTCCAAGGCAGTTGAAATACTTCGCCAAGCAGCGGAAAAGGAGTTGACGTCTGGCAGAGGGCCTACAGGTGTTGCGGCAGCAGCCATATATATTGCATCTATTCTCTGCGGAGAGCGCAGGACGCAACGAGAAGTGGCAGATATAGCGGGCGTGACCGAGGTAACTATCAGAAACCGGTATAAGGAGTTAGCAGAGGAGCTCGATATCGAGATCATCCTATAGGCGCGTTCTCGCCCCTCTTTTTTCTATATACTACGTAGGCGATACCAAAGGCGAGGATGCAAACAAGCAACGAACACACTCCCAGAGCGAAACTGCTCTTAAACGCGGACACCACGATGTCAGCAAAATATGCTACGCTGAAGCATCCGATAACCGAGCCCGTGGTGATTGCGATAAAAACTTTGTATGGGTCCATGCCTATTATCCTGCCAAGAATCGATGCCACAACTGCCCCGCTTCCTTGAAAAGGCACCATAACGAAAAGGACGAGCCCGGTAAAAGCAAATCGCCTCACCCAGGTGCGCTTCTCCAGAACTCTCCTTCCTTTATCTTCGGTGAGTTCAATCGCTCCTCCTACTAGTGGAACCTTCTTGGTGAAGTCAAAGTTCCATACCAAAAATAGCGCAGTGACGACATCTAGAAGGATAATGGAAGATGCGGCAAGAGCAGGGTGAACTCCCCATCCAACAGCCAAGGGGATCACGGATTCTTTTCCTGCAGGTGGAAAAAAGTATACACTCATCGCGAATCCTATTTTGACGAAGGTATTTCCATCCAACGTTAGATACATGAGAATAGTCACTCCAGCCGCGATGATAAAAGGAATGGTAAATTTAATTAGCCGCACCCCTATCCCTTTCTGTTTTAATTTATTGGCAAGATATTCTCCCCATCTTGGAATTGTATCCAATAGATTCATATGCCGCTCCTTATCCGACCGACTTAACCAAGCTCATAGGTCACAGTCTCAATATATATTGTTTCGCCATCTGAGAGGGTTATTTTCGCCGTCGCCGTCTTCGCGAAACTATCATAATCTTCTGAAGGATCGTGTGGTGCGAATATGACAGCATATCCTTCCAATGCATATAATTTGACCATTTGATTCTCATAGTCAGTGAGCTCATCCAGTGCCGTACCCTCGAAAGGATTTTTCGCACCAGAATCCGAGACTTTTTTCAAGATGTCCTCATAGGCGTTTTTCAAGCATTTAAAATCGTAATTGACATCAGCAGTTTCTTGCTCTATTGTCTGATGACCCGCGAATGCGGCTGAATGAAGAATGACGCTGAAAAAGATGATACCAATCGCTAGGATAAATCCTGCGAGTATGATGATTTGTCCCTGATCGTTCCTTCTAAGGCTCATTTATACCACAACACCAATTTCGCCTCATAAGTCGCATAATTTGTTCCGTCTATTGTCGCAAATACAGGTACGTTTACCGTCACCGCTTCTGTGGTGGGATTGCCATTGGTTATCTTCATCTCGCCCCCATTGATATGAATGATCTCCCCTGTGCTATTGTAGAAATACAGATTGAACTCGACGTTTTCCGGGATGTAACTATGAAGCGTCTCGTTTAGTTTATCGAGGGAAAGACCTCCTCTTATAGCGGCCTCGAGCGGGCTAATTTCTGTGCTCTCCTTTATACCTGGCTTGCCGACACAGACAAAGACGGGATCAGAGTGCTGAGCAAAAGAAGCTCCCGGTCCCCAAGTGATCGCGTATCCTCCTTTTTCGTCAAATGTAAATCTAAATTCATCATCACCTAGCTCTTGCATTTGAATGCCATCAATATCTCTTATTCCCTCACCATTAATACGCCAATTTCCTCCTGGTTTAAAGGCTGGATCCTTTCGTATGTTAACATAGCTCCCTTGACCAATTATTACATACTGCAACAGCTCATTCTCTCCCTCTAATTCTGGGCGAACTATCTCCAGAACGTCATCACGATTCTCTGGTTCTATATCAACCCAAACCAAAACAGGGGTGGACACCCCCTCTTCAGCATCCTTAAACCAAGCCATATTTATGGTATGTACGAGCATTCTTCCTTCATGCGGGAACGTGAGGAAATCGTTATCACTTAAGATCATGAAGCGGCTCCCTGGACTGGCATAAGATACAGCATAAAGTGCGCCGTCAATTTCACTAGGATTCCTCCACGGATCATCCCTTTCGGGATCATGTAATTTAAATCTCACAGTACGGTTTTCGCCTGCAACATCATAATCTATGTACAAATAGCTGGCCGTCCAATCACCATCTGGGAGTGTTGTAATATTACTTACATCTTCATCGTGTCCCCATGTATCAGGGTCGTGTTCCCTATACAACGTATACTCCAGTTCGCCCACGGCTAACTCTTTTTCATTATACGACAAAAGCATGAGCACATCCTGACCATACTTCTTCAGCTGAACCTTGGCGAAATCCTGTCCTGGGGTGACGGTTGCAGGCGTTGACGCTGATATGAAAAATACTGCGCTTAACATTAATCCCGCTGCAAGAACCGCCTCTATCGTATATAACTGGCCTTTGTGGTCCTGAAGGAAACTTTTGCTCATCTTACCACACCCACAGGAGTATTTGATATTTGTCCACTTTGTCGTCATGTGGTAGCAATGCAAGCCTCTCAATCTGAACGACGTCTCCTGACTTGGGAACTTTATCCTCAATTCCATCGTCCGCTGCATTTGAATTGTAGGTGGTGGCATTAATTGGACGAACTTGCAGATAGAAGTTATATCCCCATAACCCAAATGATCTAGTTGCATTTTCTAGTTCGTTGTTAGCAGTCGAATCCACTGGATACTCCCACCAGGTCAGATTCCCAGCCGCAGTATGGTTTGACATCAGTGCATCTATCTTGGTCTCGTTGAGAACATTATGCTTCTCCTCGTCAACTGTGAAGCCTATTCTCCTCACTGCCAGTTGATCGGCGTTCCATTTAGCCTCCCAATTGGTTCCATTGCTCGTTCCATTGTCCCACCAGCCAGGGTCCTTCACCAAGATGTCACCAACTCTATTCGCAATGGGGTATATCTGGTTGTATGCACTCCTGTACGGCGCAGTCGATCCGGCAAGGGCATAAAACACAAAGGAGAAGGCGAGCACAAAAATCACTATGGCGATGGTGAAATCTACGTTGATGATACCTTTATCATGCCGATTCATTTTTCGTATCAAAGTGCTCATGTCCTCACCTCAACGCCGTGGCGAAGTGATATTGATTTTTCCAGCTGCTATATCATACTCCACTATTACCCGTCCCGAACCGCTTGGCACTTCCCCTTCTATGGATATGCCTTGGTCGATGTTGTTGAGTGGAACGTACACCTTCGCACCTCTTGCGGTGATTAAAATTGCTTGGGTCGAGGTACCCGGATAGTTTTCCGTCTTGATGACGTACGGGTCTCCGCCCACCTGCAAGGGGATTTCGATCGTCCTACTCACGGTTCCGTTGCCGTTCGTCGCCGTGGCAAGACACATATCAACGATCGTGCCTGCCACATCATTTCCAATATCGGCATATCCCAACCTGGCTGTGCCGGCAACCATTGCTTGATAAGACAGGACGGTAGTGACCAATAACATCATGGAGATGATGAAGGCTATGAGATATCCCAAAGGGACTGCTTGAGCGCCCTCATCACGAAAAATTTTCATCATCAACTCACCGATGATTCTATAATGGTTTCATGAACGCTTAGAAAGATATCATAGCCAGTCGTTTTGCCATAAATATATATCGTAACTACATTTCCACTCGTGTCAATGTAAAAGCCCGTGTTACTGGGACTCGTCTTCTTGGTCAAGCCCGCCCCCGTTAACTCACCTTCAAAGAATCTTTCCCACGCCTGATGATACTCACTGGTAATGTTGATCGTAACTGTTTTGCATGGGGTGGTTGCTACGGGTTTATCCTTAAAGTCAGTTTTATTGTCAAATTCTACAAATCTCGAATTGATGTATGCGGTGCCACTGCCACCCGTTGAAGAAAGATCGCCCCCAAGCTTGATAACGCGCAAATGTACTATTATATTGTCGCCATCTGCTGGCGCGATGAATATGTTGTTTGGTCGCGAGGTTATGATGGGGTTGCCAAAAGAAAACCTTGAGATGACCGCTCCATTTTCATAGATGATGGTGTCATCCTCCAGGGTGTATTCGATGTTTCCAACACACAAACCAGTGCCAGTGAAAACATCGTAGTAGTCGTGAGGCTGAGTCTCGTTTTTGAAGCTCACCTGTATCTTCGTGGTAGGAGTGTCCGGCATTATCGCAATAGTTCCTCCGCCCAGATTTACCGTGGTACGCCTTGAGGGGCCAACCCCGGACAAGGGCCCCTTCAAATCGCTTATATCTGATTGGAGAATTCCGAAGTAGTGCTGTGCATTTTGTATGTTTACGTTGTGCCTGGCATCAGCCAGCATCGGCACGCCAACTGCATAGATCGCGGCAATCATCGTCGTTGCGATCGCAATAACTAAAATCACCCCAACCGTCGTCGCAACCGCGCCATCGCATCCTATAAATCCCGTGCTGTGTTTCATTTCCGAAACTTCCGTTCAAACTATATCTACTCTCATTTTGATACTTAAATATATGAGGATGTAGGCAACCTTTTTATTAGACATACAAATAGTTATAGAATAGTTGTAGGAATGAGGGGCGTCTATAAATGGTGAAAAAATTGAGGGGTAAGAAAGGAAGCGCTAAAAAAGCCGGCAAGTCCAAGAAGATTAGAGGGGTGGTGGAGAAAGCGATATCCAAGACGGTCAGGAAACCCGTCAAAGCACCGAAAAGGCCCAAGAAAGTCGAGAAGGTGGCAGTTGAGAGAAAAAAGGTTAAAGAAACACGGGGATTTTTAGAAAAGATTGGAGATAAATTTAAGGGAAAGATCGTTGGTGAAATAGAGATTGAAAAATATGACCCCTCAAAACACGGCCCAATTGCAGTTTTCAAAGAAGTCGAGGGGTACAAGGAAGTAGAACGATACTGGGTAAACGAACCATATGCATTTGTCACGGTTTTGTACAATGACAAAACGAATGAATATTTATATAACGTGGTTGAGCCGGCGTTAACGCCCTTCGAAAAGGAGTTGATAGAAGAACTGCACAAACGGCTCCAAGACGTGTTAATACTTGAAGGTGCTGGGAAAACCGCGGACAGAGAAACAATACTGGTGGGGGAAGTAAGAGAACTCGTACGCGACTATGTGGGGGGGATAACGCCGGTAACTTTTGCTAAACTGATGTACTACATAAAGAGGAATTACCTGGAGCTGGGGAGAATAAATCCACTGATGAACGATCCTTTTATCGAGGACGTATCATGCAATGGGCCTAACGCTCCGGTTTTTCTTTATCACAAAAACTACGAAAACATAGAGACCAACATCACTTTTGATGAAGAAGAGCTGAATGCCTTCGTCATTAAACTGGCGCAAGAGTGTGGAAAGCACATCTCCATTGCGGACCCCATGATAGATGCCACGATGAAGGATGGATCGCGTATTCAGATGACGCTTGGGAGAGAGGTGACGACGAAGGGCAGCACGTTCACGATCAGGAAATTCCAGGAGATTCCGATTACGCCCATCGATCTCATCAATTGGAATACCTTCTCCTCCGAGATTATGTCGTATTTTTGGCTGTGCATCGAGAATAATAAGAGTTTGATCTTCGCTGGCGGCACCGCCTCAGGCAAAACATCATCGTTGAATGCAGTTTGCTTGTTCATACCACCAAAATCAAAGATCGTTACGCTGGAGGATACCAGAGAGTTGAAGTTACCTCATCCAAATTGGATCGCTGAGGTCACAAGGGAGAGCTTCACTGGAGAGGAGACTGGCGAAATTGATATGTATGAACTGCTCAGAGCAGCGCTGCGGCAGAGGCCAGAATATCTCCTTGTGGGTGAGGTCAGGGGCAAAGAAGCCCTCGTGCTGTTCCAGGCAATGTCCACTGGTCATACCACATTCTCGACGATGCACGCAGATTCAGTCCCCTCCGTGATATACAGGTTAGAAAACGAGCCCATCAACGTGCCCAGGACCATGCTCCAAGCATTGGACATAGTATGCGTTCAGATCCAAACATATATTGGAGAGAAGCGGGTCAGAAGGGCGGACAAAATCGCAGAGATAACCGACATCGATCCCACTACGAAAAAAATTAGGACGACGGACATCTTTGTGTGGAATCCAGTGACTGATGTGTTTGAGAGGGCTGGTGACTCTTTGGTATTAGATGAGATTAAGCAGCGCAGAGGGTGGACCCAAAAGGAATTGCAGCAGGAATTGAAGAACAGACAAACAGTTCTCGAGTATCTGGTGAAAAAAGGAATAAAGGATCATAGGGACATCACGAAGATCATACAAGCGTATTATATCAATCCAGAAGAAGTATTGAAAAAGGTGGCGAGTAAAGCCCTCTGAGGTGTTATGGACGCGATCAGCAAATTGGCGTTTCGCATATTTGGTTCCAGATTAAAAATGGAGAAATACTACTCCCTGGAAAGGGACCTAAGGCGGGCGCGAACTCCAATCCCCTGTGACGTGTATGTTGCGAGATCAAGACTATATGCATTGATCGCGGGATTTGTGGGAGCTATTATCGGCTTGACGCTCTCCCTCCTCATCATATTCATCTTTGGCCTGCCACCAATCATCACAGCGGAAATCCCCCGTGCCCTGTGGTGGACGTTGGAATATAGAGAGATCATCTTCTCCATTTTTTTGGTGACAATGCTGACCATTCTGTTGGGGGGCGCTTCCTATCTTCTCCTGATGATGATGCCGCGTTTCACGGCCAGCGAGAGAAAAACCAAAATTGATAGGGAGCTGCCATATGCCACTACGTTCATGTACGCCCTCAGCCAAGGTGGCATGAACATCATCGACGTGTTTAGATCACTGAGCGAATCCCCCACATATGGGGAGGTGGCCAAAGAAGCCAGCATGATCGTTAGAAACATGGATTTATTCGGTCAGGACCTAAAGACCGCACTTCGAGAAATATCTGACACCTCTCCATCTGAGAATTTTCAAGACTTGATTGGGAATTTGTTATCCGTAATAGAGAGTGGGGGCAGTGTTATCGCCTATCTATCTGACAGGTCAGAGCAATATCTGGATAAAGCGATTAGAGACCAGCGGGGATTCTTAGAATTGTTAGGGTTAATCGCAGAGTCGTATGTTACCGCCTTTGTGGCAGGGCCTTTATTCATCGTGATAGTATATACTGTAATGGCTGCCATGAACCCCGGTAGCATGCTGATGTTATACCTAATAATCTATGCGGTGTTGCCGATAGGTTCAGCCATGTTCATCGTTCTCATCAGCACGATGAGTCTCGAGACTGAAAAAGGCGTCACATCGTTCAAACTTGAGGAGATAGATGAGTACAAGGCTCCAACAATGAGGGCAAAAGAGGAGAAGCGTCTATTCGAAAAGCTTGAGAAGGGGAGGAAAGGCATAGAATTTAAAGAGTTCTTGAAGAATCCTCTCAGAAGTTTATTCGAAAACCCTCTGCGCGTATTATACGCAAGCATACCTGCCGGAGTTTTATTGTTCTTCAGCGGGATCTTTCTCAATCTGGGTCAGATGACCACCTTTGATAGAGCAATCAGTGTACTGGACGACTACATCATATTTGCTTTGATTGTAATTTTGCTCCCATTTGCAGTCTTCTTTGAGATTTCCTCACGAAAACAAAAAAAGATGGCAAAAGAGATGCCCAATTTCTTGAAAAAATTGGCAAGCGCCAACGAAATTGGGATGACATTAGCACAGTCTCTTAAGTTAATCGCCAAGACAAACATCGGTATACTTACCACAGAGGTTCAGAAGATATGGAAGGATATAGAGTGGGGGGCATCGGTCGAAAATGCATTGAAACGATTTGCGAATAGGGTCAAGTCAGGTTCTGTATCGCGGGTCATAACGCTGATACTAAAGGCCAACAGAGCGAGTGGGAACACGAGAGAGGTGCTGGAGGTGGCAGCCAAGGATGCGGTAAATCACGAAATATTGAGGGAGGAAAGAACGAATCAAATGATAATATATGTCGTCATTATCTACCTGTCTTTCTTTGTATTCTTATTCGTCATCGCTACTATGTGCGGAACCTTTTTGCCGGTGATGAGCGGGGTAGGCGCTGCTGGTGCTACAGGTCCAACCTTCATGGGCGGTATTGATATCGACGCGTTCAGGCGCATATTCTTCCATGCCGCCATAATTCAAGGTTTCTGCTCTGGACTGATTGCAGGGCAGATGGGGGAGGGCAGCGTCTTCTCAGGCATAAAGAACTCGATTATAATGGTATCGATAGCGTACTTAGCGTTCTTGGTGATCTAAGCCATCGCTTTTTTAAACATCACGTTCAAATAGAAATAACATCAATACGCTCAACAGGTGTGAAATGAAAGTGGAAAAGGGAAAAGTGGAAAAGAGGAAGAGCACCGGCATCGAAATGCTGGATCGGTATCTAAACGGAGGCCTCCCTGGGGGCTCGGTAGTTTTATTCAGCACTGACCCAAAGTCCATGTCCGAGGTTTTTCTATATCACTTTGCTACAGCGCGGAAATCGTATTACTTCGCGACTGACAGGGATCCAAAGTACATCAAACAAAACATCCTCGATTTTGGTTTGAGTACGGATAATATAACCTTCATCGATGTGTATGGGCAGTATCATAAAAAGAGTGGCGGTTCTGCAAATAGTAAGAGGGACAAGGAGATCATAAAGTATTTTTCGGATGAACTCGAGAAATTGAGGAAATATAAGGATTTTACTTGCGTGATTGATACATTCTCCTTTTTTTTGGAGCTGGACAGTAGCTATGGTAGGATGAAAGAATTGATCGATCAGATTTACGACATAACAAAGGAAACCGATAGTGTATCTTATCTATATATTCTAAAAGGTGTGCATGACCCAAAGGTAGTGAATACCATCAGCAATACGTGCGACATCATCTTCGACATCGAGTCCGAAAGAGTTGGCGATAAGGTAACCAATAAACTCATCATACCAAAGATACGGGGCATGTTTCCTGCGCCCACGCAACTTATCAAGTATCAAATACGAGAGGACATACAGATCGATACCTCGGTGTACCTGGCATGACAAGAGACCTGAGATTTGGTAACAAGATATCAAAGCCGAGCGTGCGAAAATTGGATGACATGAAGAATGTCGTCTATGATAAAAAATGGCTGAAGAGCGCAGGAAATCCAGAGTTATATTATATGTATCGGGACCTATCCCTGAGCGTCAAAGACAGGCAAATCATGCTGGAGAACGGGCTGAGGTATGATGTGACAGTAATTCCGCCGCACATGCTGGGTATGGAGTACGTCAAAACTGCGGGCCATTATCATCCTTCTGTACTTGGGACTGATTTGTCGTATCCTGAGATTTATGAGGTGCTGGAAGGAAGTGCGCATTATTTGTTACAGAGGCGCCAGAATGATGGTATCACGGACGTCGTACTGGTCAAGGCTACAAAGGGAGATAAGGTGATTGTTCCTCCCAACTATGGCCATATAACAATAAACCCTTCCAACAAAGAGCTGAAAATGTGCAACTGGGTTGCCAGGGATTTCTCCTCGGTTTACGAGCCCATAAGGGAAAAAGGAGGCGTTGCATACTTCGAGCTGACTACAGGATTCGTCAAGAACGAAAATTATGGTGATGTTCCAGAGATGCACTTTCTAAAGCCTGCAAACTTCCCTGATGTCGGCCTGAACAAGAATAAGGAGATGTATGGGCTTATCAGAAAGGACCCGAAGTTGCTAGAGTTTCTAACCAAGCCGCAGGATTATGGGTGGCTATTTGAGAGAGTTCTGGCAGAATGAGTGAGTTCAATCTATAACCCTCACCAAGATTTTCTTTCTACCCTCTGGGACGATTTCAACTTCTTCTCCCTTTTTCAAATCTGCGAACTCTGCTATTTGCTTGGGTATGCGCACCATTAATGATTTCCCAGTATAACTGACCTTCGTCTTTTTTGCAATTCCAAAAACTCCAGCTTTCTTAGCAGCTTCCGTCATTCTTTCAGCCGTCTTTTCATCGAAGTACTGTTCTCCACAGGAGCAGACATCTGCTGGAAACTTTCCTAGATTGATCCCACAGACCTCGTAATCCACCTTTTCCCTCTTCAGCTTCTTACCACACATTATGCATTTTTCCAACATATTCATCACCTTTTTACTTCGAATACAGTTATCACAACCACTTTTTGATCCAACTTTCTAAAGACAACTTCTAGGACACCCATCCTAGCATGCATACCTCCTCTTGAATCAGGGCCAATTTTCATGCCCTTAACAATCGTTTCTTTGACTTCACTTGGTGCATATCCCAAACAATCCATCTTTTCTTTTGCATGTCTAGTGAAAATAAATTCCATAACTTACCGATAAGTTATGATAAGTAAAGGTATATAAATTTGATGTGATTCAATTAGTCTAAATCTCCGGAACCGGCGTCATCTCCCTCTTGTGCTTGTTCTTTTCAACGCGCTTTACGATGCGCTCTATAACGTCTTCTGAGATGCCCAGTTCTTTTTTTATCTCGGCGGGCGTTTTCTTCTCATCTGTCAGTTTTATTAAAATGCTATCGGCGAGTTCATAGGAGATGCCCAGCTCCTTTTCGTCGGTTTGCCCCTTCCAAAGCCCTGCAGAGGGCGGTTTTTTGATTATGCGCTCTGAAACTCCAAGATGTTCAGCAACCTCCAGCACCTGCGTCTTGTAGAGCTCGCCCAAAGGGAGCATGTCTGCAGCACTATCGCCATATTTCGTAGTATATCCTAAAAGAATCTCTGTTTTGTTGCCGGTTCCTATCACGAGCAGGTTTAGTAGATTCGCGTAGTAATAAAGAGCGCACATTCGTATTCGCGCCTTGAGATTGCCACTGCAAACCTTCGCATTTGGGTCATAGTCCGGGAGTGCGGATGCAAAGGCAGTGTGAATTTCTGCTATATCAATCGTCTTGTGCTTGATGCCAAGCATCTTGGCGACTTGCATTGCATCTTCGACATCCTCTGTGCATGTAACATCCCTTTCTGGCAGCAAGATGCCCAAGACACGTTCTTTGCCAAGCGCTTTAACTGCAAGGGTAGCAGCTAAAGCCGAATCGACACCACCGCTCAACCCTATGACTACGCCCTCTCGGTGCGCCTTTTCAACGTTGGTTTTGATGAACGCGGCAACTCCATCGACAACTTCCTCTGGTTTAGTAAACATCCCTTTAACTTCCTACAAATTTTTCTTCAAACGTACGGATTTGGTCCCTGGTTCCAATTAACATCAATTTTGCTCCAGGCGGTATGACCTCTTCCGAGGAGGGATTGGGAATAAAATGCCTATTATACTCAATCGCGACCACAGTACAACCGGTCATTGACCCGATCTTCGTCGAGGCTATACTTTTTCCTGCCAGTGCAGGTGTTTTCACTTTATACTCCACAACCTTGAGCCCCTCTACGACAGTCGTTTCAGCCATAAATTCTTCTGTAGCTATCATGCTTGCCAGCATTTGACCTCCGATTACCGATAGCGCCAGAACATAATCTGCGCCTGCCCTGTATAGCTTGTCAATCGAACGCTCGGCGTTTGCCCTGGATATTATCCGTAGGTTTGGATTCATTTTCCTGGCGATAAGCGTCGTGAAAATGTTGTCAAGATCTGTGTTCAACGTCACGATAAGCGTGGATGCATCTGCAAGGCCGGCGCGCTTCAGCACTTCTTCATCTGTTGCACTGCCAACCACTTGGGTAACATCTGCAATCTCCTTCTCATCTATCACTGTAAAAGGTATCTTCTTTTCTTTCAGCACCTTTGCTGCTTGTTCACCAACATCTCCAAAGCCAGCGATGATATAGCGCCCCTTCATGCTGCGCTTGTACTCTGCGGTCAGTTTGCTCAACTTCTCCAGCTGTTCATCAGTTCCGAGGGCTATAATTATCGAGTTCTGGCTGATTGTAGTGCCAGAACTGGGATTTGGAATCATTCTCCCATCTTTCCACAGCCCTATGATAACACACCCACTTTTCTCCCTAATTTCACTCTCTCTAATCGTTTTATCCGCAACAAGCGAATCAGCACGAATTGGGAATTCCAGCACTTTGAGCCCTTTGCCGAACTCTGTGACATCAATCAGTTCCTTGCCCAGGGGCATACTGGCTCTTCTGCCAATATATGTTCCAAGCAGGTGTTTGGGAGAGACCACCAAGTCCGCTCCCGCATACTCAATATATCTTGCCATACTCAAGTCATCAATCATAGAAATGATCTTGCCATCAAACAGCTTGGATGCTGTCAAAACGACCTCAGCACTCTCTTCATCTGGTATATTCGTGATTAAGAGCCGTGCGTTGCTAATCTGGGCGTTTTTAAGTGTGTTTTCGTCTCCTGGGTCTCCATGAACACAAGGCACCTCCATTGAAAGTTTTTTGATAATTTGCTCATCCTTATCGATAAGTACAAAAGGGTGTTTTTTAGTTTTCAATTCCTTGACTAACGTCTCAATCAACGCATTGTAGCCGCATATTAATATATGATTTTTCATTGACCGTGCAACTTTTGTGGGCAGCTCTGCCTGAATTCTCCTCTCCACCCATGGCATGATTATCACTGGGAGGAGGAACGCAAAGAGCATGCATACGCCAGAGACGGCAACGATGCTTGAGAACGCCATTCCAATCTCGCTAGTAAAAACTATATCTCCAAATCCTACCGTGGTCAGAGTGGAGAGCGTCCAGTATACTGCAGCTATGAAGCTGAACGATCTGTCCTCGAAACTCATGAGGATGATAAAAATCTCGCTGTAGATGATAACTAACATAATTGTGGCTAAGATATAGTATACAATAGTCTCCTCCGTCTTTTTTATCTAATCACCACCTTTTCTCGGTTTGTCCAGCAGTCGAACCTTGCACATAATGGCGCCCGAGTCATCATGGGGCCTTCGCAAGACCGCATCTTCAGACTTCTCCATCTCCCTTGCCTCGTCAGCCAGAAGCGCGGCAGCTCTCATGAGTTCATGTGCAGATGCAGCAGTTATGGTATATTCTCTCGAATCATCAAGTATAAAACATGCTCTTGTATTTATCTCGTCCACCTTTTCGGCCATTTGATACGCGGCCAATGCCTTTGCCTTCGCATACGGATTTGAGAATCCTGCCCTATCGACCACTACAGAGGCATCTGCGATGATCTGCGGCAGTTTCACTTCCTTTCCATTTTGAATCTGCTCTATGACTGCATCTATCTCCTCTTGAACTAATTGCACTGCACCGCATACTGCCAATACGCGCAGAACGTCCGAGTTAAAAAGCGTCATCTCCGTAGAATCGAGAAACTCCCTTCTTGCGCCTATTAGTGGGTCGCCAGGCAAAATGATGTAACCGAAACCACTTTTTTTCAACGTGTTGAGCGCTTTCTTCGCAGGAGCAGCCGAGATAATAATGCATGGTTTGTGCAATGCCTTAATCGTGCCAGAGGTCAGTAGTGATGTGGTGGGAGTGACAATAATGACAAGGTCAGGGGTAAAGTCTAGCACCATCTTTATTGCATCTAATGCCTGCTCCAGCGTAGTCTTTGCGCCGGTGCTAATCGTCCTTGTTAAGATATTCCTCTCTGCCCTTTCGTCTAATGCAAGGTCGACTGTTTGAGAAATCCCAAGATTGCCGATTTTTGCGAATCCTATCTTAAGCATAGTGCCTTCTCCCATCATCCATATAACAGCGCTTAACGATTAAATATAACTACTATCATAGAAAATTTTAAGCCCTCTGGTTTCTACTAATCAACCCCAGACGAGATTATCATGAATTCAGATGTACAACATATCCTGGATGCTACAAATGCGCATCACGAATTATTCAAAAACTCGCTACCAATGATTGCCAGTGAAAACCTTACTAGCCCGACTGTTAGGCGGTTGCTTGCCTCTGATTTAGGGCACAGGTATGCCGAGGGAAAGGTGGGGCATAGGTATTATCAGGGCTGCAAGTACATTGACCAAATCGAGGCGAAGGCAATAGAATTGGCAAAACGTCTGTTTGATGCGGAGCACGTGAATGTTCAACCGGTATCTGGCGTCAATGCGAATCTCGCCGCATTTTTGGCGCTTGCCGCGCATGAAGACTTGTTGATGTCATTGGGCGTGCCGGATGGCGGGCACATAAGTCATGCCAAATATTCAGCAGCCGGCATTAGGGGGCTGCGAATTACTACACACCCCTTTGATGAGAAAAAGATGAATATCGACGCGGATTTAATGGTCCAAAAAATCTTTGACGTAAAGCCGAAGGTGATCATGTTTGGGGGGAGCTTGTTCCTGTTTCCACATCCTGTAAGGGAGGCAAGGAAAGCGGCAGATGAGGTTGGTGCGAAAATCATCTACGATGCCGCGCATGTATTAGGGTTAATCGCAGGCAAACAGTTCCAAGATCCTTTGCGGGAAGGGGCAGACATTGTAACGTGCCCAACTCACAAGTCATTTCCTGGACCGCAGGGCGCATTGATATTATGCAAGTCCGACGTTGCCGATGCTGTGGATAATGCGGTCTTTCCAGGAACGACAAGCAATCATCACCTGCATCATAAGGCTGGCTTAGCGGTAACATTGGCAGAAACGCTCGTATTTGGCGAGGAATATGCTAAGCAGATGATAAACAATGCTCAGGCGCTTGCCCAGGCATTATATGATGCGGGTTTGGACGTATTGTGTAAAGACAATGGATTTACTCAATCGCATCAGGTGGCTGCTGATGTTTCAAAATGCGGAGGGGGTGCGAAGGTTGCATCCAATCTCGAGAAAGCAAATATCATCATCAACAAGAATCTTCTTCCCTGGGACGATGTGAACAATCCTGGCGACCCATCCGGCATTCGTTTGGGAACGCAGGAATTGACGCGTCTGGGAATGAAAGAACCTGAGATGAGGGAGATTGCCCAGTTCTTCAAACGCATCATACTCGAGGAAGAAGAACCTGAGAAGGTTAAAAATGATGTGATGTCTATAAAAAAGGATTATCAAAAGGTTCATTATTGCTTCGACGACGGCGAGGGGGCATATGAATCTCCATTTAGGTGGTAAGGTGCGGCGACGTAAACTGATTATATTTGATGTAGATAGTACCCTTATTGATGCCGAAATAATCGATGAACTTGCCGAGGTTGCGGGCGTTGGCAAAGAGGTTGCAAAAATCACTAGCATGGTGATGAAGGGCGAAATTGATTTTGGCAAAGCTCTTAGAGAACGGGTGCAGCTTTTGCGTGGATTGCCTGAAACCGAGGTCATTAAGGTGGCAGAGCACATCCCAATAATGCCAGGGGCTGAGCGCTTGCTCAGGGAGGCAAAATCCAAGGGATATACAGTCGTAGCAGTCACCGGAAGTTTCATGATAGTCGTGAATACGGTCAATGAGAGACTTAATCTGGACTATATAGTTGCAAACGAGCTGGTAATTAAAGACGGCATGGTGACCGGCGAGGTAAAGGGGCCCCTGACAGAGCAAAATGCGAAGGTGCATGTGTTAGAGCAGATAGCAAAGTCAGAAGGCATGTCGCCTCAGGACTGTATAGTTGTGGGGGATGGAGCAAATGATGTAGCTATGTTCGAGAAGGCTGGGCTTTCGATAGCCTTTAATGCAGACCCTGTATTAAAGACTGTGGCAGATATAATAATTGACCAAAAAGACCTAGGATTGTTGATCCCTCTGTTGTAGGCGAAAAGGAGAAGGAGTATGTTGGAAGAGCTGTTGAAAAAGAAGGCAAAAGTACAAAAAGAAGCCGAGAATGCCAAAGAAGGACGAAATGAATGGAATGCCAAAGCCAGTAAGTTAGCGGCGCAGAGGGATGAGCTTAATACGAAGACGAAAGATTTAGTGAAAGAGGCGCAGGCGTACAAAGAGGCGAGGGATAAATACAATCAAAAGGTCAGCACTTATAAAGCAAAGCGGGATGAACTGAATGAAGATGCTGGCAAGATTTATGTAAAAGTGGACAGGTTGCGCAAAAGAAAAAGCGGAGGAGAGTGGTCACTTCATGAGCTTCAGAGAGAAATTGATCTGCTGGAATTCAAACAGCAAACTGAGGTGCTGAGCACTGGTAAGGAGCGGCAGCTTGTCGAAAAAATTTCTACACTTCAGGAAGAGTTCCTAAACAAGAAAGCACAACTGGAGCAGGATAAAGAATTAAAGGCCCTGCTGGAAGAAGCGCAGGCGTTGCGCGACAAGGCATCGGAATATCATGAAAAAGTCACTAAATATGCTGACATGGCGCAAGAGCAGCATGATAAGATGATTGCTGCATTTAACGAAGTAGATGCGGTGCGGGTTGAAGCAGATGCTGCGCACAAGGAGTTTGTAAAGGCACAGGAAACAGCTGATGAATATCATCACAAGTTCATCAAGCATCAGAAAGAGATTAGAGACTTTAATAAGTTGATTGCCGGCTTGAGAAAAATGAGCAGGGATGCCAAGGAAAGCGAGGAGAGGGCTAAAGCTAAGGAAACGGCAGAGGGCATATATGAGCGGCTTAAAAAAGGTGGAAAAATAGACACGGACGACCTGCTCGCACTTCAGCGTTCCGGTCTGCTATAAGTACGAATCTTTTTATATCCCTCTCTTCAATACTTTGTAGAGGTTGAAGTGAAAACTCTTGTAATTTGTGTCGACAGGGATGACGATATAGGTCGGAAAGTTGGAATTAAAAGTCCCGTCATTGGTAGAGATGCTAATATTCAGGCTGCAACGCAGTTAGCACTCTCTGACCCAGAGGACTCAGATCTCAACACCATCTTTGGGGCGATTCAAACTTATGATGAACTTAGAGCAAGAGGGGTTGATGCAGAGGTTGTGTTAATCAGCGGTAGCCTAAATGTAGGCGTTCAGTCAGATTTAGTCATAGCCGACCATCTCGATGCAGTTCTGGAGAGGTATAAGGCAGATAGGGTGATAGTGGTGACTGATGGCGCGGAAGATGAATTTGTGCTACCCCTCATTGAATCTAGGGCCAAAGTAAGTTCCGTGCGGCGCATTATCGTTAAGCAAAGCCAAAACCTTGAGAGCACGTATTATATCATCAAGGAACTGTTTAGCGACCCGAAAGTTTCCAAGACCTTCTTTATACCGCTTGGACTGGCATGCATTATCTATGCCATCTCGCTAATTGCAGGCTATCCACAAGGTGCGATTATTGCCATCATGGCATTCGTCGGCGTTTATCTGCTCTTCAGGGGATTTGGGCTGGACGATGTCATGGAGGACTTTGCAGAAAATTTGAAGCGCTCATTTTATGGGGGAAAAATATCGTTCGTGACATACATCGCCGCGGTGATATTCGGGCTAATAGGCATCGTCCAGGGACTGGCTAACTGCTGGCTGCTTGAACCACAGGGACTGATGATAATCGTAACGTTCATCAACGCTTCGGTCTGGTGGTTCGTAGCCGGAGGGTTGCTTTCCGGCATCGGTAAGCTCGTCGATGCATATCTGAGTAAAGAGAGGGCATGGCGCTGTTGGGTATTGCCGTTCTTCATATCTGCAGCAGGCATAATCCTCTGGGGCGGGAGTGAATATGTATTATCAGTCAGCAAGTCTGGCTTCACGATGAATGCAATTCAGACTCTTTTGGCATGCATTATTGGCGCAGTTGTCATAGCATCGATTGGGGCAGGCGTCTCAGCATATGTTAGGAAGCTGGAAAAAGGGAGATAGACCTGCTTACCCCCTCTGTATTTTATACAATTCTCGCACTCTTTCAATAGAATCAGCATCTTCTACTGACTTGTCTTCTCTTATACTGGCCAGCCTGGGAAAGCGAAGGGCAAACCCCGACTCATAGTTGGGGCTCTTCTGAATCTCTTCATAACCTACCTCAAACACGACCTCAGGCTTCAGCTCTATGTCTTTCCCTTTCTCGAATATGATGATGTCTTTGAACAATCCGGTCAATTCGGCAAGTTGCTTATCTGTCATTCCGGTGCCAACCCTTCCTATGCTCAGGAGATTGCCAGTAGCCGGGTCCCTGCATGCCAGCAGATACGAACCTATGAGATTTGCCCTTCTTCCCTCTCCCCATATGCCGCCAGTAACCACCAGGTCGAGCGTCTCCGCAATTGGCTTTATTTTAAGCCAGTTCTTCCCTCTCTTGCCTGGCGTATATGCCGATTTTGGATTTTTAAGCATTACACCCTCATGCCCTGCAGAGAGCGCATCTTTATAAATGTTCTCTATAACCTTGACATCGCTCGTAACCGTCCGGGGAGTTACATCTATTTTTGCATGCTCTTTTTTTAGGCTCTTTTCAAGAACACGCCGCCGCTCACTCAATGGTTTATGTAGTAGGCTCTTTCCGTTCACCTGCAGAGCATCAAACAAGGTCAAATGGAGTGGAATCTCCTTGACCATCTGCTCGATATCATATTTCCTCCTAAATCTCTTCAGAATGTCCTGAAACGGTCTTGGTTTGCCGCCCTCTCCCACTGCAATCGCTTCACCCTCGAGGATAGCCTGATTATATGCAACTGCGTCTTTAATTGCGCCAGCGATGTCCGGTAGCGATTTCGTGACATTCTCCAGTTTTCTGGAGAAAAGGATAACTTCATCATTGGTCTTGTGTATCTGTACCCTGGCTCCATCGTATTTCCACTCCACTGCCACTTCTTTCATATCGTTTATAGCGCTCTCCATGCTCCTTGCCACTTGCGCCAGCATCATCTTAACCGGCCTACCAGGCATTATATCCAGCCTTTTTAGTTCTTCTACGCCCTTCTTTGCAGTCACTGCGACCAATCCGGCATCATTGGTAAGCATATATGCTCGTTCCACCTCGTTCTTTGGTGCATCAAATGCCTGCGCGATAGCATCTCTTACGATGCCCTCTCCGACTCCTATCCGCAGTTCCTCCAGCACAAGCCTGGCAATATATCGTGCCTCTTTTGGTTTCGCTGATCCAAACAAATCAGCCAGCAGCCCGGTCTTCTTCTTCTGCGACTTCTTGCCGGCCGCCTTGGCAACATCCCTGAAGTTTTTGTAGACCTGTAAGGTGGTCAATTCGGCTGGAAGCAAAGTCTGTTGTATTCGTTTTTCACATAACTTCTCACATACCAGGCCAATATCGCCCAAATCGCGCACCATATCTTTGACCTGCGTTTCCTTAACGCCGGTAGCCATCGAAATCGCATTATAAAGCAGACTTGGGCCCACGCCTAACTCTTCTGAACTCCATGCAGGGAAAATGCGCCCGATAATAAAACGCGTAACGATTTCTAAGTCGTCTGCACTCTTCAAAAACTGGGCAACGATCTTGGTCATCTCAATATTGCTCGCCGTGCCCTCTATTTTCTCACACACGTTGGCGAATTCGATGAATTTCATCTTCCACCAGAATTTAAGCTTTGTATATGCTTATCAAATCGCTTAATATTGAGGATGAAGTTTCAATCGCGCCAGCACCCTTGCCAGTTACCGTGATTTCTCCGGCCAAGTCTGTGCGGAGAGATATAACATTCAAGGTTCCGCCGACTGCAAGTGGATGATCCTTTGGGACCAGGCGGGGCGCAACCCTTGGCCTGTTTCTGTCCTTGATCTCGCCAATCAACTTTATAACGTAGCCGTCATCAGAAGCCAGTTTCAACGCCCCGGGCGATATCTGGGTAATTCCTGTTACATCTGCATCTTTATAGCTTACATTCATGCCGAGGATCGCATTTGCGAGAATCACCAACTTACAGGCGGTATCAATACCATCAACATCATAGGTGGGGTCAGCTTCTGCGATGCCAAGCTCCTGTGCCTCGGACAGGACGTGTTCATATGGCAGCCCTTCGGTGGACATCCTGGTCAGTATGTAATTGCATGTGCCGTTCAAAATGCCCTCGATGCTGAGTATTTCATTCGCTTGCAGTGTCTCTCTCACGAGGTTTAGCACAGGCATCGCCCCTCCTACAGCAGCCTCAAATCTAAATTGAACGCCGTTCTTCTCTGCAGTCTTTTTTAATTTTTGAAATGCAATCGTCAGAGGACCTTTGTTAGAGGTTACAACGTGCTTTTTTGTATTAAAGGCAGCCATCATATGCGATAAACCTGGTTCACCAGAGTTGATGTTTGTGGGCGTTGCCTCTATCACGATATCCGCGTTAGCGCCTTTTATAAGGTCGATGCTGCTCACACCATCCTTCCAGCAGGGATGCTTATTCAGCGTACCATCCTGTTTTAATTTATACGCCTCCATTGCGTCAATTCCTTCTGGGCAGACGATGCAGCCGTCACGCTCCCCGATTCCTACCACTTCAAAATCGATGCCATATTTATCACTTATAAATTCTCTCTTTTCAGAAATAGCTCTTGCAACGCCGCTTCCTATTACTCCAAATCCGATTATCAAGATGCGAACTTTTTTCATTTTAAGCCTCTTCGATGGATTCAATCAACAGCAATTCTTTTTCACGCGCAATGTCCCTGAGCAATTGGATGGCGTTTTGCATCTCCTTTTTTCCTGCGGCATTGATCACTATCCTTGCAGCTGAGTGCTGGGCCACTCCTGGCATGGATACTGCTAAATCCTTGACCTCTGCGTATCCCGTGCTATCGATTCTGTCTATGGTGTCCCTTATGTCTGAGTGAATGATGTGCCCGATGAGTATCATGGTGGCTTTCTCGCGAAGTCTGTCCTCGCCAATCTGAGCGATGGTAATTCCATTGCTCTTCATTCTATTAATTAATCTCTCCAGTTTTTTTCCATCCATCTCGAAGGTGATTTGTACAGGAATCAAGCCTCTTGGAGTTTTCTTGTCCCTCTGATGTAGCACCGAGACGATATTTCCCCCGAACTCAGATATTGGTTGCAAGGCCAATACTAACTGCCCTGGCATATCTTTCAGTTCCAGATTCATTGTCACCCTCATAAGACCATCCAACGACATATAAACAACTTAAACCTTAAAGGTTTATGGCCAGGTTGTGGGGGAAATAGCGCTATACACGAATGATTAAAGGTAATAGGAACATCAATTGTATGCCTTGATGTAGCGCCGATGGCACCTTTAAGATTGGCGCTAAAATATGGCATTGGGAGAATGGTGACAGATGGCGGACGAATTCAAATCTGCGTGCAGGGAATTATTAGAGGCAATCCTCGCTGGGGATGCCCTGTCGTTGGAAGAATTAAGTAGCGCAAAGAAGACGATCAGTGCACGGCATAATCTCTCAAAGATTCCCAGGAATTCGGACATACTTGCCGTTGCTGAGGATGATGAGAAAGAGCTTGTTAGAGGGGTGCTGCAGAGAAAACCAGTTAGAACCATTTCGGGCGTTGCTGTGGTAGCGGTGATGACATCGCCATATAAATGCCCGCACGGATTATGCATCCCCTGCCCAGGTGGCCCCAATTCAATATTCGAGTCGCCCCAGAGCTATACTGGTCATGAGCCTGCGGCGCTGCGTGCGTTCCAGCAGGATTTTGATCCCTACCGTCAGGTGACAGCTCGCCTTGCGCAGCTGCAACAAATTGGACATCCTATTGACAAAGTGGAGTTGATTGTCATGGGCGGCACCTTCACTTCTCGCTCCCTGTGCTACCAGGAGTGGTTTGTGCGACGATGCTTTGAGGCGATGAACGATTTTGGCGGTGAAAAATGCATAACCGTCTTGTTAGAGGACGCACAGATGGACAATGAAGCTACACACGTTAGGAATGTGGGAATCACATTTGAGACGAGGCCAGATTGGGCGAAGAGAAACCATGTGGATAGAATGCTAAAAATGGGCGCCACTAAAGTAGAGTTAGGCGTTCAGAATGTCTATGATTTTGTGCTGAAGCGGATGCAGAGGGGGCATACTGTTGCAGATGTTGTGGATGCAAATACCTTGTTACGAGATAGTGGCCTCAAGGTGGGCTTTCATTTAATGCCTGGATTGCCCGGCTCATCTTTTGAGAGAGATCTTAAAATGTTTCAGCGTGTATTCGCTGACCCCAGATTTAAGCCAGACTATCTAAAAATATACCCGACGCTGGTTGTAGGGGGGACGCAGTTGTATGAAATGTGGCAGAATGGCGAATATGAACCGTTGACGAATGATGTTGCCGTAGAACTAATCGCCAGGATGAAGATGCTGCTTCCTAGATGGACAAGATTGCAGCGAATCCAGCGGGATATTCCAGCCCAACTAATTGTGGCAGGAGTAACAAAGGGCAACATCAGGCAACTTGCAACAGCCAGGTTACACGAACTGGGCGAAAGATGTCGGTGCATAAGATGTCGTGAGGTTGGCCATGCGCTGTTGAGAGGGATGAGGCCTGAGCCAGAGGACATCAAATTGACGGTCGAGAAATATGACGCGTGTGGCGGCACAGAACATTTCATATCCTTTGAGGATACGAAGAATGATATTCTGATAGGATTTTTAAGGCTCAGATTTCCATATCATCCACATAGGCCAGAGTTGAAGGGTGCCGCATTGGTCCGTGAACTGCATATCTACGGTCCAATGGCTCCAATAGGTTCTGGGTCAAAGGATGGATGGCAACACAGGGGCTATGGAGAAGAGTTATTGCGCGAGGCAGAACGCATTGCCGCGGAGGAAGGATTCACAAAAATTGCGGTTACCAGTGGAATTGGGGTGAGAGAGTACTACAAAAAACTTGGTTACGAGCGCAGTGGCCCGTATATGTGTAAACCACTCAACTGAAAACTTTCTCTATTTTTTCTGCAGTAGTATCTATCTTCTTGCAAACCAGCTCATAATCGCCTTTGGATTTGACTATAGTTACCAGCAATGCTTTTGGCTCTATTGATGTAATTATAACACTCTCGTCATTGAACTCGGTGATTATGCGTTTGGCGGTGCTTTTTTTCAATCGAGATGCTGCGATTTCAGCTGCTTTATATATAGTTGCCATCATCGCGGCAAGAATTTCTTCATCCAGGCCTGCCGAAACGTCTGATGTTATGGTCAAGCCGTCGCGAGTTATAATTGCCAATGATTCTACGTTCTCTCCTCTAGCTTCCTTCAGGATTTGCTCAAGATTTTCTTTCATGGTCGCCATTACAATCCCTTCGATGTACTTTAACGATAAGGAACGGATACACTTCGTGTAAGCATTCGCAAAGCGAACGCGTTCTTATGCATTACACTCATTCCTTAAAAGAATTTTGATTATCTCCTATAATTTGTAGAATTATCTTGCGCGCTCTGAGGCGAACATCAAAATCGATGAACACGATTTGCTGCCATGTGCCCAGCATCAATGTCGCATTCGAGAAAGGGATTGTCACGCTGGGACCTATCAATGAAGCCCTCACATGGGAGTGTCCATTACCATCTCCCCATTTGAGATTATGCTTGTACTCTATGCCTTGGGGTACGATCCTCTCTATTGCATGTGTTAAATCTTCCATCAAGCCTGATTCATACTCTATCGTAGTTACCGCACCCGTCGCGCCTGGCACAAAGACGGTGATAATACCCTCTTTTAGATTTGCTCTATCCAGCGCTTTTTGAACATCATCCGTGATGTTAATGATGTCTGTATTGCCTCGCGTCTCGAAATCAAGAGTCTTGGTAATTATGCCCATGGTTCACCTCCTGCTCTTATTTGCCACCCTGCCCTTTAGGACTGTTAACCGCTCGAAAAAGTACTTTTCGCTCAATACCTCTTCAACAATGAATCCAAGTGATGCCATTTTATCCATGATTGCATCAACTCCACTCAAGGATGACACCAGCAATAGGAACCTGCCACTTTCTGTTAAGTGGTCCTGTACATGGCACAAGAATCGGCTGATAATAGCTCGTCCGTCTTCTCCACCGTCCCACGCGCAATCGAGCCAGTCGTTAAGCTTCTTGTCAGAGGGCAAATACGGCGGGTTGAACACCACCAAATCAAATCTACCCTTGATGCCATTGAATAAATCCGCTCTTATGCTGTCTATTCCATTTAATCTGGCGCATTTTACAGCGTATGGGTTAATGTCTGTGGCGATGACGGATGCACGCTCTTTTACACATGCTGAAACAATGCCTGAGCCAGTGCCAATTTCTAAAACCCTGTCTGAGGGGCGCAATTCTCTTAGCACTGCCTCAACCAACAAGAACGAATCTTCAGCTGGTGTGTAGACTTCTGGCAGGACCAAAATCTCTTTGTTTTTGTACCTACTCATACTTGGCCTCGTACATCAAATTAAATAAAATAACAAACTCTTCTGGCGATAATTGTTCTGGTCGTTTGTGCATCAGCTCTTTGGGCAGCAGGTTAACTGCTTTCTTAACATCTTTCATATTCAATATATGTGCAGCATTGATTATCGCATTTTTCATACGCTTTCTCCGCTGTGTGAATACAGCCGATACAAAATTGAAGAATAGACCCTTATCTGCTACCTCTAAAGAAGGCGGTCGCGGAACTATTTTCACGATGGCAGATCGCACCTCTGGCGGCGGGCGGAATGCAGTTCTTGGCACCATTTCTAAGACCTCAACATCTGCACAATATTGTGCCTCTACTGAGATGGGGCCGTAGTCTTTTGTGCCAGGCATGGCAATCACTCGCTGGGCAAATTCATATTGGTACATCAGAATTCCTAATTTAAACGGATACCTAAGAAGCTTAGAGGTGACTTCAGAGGAGATAGAATAGGGCAAATTCGACACAACTTTGTCAAATTCTGAAAAGTCTACTTTTAGGGCGTTATCGTAAATAATTGTGACATTGGGCAACTCCAAATTACCAAGCGCTTCCACCAGGCGAGGGTCTGATTCGATGGCAACTACCTTGGCGGCCTTGGCAGCGAGTTTTTGAGTCAAATTGCCCAAACCGGCACCAATCTCCAGAATTGTCTCTGTCTTATGAATATCGGCATAATTGATAATGCGTTCAACGACTCGCGAATCGATTAAAAAGTGTTGGCCTAGCCGCATTTTCTTAACCGGATTCAATCCTACCTCGTAAAAACCTTGTACTTCAGATGCTCATCTTTCAGCTCTTCCACAATTCTATGAATGATAAGCCTTTCTGGATGGTGCAGGCCCTTAACCCTGTCTGCAATATCTTTGAAATTTTTAAAGTCGCCTTTCTTCCGCTCATCGAGGATTGCCCACATTAGCTTTTTACCAATGCCAGGTAGCAACTCCAATTGATGTAGCCGGGTTGTCAATGGCTGCGCTTTATTGAAAAACGCGACAAATTTATCTTCATTTTCAAGAACGATTTTTTCAAGTACATAGGGCAGCTCGATCTTAGCGCCATGCGTAAGCTCATCATATCTTAAGCGGCGCTTGACATGGTCAATTTCGTTTCTATCCCCTTCTCCAACATAGACTCGTTTGTGGGGTTCTGGTACCACACCTTCCTTTGGGATTAACTCCAACAACGTGAAGTGATGTTCGCCGACACTATGAACAATGGGTTTCTTCTGGTACACTGGCCTAGAATCGCCGGGATGTCCATAAGGGAGGTAATCTAAAACTCGCACATAGTCCTCTCTCTCATCGTTCTGCATCGTCGTCCTCCAAGCCTCTTTTATGCCCTACAAGTGTTTCTTGACGAGGTTCAGTATTTGTTCCAGTTCCTCTTTACCCAGTGTATATCGCTCTTTTGCATATATCGACCTTAGCTCGTCCCTTGTTTTTGGCATGATATCCGCAATTCTAATGGCGATATTCTCTTTCATCTTCTCAAGTTTTAAAAGCTCATTCACCAGCATCCTTGAGGATTTTGCATCAGTCTTCGCGAACTTATTCGCATGCTCGAGCGCCCTGCGCTGTTCATACCTTAATTCTTCCTCTTTCACTCTTGCTTTCTTGATTCGGTTAAGAATATTCTTTGCCTCTGCAAGGGTCAGCAATTTCTCACTTACAACTTCTTTTACTATCATGAGGCCACCTTTTGCGGTTTGAGATGTTGTGGATTGGCAATTATTTTCTTTATCATATTTCCATCCCTTACTTCAAGTATATATGCTCTTCCTCTTCGCCCAATCACCTTGGCGGTCTTGCCCTGAAACTTCGGATGAGGCATTGCCTTGTGAACGCTGGGGTCGATGTCTACGTGGACACGTTGCCCTACTTCAAATTCTTGTATGGCTCTACTGGGGGGTGAAATTCCTCTTTCCCTTATTGATTTTTTAAGCTTATACCTACTTTTTCTTCTTATTCCTGCGGACTTTGGCATGTAATGCCTCCTTGACCTTTATGACATCTAATTCCAATACCTGCGCATCTGCTCCAACTAACTTGGAAAGACTTGGTTTTGTCCTTCCATCGTCGCCAGAAATTAGTTCCTTAACATATAACCCGCCTTCACATTCAATGCAGATGCTTGCCTTGTTATTGCTCATGGCTTTGAGCGTCGCAGAACGCGCTCTCTTTGTTCTAATCTTATCGGCTCGCCGATGTGCCACCCTTAATGGAGTTCTCTGTTTGATGGCAGTCTTGGTTAATTTATCTAACGCGGCTTCAAGCTTTTCACGTGGGACAGCTTTTTTAAATACAATTCTAAGCCTATAAACTTTATCCGAATATTCGCTCTTGACGGCTTCAACTGCTTCTTTGTCTACAAACTTTAGGCTGCTAACCTTAACTTTACCCTTTGCATGCTTATTGATTATATCTCTTAGATTAGCAAGGTTAAAATGCCTGCGCACCGGTTCTTTAATCCCTAATACAAAAGGTCTGCCGGTTCCAAGCATGCGCGCATCCACGTCTTCCCTGCCCGCACCATGGAACACGGCATCTGCTCCACCTGATAATTTGAGGACTGAGGGAGCGATTAACTCTTCTACTGATGTCTGGTACATTTTTCCAGTATTCTTGCAACTCTTGCATCCATTGCCCCCACACTGGGGGCAGGGCCATGCAGTCTGTGGAATCCCTCTGACCAACTTTCTATATTTTCCATAGATGAATATCGGATTGACCTGTAATTCGACCTTTTCCTCTGCTAAGTCGAGTGTAACAACTATGTCTGGCCGCTCAAAGTCCACTTCTTTGCCCGTCTGGGGCTGAATCAATTTACCTACTTCCCTGTTCAGCTCTGACTTGAGTGGTTCTGCGTGAGTTGTGCCTGATTCTGCCCATAAAATCTCCTCATTCTCGGCAAGCAATCCAGACACCTTGGTGCCCACAAGGAACGTATTATATTCATAACCTGAAAGGGCTTTTACCGCTCTCTGGACCCAGACATCCAGGGAGTCAAATAGCCCATTGCAAACCCAACATTTCTTAGCTTTATGTATCTCCTGGTCTCTAAGCATCGCCAGAACTGTTCTGATCGCTGTGCCCCTCTCTTTATTGCTCAGCCCGGTCGACAATTTGGCAAATTGCCGTCCCATACAATTGTCACAAATTGGCCCTTGGTCTAAGACCTTAGTTACAACGTCAAGCAGATTCCTTTTCATCCTTCTCACTCACACTACATCGACGAACGTTTCAGCTTCTAACCTATTCAGTCCGCCCAGCCCTGTGCTAACCTCGGTTCCATGTCTTACAATATATATTCTTGCCACGATTCTATATGTGCCCGGTTCTGCAGGGCTAAAATAAAATGTAGCGATGGTTTGTGATGGAAAGGCACCAGAAAAGTTAAAGGGCACGTCTCCGTATATCTCGCAGCCCTCGCTGTTGTACATAGCAATTGACGGCACCCCATATATGTACCACATCCCAGTATTTTTGACCGTGATATTGATATTGTCACCGACAGAACAGTCGCTCCTATTTGTCAAGACAGAAATGTGCGATAGCCATCCAGCAGTGCCACTACCCAATATTATAATTGCCATAATGGCTACCCATATTTTTTTAGGGCATAGGTCCAGCATATTAACTCGGCCTCACCTTCGTAGGTCTATTGTCTCCGACATCTCTGGACCTGTGGATAGAATCGTGATTGGAACGCCAATATCTTGTTCAGCTTTGCGCACGAATTCTTTAACACTATCACTAAGTTTATCATAATCGGTAACGCCCTTGCACGAAAGGTCGAGTTTATCCAAGCCCGTTAGTGCCACCTGCGTCGCACCGTTGACCATGGCAGAATAGCGCGCCATTTTTCCATCCCATTGCCCAATGCGCCTGGGGCGCCCAGTCACAGTACCAAATTCCTCGATGCCCAAGCGTTTTGCCTCCTCTGGGCACATCTCGGTTGAAAACTCCCCTGCACCAACTCGTGTTGGAAATGCCTTGTATACAACGATTACATCGTCTATCCTTGTGGGACCAACGCCTACATCTGCTGCTATTTGGGAAGCAGACGTATCTTTGGACGTCACGAATGGGTATGTGCCATAAAACAGTGATATGCCAAATCCCTGGGACCCTTCAATAGTTACTGTTTGACCGGCATCCAATGCCTCATTGACTTGCAAGGCGACATCGGTGGTATAATCCTTCAACGTATCTATCTCCTTTGCCTGTCGTGCGCACCTCATCACTCTGTCCTTGTTGGCAGGCCCACAACCAGTGCCCGTAGTTCCAATTACATCTGCCAGCCGCGCAGTTCCCTTGTCCTCCACGATGTGTTTTTCCTCAATGATAGGGCAACGAAAATCGATACCAATTCTGTCTCTGACTCCTAACTCGGAAATCTCGCGCAACAAGACATGCGGGTCGACTAAAACGCCAGCACCGATTAACAGTTGTGCATCTTTATAGATAAAACCAGAAGGAACCATCCTGACGCCGTGTTTTTCCTTGCCCTTCTCGACAGTATGTCCTGCATTTGGCCCTACACCACCTCTTGCAATTATATAGGGTTTGTCTCTGTGGGCTACGTGCGCTACAATCTTACCTTTTCCTTCATCTCCAAAAAATCCGCCTACTATAATTGTGGCACCCATTGTTACATCTCCTGCGTTAGCACTGACAGTTGTAAAGCGTTTTAATCTATCAAGTTCTTTTTGGTTTGGGTGCGTGGGCTTGAATGAGAAAAACTTAATAATAACAACATCGTTTAGAGTTAGCAACGTCAATTAGTAACTAAGGAGAGGTCAGAGATGGCAAAAGATAAACTTGAAGACAACATAATATACGTCGGGAACAAACCTGTGATGAATTACGTGTTAGCAGTGGTGACGCAGTTCAACGATGGGCAAAAAGATATAACCATCAAAGCAAGAGGCAGAGCGATTTCGAGAGCAGTTGACACCGCAGAGGTAGTAAGAAATCGATTCATGCAGGACGTAAAAGTCAAAGATATTAAAATCGGAACCGAAGAGCTAGAGGGAGAGAAAGGCGACAAAATCAACGTTTCCTCTATTGAGATTTTTCTAAATCGCTCCGATTGAGCGATGATGCGGGCTTTTGGGTTTGTAAATGCCATGGATAGCTGGTGCGCTGAAGGCCCTACGCATACTGTTTTACATAATGTGCAACTATAGCGGGCCGGAAGGGATTTGAACCCCTGACCTATGGGTCTCTCTCACTGTACTTTTGACAAAGGTTAAGAGCCCATCGCTCCGCCTGGCTAAGCTACCGGCCCTCCTCAACGTGTATCGTCTGTAGTTATATATGTTGCGGAGGATAGCAATAGGTTTAAATATAGACTAAAGATGAATGACTTCGTTGACGAACGCGCTGTGATATGGAGGGAATAGGCATTACTCCTAAAGATGCGGGCAAGGTAAAAGGAAAAAGCAAGAAATTAGCGAGGGCGCCGAAGCCAAAAGCCAAACGTACATATGCTATTCTTGGCTGCGGCAGTATGGGTTTTGCGGTTGCCAACGAACTAAGAAAAGAAGGCAAAGAATTTATCATTGTCGATAGCGATGCCAAGCGGGTTGAGACGCTCAGGGACCAAAAGTTTGAGGCAATATTGGGCAACATCAACGACCCAAAGACCTTAAAGAAGGCCCATTTGGCTGAACTAAGTGCAGTGATGATTCTCAGCCCAGACACCAGGGCAAACAAAGAAGCGCTTAAAATAATTAAAAAAGCAGTCCCAAACATCCTCACAGTAGTCCGGGCGGCAGACCCTGTGACAAAAGAGGAATTGGAAACTGCTGGCGCTGACGTGGTCTTCTTGCCATCATTGGTCATAGCAGATGCTGCCGTGAAATATTTAGAAATGGTAGAGTCGGTCCGGCATGGACGGGAATTGCTTAAACTGATAAAAAGCGTTGGCAAGAAGAAGTTGGGAATTATCATTCACGATAATCCAGATCCAGATGCAATCGCAAGCGGACTGGCCTTGAAATATATGGCGGCGCATATTAATGTCGACGCGGAAGTGGTATATCGTGGAGAGATAGGCCATCAAGAGAATCGGGCGCTTGTGAACCTGCTCAACATTCCACTACAGCAAACGGAAAAACTCAATTTAGACGAATTCGACAAGATAGCACTTGTCGATGTCGCCATTCCCGGCGTGAACAATGCATTGCCGGAAGATGCCGAGGTGGATATCGTAATTGACCACCACCCTGTTGAGGCTGAAAAGGGTACTGCCCAATACTTGGACGTTCGACCAAACATAGGTGCAACTGCGACCATAATGACTAGCTATCTGCGAGATCTGGATATACCAATCAACAAGGAGGTTGCAACCGCGTTGCTTTATGGCATAAGAACAGACACACAGGACTTTAAGAGGGGTGTTGATCCAGCTGATTTAAATGCAGCGGCATTTTTGTATCCACTGGTGGATCATGATGTACTGGGGCAGATTGGGTCGCCGTCAATGTCTGCCGAGACATTGGACGTTTTGGGTGAGGCGATCAAGAACAGGCGCATTAAGGGGAGCTATCTCATTTCAAACATAGGGTCAGTAAGAGATCGGGATACAATTCCACAGGCGGCAGATTACTTGCTGGGCCTGGAGGGCATAACTACCACTATTGTGTTTGGGCTTGGTGAAGACAAGATTTACATCTCTGGCAGGAGCAATGACATACGGTTGAACATTGGGAACATCATGGACAAAGCCTTTGGTGAAATCGGCTCGGCAGGAGGCCATACCACTGCGGGAGCAGCGCAAATACCGTTAGGCATGTTCAGTGGCGTAAAGGACAAGCAAACACTTATGCGTTTGGCAGAAGAGGCCGTGACGAAGCGATTTTTCGCTGTGGTCGGTGTCGAGAAGGAGAAAGAGTGATATGATGCGTAACACCTATATATTAGGAATGTTGACGTTATTAAAGGGGATGGCATGAGCAAAGCACACATGAGCAAGATATACAACGAAACGCAGCAAAGACTAATCGACTATTTACTCAAATATGTAAAACACGGCAAGCGCTTTTTTAAGGCCAAACACATTGCACGTGACTTAGGCCTAACTCCCAGGGAAGTAGGTGTCAACCTTGGCGTCCTGTCCAAAATGTATCCAAAACTCAAAATAGAGCGGTGGAGTTACTCTAACGCTACCACTTGGAATGTAGAGTTGAGGCGTGTTGCAGTGTAGTTACCTCTCCATCAGTAACTTATTGACTAACTTTTTTCCCTCTTTTGAGCTGAAGAGTGGGAGTTCCCAATCTTGGATAATTTGACTTCTTTTAGTTACCACTCTTGCGCCCTTCTTTGGGTCGTATCCCGGCTTCATATACGTCTTTTTCAGTATCAAAATACCGCGCCGCTGCCATGCCGGTGTTTTTGCTAGATTGATGCCTTTTTTGAATAGCATATCCTGTATCTTCTGTGAACTTACACCAGCCAGCTTTGATGCAGCTTCTCTCTTGGACATGCCTTCATTTACCAGCGTGTAATGCCCATATGAATGCACATGGTTTCTCCATGCTTCTGTCTGGCGCCACTCCAGGTAATCGCTGATATCTTCTCTCGAGAGTGGAATGGTCCTTGCATCAAAGGATATGGGGGCATGCACATCCAGTGCCAATGTCAGCGTGCTGCACAACAAAGAAGAGGTGACGGAATCTAGTTTCTCAACACGCCCTTGAAATGGCAGTTTAAGAAAAAACACGCTAATTTCATCTGAAAATGTGTAGGCAAATTTTGGGCTAAGGCCGTCCTCCTTCATCAGGTGCTCAGCCGAGTTCGCCATAGCAGTCGCAAATGCCTTATCATATGGTTTTTGAAAATTCAGACGTTTCAAAGTGGCTTTAAAATTTCTTCCATCTACCCTGACAACAATCGGGGGTGTCGCATTAATGCTTGCATAAATCTCCCGTTGCTTCATCAGTTTTGGGGATACCATACTATCCCGGGGGTGCTTCTACCTCTTCTACGATTTTCTCTTTGAAGTAACTGGCTACCTGTTTTATTACAACGACATCTCCAACCGAGATTACCCACCGATATGGGATTATAACGCCCTTGCTCTGGACATTAAACAGGTCTGGATTCAGATTGGAAACCGCCAGGCCCGTTATTTTTTTCTCATTAGCATCGATTACAGCGTCGTTGACTTTTCCAACATACTTCCCTCTGTCTGTATAAACGTTCAAACCAAGTACTGATGTTAACTCTACCCTCATGTTACATTCCTCTAACTCCTATCTTGAACTAAGAAGATATATAGTTTATTGGGTTATTGGATATGGGAAAATGAAAACGTCGATTCAAATTGGAAAAATAATTGGTATCCCGATTAGGCTTCATATTACGTTCTTGTTGATATTGCCTGTATTTGCACTGGTATTCGCGAGCGGTCCAGCACCATATGGTTTTGCAGAGGTAGGCTCCACGGTGATACGGTATGCATTTGGCACACTTACTGCAGTGGCACTATTTGCTTGCGTTCTGCTCCACGAGTTAGGGCACTCGTATGTAGCGATGAAATACGGTACCAAGATAAGGAGCATTACATTGCTGCTATTCGGTGGAGTGGCAACAATGGAAGAGATTCCACGAGATCCTAAAATCGAATCGAAGATGGCGATAAGTGGACCAGGTGTGAGTTTTGTGTTGGGCATAGCGTTCTTACTCATATATTTGTTGCTAGAACCCATCTGGGGTAACTCCCCTGTCACGCGACTTGTCTATGTCCTAGGTTCTATGAATATAATTCTATGCGGGTTCAATCTCCTTCCAGCATTCCCGATGGATGGCGGGCGAATACTTAGGGCGCATCTGGCAAGACAAATGCCATATGTGGAGGCAACGCATAAAGCGGCATATATCGGAAAGGCCTTTGCATTCGCCATGGGGATATTTGGTTTTTTGGTGGTTAGCCCAATCCTCATCTTGATCGCATTTTTCGTTTACATCGGCGCCTCAGAAGAGGAAAAGACAACAGAGATTACCGTAACATTGGAGGGCGTTAAGGTTAGGGACATCATGACAAAAAACGTGATATCTGTGCCGCCAACCACTACAGTCAGCGAGTTGGTCGAACTGATGTTCAAGGAGAAGCACATGGGATATCCAGTGGTTGACGATAAGTTGCGAGGGGTTGTGACATTTTCAGATGTACGAAAAGTCTCCCTAGAACAGAGGAGCAAAACCCTGGTAAGCGAGATTATGGCCAAAAAAATTATATCAGTTGCGCCTGAGGATGATGCCATCAAGGCACTAAGGATAATGTCTCAAAGGAATATCGGCAGGGTGCCGGTCATGGAGAGTGGAGTTATAGCGGGAATCATCTCCAGAACAGACCTGATACGATCAATCCAGCTCCTGCAAGAATAGGTATGTTTTATGAATGACAGGATAATCATCGTGGGCACCGCGCACATTTCTGATAAAAGTATAGCAGAGGTAGATTCTGTCATCGCGCACGAAAAGCCAAACATAGTTGCGGTGGAGTTGTGCCCCAAGAGATATCAGGCGCTTAAAGGTGCGCCAGTGGCAAGGGAATTATCGATAAGGGATTTACTAAAAGGCGAAGGACCGTACTTCTTCCTTGCTCAGTGGCTTCTCGCCTGGACGCAGAAGAAGATTGGGGCAGATATCGGCATAAAACCCGGGGCAGAAATGCTGGCAGCAATCAACAAGGCAGAGGAGATTGGCGCCAAAATAGCACTCGTGGACAGGGATATTCAGGTAACGTTACAGCGCTTCTGGAGCAGAATGGGGGTTGTTGAAAAACTAAAGATGTTTTTTGCATTCATCAGCACATTTATCGGCTTTGGGAAAGAAGAAATCGATATAGAAACGATCACGGATGAGGATGTTGTCACTCATCTCATCTCTGAACTCAGACAATTCTCGCCTAGTGCCGCAGAGGTCCTCGTGGATGAGAGGGATGCATACATTGCAGCAAATCTGCTGAATCTATCTAACGAGGGCAAAGTTGTTGCCGTGATAGGGGCAGGGCACAGGGAAGGAGTTCAAAAATTCCTTTCGCATCCAGAGTCAATCCCACCGTTAGAGGAATTGACAAAGCTACCCCTAAAAAGGGTTAATACGGCGAGGGTTTTTGGAGTAGCTACCATAGCACTCATTGTAGCAATCTTTGCGCTTTTAGTCCTTTCAGGAGCATCTGCTCACACTCTACTCCTCGCCCTTGGATACTGGTTTGTCATAAACGGTGTACTTAGTGGGGCTGGTGCGGCGTTGGCAAGGGGTCATCCCTTTTCAATTCTTACCGCATTCAGCGTGGCATGGATGACCTCGCTCAATCCGTTCTTGGCTGCAGGATGGTTTGCCGGACTGACGGAAGCATGGGTGAGGAAGCCTACGAGTGAGGATTTAAATGCTCTAACAAACGTCGAAACCTTCGGCGAACTTATGAAGAACCGATTGTTCAGGGTGATTCTGGTGGCAGCCCTGGCTAACATGGGAAGCATCATTGGAACGTTTGCAGGGGCATGGGTTGTATTTAGTCTGACAGGAATACGATTTTAAGGGGAAGCATGGCAAGAATAAGGACAAGTGAAACGGAAATCAAACACCTCTTAATCGCATGGCTGGCGATATCTCTCGCGTTTGCGATTCTATTTGTACGCGAGGAGTGGATGTATTGGGGCGTTTCTCTATCCGACTTGGTGCGACCGATGATACTGGCGATGTTCACAGTGGGCATCGCATTTCTGTTGCATGAAATGGCGCACAAGGTCGTCGCACAGAGATATGAATGTTGGGCTGAGTTCAGGATGAGTCTTCCTATGCTGATGTTCGCAATCTTATGTGCATACGTAGCTGGAATTGTATTTGCTGCACCTGGTGCAGTCATGATATTTGGCTCACATATAACGCGCGAGCAAAATGGAAAAATTGCGGTTGCAGGACCTACCATGAATCTGCTGCTTGTATTTTTGTTCCTACCTCTTATAGGGCACGGGGGTTTTATCACCACGATTGGAGCATATGGAGTCATCATTAACATATTCATCGCCGCTTTTAACATGCTTCCAATTGGCGTCTTGGATGGAAGAAAGATTCTTTACTGGAGTAAAACGGTATATCTGCTTGTACTGTTGGCATCCTTCGGCATGCTGGCGTGGGCGTTCGTTAAAGTTGTACCATATCTTTCCCTCTAAATCCGCACCATTTATATTGTTAAGAGGCACGTATTAGTACCGTAAAGTGATGCCTATGAGACTCGTGATGAAATTCGGTGGAACCTCGGTTGCCGATGGCTACAGGATAAAAAACGTAGCATCGCTCATTAAGGGCTTTTATAATGGTAAGAATGAGATTGTTGCCGTAGTCTCGGCGCTGTCTGGCGTGACAGATGAACTGGAAGAAGAGGCAAAAAGGGCATCTGACAAAGGAGATGCAGCAGAGATCGATTTATTCATAAAAAGACTGACAAAACGGCATCACGATGCTGTAAAAGAAGCCATTGACGATAAGGAAATAGCAAAAACAGTGATTGAAGGGTTGGACGTTGAGTTCAATGACCTGAGAAAGTCCCTGATTAGCATAAGCCACTTGAGAGAACTGACCGACCGGTCACACAGTTATATCTCATCATTTGGGGAGAGGCTCTTAGCCCCTATACTCTCGGGCGCGATGCGTTCCATGGGTTTAGATTCAATATCGCTCACAGGCGGAGAAGCCGGCATCGTAACCAATAGCAATTTTAAAAATGCACGACCTCTATTTGACATAACCAACGATAATGTCAAAAAGCGCCTTCTTCCGCTGATTAAAGCCAGAAAGGTTCCAGTTGTATCCGGCTTCATAGCGGTAGACAAAAACGGAGTTATAACCACCTTGGGTAGAGGGGGGTCTGATTACACCGCATCCATCATCGGCGCTGACATAAATGCCGACGAGATTTGGATCTGGACCGATGTAGACGGAGTCATGACCGCTGACCCAAAAATCGTTCCAGGAGCACGAACGTTGCCGGTAATATCGTATCTGGAGGCGATGGAACTCTCCTATTTTGGCGCAAAGGTAATTCATCCCAAAACCATAGAGCCGGCAATTCAAAAAGGAATTTCAGTCAGGGTAAAAAATACGTTTAATCCTATGCACCCGGGTACGACTATCGTAAAGGACCATAAAGAAATCAAAGATGTAGTCAAAGCGGTTACAATCATACGAAATGTTGCATTGGTCAATGTTAGCGGTGCTGGCATGGCTGGTACCCCAGGCGTTGCTGCACGAGTCTTCACAGCACTTGCCAAGGCGGATGTGAATATCATGATGATTTCCCAGGGTTCATCCGAGGCGAACATATCTATTGTAGTGGATGAAGCAAGTCTGAGCAAGGCAATTAATGCCCTCCAATCAGAGTTCAGGGAAGATGTCGTGAAAAGCATTGTGCATGACAAAGATGTCTGTACTATCGCTGTCGTTGGCGCTGGCATGGCCGGCACTCCTGGTGTAGCTGGACGGGTGTTCTCTGCTCTGGGGCAAGCAGGTGCCAACGTGCGGATGATTTCCCAGGGTTCATCTGAAGTAAACATCTCATTCGTCGTCGACGGGAAGGATGTGGAAAAGGCTGTGATAGCGCTACATGACGAGTTCAACCTAGGTGCAGAACGATGAACGAAATGACATATGCCAGAGCAGGAGTCAACATTATCGAAGAGGAGAAAGCTATCGCAAGACTGACAAAACGTCTGAGGTTTAGGCGAAAAGGATTTGGCGCGCCCTTGGCAGAAATAGGGCACTATGCTGGATTAATTGACTTGGGCGAGTATGCGCTAGCAATGACCACAGATGGTGTCGGCTCCAAGGTCTTGGTTGCCAATGCGATAAAAAAATGGGATACTGTGGGCATCGACTGCATAGCGATGAACGTGAATGATTTGTTAGCGATAGGAGCAGAGCCGCTTGCATTTGTGGACTATCTTGCAATGGAAAAACCCGATGAATCCATAATGGAAAAAATTGGAATCGGGCTGCAGGAAGGGGCAGAGATATCGAACATTTCCATCATTGGAGGCGAGACGGCAACGCTGCCAGATATCATCAATGGATTTGACCTGGCTGGCACCTGTGTTGGCATTGTTCCAAAGGATAGAATAATCACTGGCGAAAGCGTAGAAATTGGCGACTTGCTCTTGGGTTTGTCCAGTTCTGGAATACATAGCAATGGGTTAACGCTGGCGAGAATGGTGATTGAAAAAGCTGGGCACTCGTATGAGGATGCATTTCCGCCGACCAAGAAGAGCATTGGGGAGGAATTGCTGACTCCAACGCGCATCTATATGGGGATATTGGATTTGATAAAACACTGCGAGGTGCATGGGTTGGCGCACATCACTGGAAGCGGCTTGTTAAAGTTGAAACGTCTCACCAAGTATGGTTTTAATTTTGATGACCCACTGGCACCAAATCCGATATTCAAGTTCTTACAAGAAGAAGGCAACATAAGCGATGAAGAGATGTACAAAACCTTCAACATGGGCATGGGATTTTTGGTGGTGCTTCCAGAAAAGGACGCGAAGAGCGCATTAAAGATTACAGATGGAAAAATCGTAGGACAAGTTGTCGAAAAGGGGATTATAGTCGGGGACCTGCAGATTGCATAATCAGCAACTATGTTGGACCCTTCTTGCTCACATCAAGTACGACCATTCCGGTTTTTAGTTTGGATATCTCTTCCTTTGTGAGACTTCGATGAGTTGCGCGTTCGGAAAGGATGGCGCTATTTCCCAGTGGGTCTTCTATAATGATGGTAAGCTGCGCATCGCCTGATTTCGCGCCCTCTATTGTGCCTAGGACTTCATCGATGCGCTTCAATTTAACATCGCCCTCGGTCCATCTTCTCGTCATTTTTACTATATCTTTGATGCGCTCGAGAACACCCTCGATGTTCGTCACGAAGGATTCTGACGCAGGGCCAGGCTCAACATCTATGCCAAGTTCTGGAATTCTAATTGTGCCGGAGGTAGACCGGATCACCCTCGCATCAAGGTCTTCTGAAGATGACACCATCAACTCATACCTAACTGGCTCTTGCACGCCTAAGATTAACGTGTCAGCATGCTTGAATCCACACTTACAAGTAGCGCTAATGTGCATGATTTCGCCAAAATAGGGAATTTCATCAGGATGCCAGCGGAAAACGAGTTCTTCGCCACACATCGGGCAAGAGCTCTTCATCTCAAATTCATGAGGCACTATTTTCCACCAAGAATCTTGGTCCTGTTGATTCTCACTGACGTGGGAGTTACCATTACATAATCGTCCCCGATGCCAGCGATATCTCCATGTACGTCCATAGCTACTTGCTTAAGGTCTTTAATCGCCCGCTCAGACGTCAGTTTATCATTTTTGATGAGCGAAATATCAGCCACTACGATGTTCCCATCATATACCTCTTTCTTCAGCTCTGGGAGCTCATTTAAACTCGTTAACTGCGCAACTCTGACGTATGTCTCTGCTGGCATTTCTTCCAAAACCGCTTCATATTGCCCCAGGTCTAATTCGGTGTACTCTTCTCCGGGCAGCTTGGATTTAGGGCCAATTATTTTATTCAGAAAACTTTTTGGCATAATTATCACCTTTTACTATCATATGGTTGAGACATATTTAAACTTGTTTCTATTAATCCGACATCAAGTTTCCATATACTGTCCCCAACGTAGTGAATTGATTTAATTGCCTTGCCCTTATCTCTCATCATATCTTCGCCTGAGATTAATGCCCTCCCTATTGCAAGGGGTTTGTTGTGCACTTCATCTACTACGATAACAAAATCTCCTTTTTGTATTGCCGTGTCTGCATCTACAATACCGGGGCACATGATATCTGCACCCTTGGATACCGCCCTGACAGCGCCCATGTCGACAACGACTCTATTTCGTTTCAACTTGAGTTTTAACGCTCCCTTGACGGTTGGAAAAACTTTCTCTCCAATTAAAAAAAGACTCGGCTCGTTATCTATAAGTATGATGTCGTATTCACTACCAGTTTCAGCAATTTCAAATTTTTTACCGGCGAAAAGTTGCTCGACCTCTACGCCAAATCTTGATTTTACTTGGTTCACCATCTTTTGCTTGGCATCATCTCTTAAATGGTGTCTGGTTTTAATTCTCACCCTCTCACCCAAAAGTATTATTTCTCAATAAACATAAAGCGTGATTAAAAATAAAATTATGGGTTAACATAATATCGGAGGAAATACATGGGGGATAGACCACTTGACATCTTAAATGAGTCGCTAAATGCACCCGTTATAGTGAGGTTGAAGGGCAAGAGGGAGTTTAGAGGTGAGCTTCTTGGGTACGATGCTCATATGAATCTCGTGTTAAACAATGCAGAAGAATTAAGAGATAACGAAGTTATCAGGAAGTTGGGCACCGTTATAGTTAGGGGCGATAACGTCGTGTATGTCTCACCATAGGAGAAATGAATAATGACGAAAGGAACACCGTCAATGGGAAAAAGACAAAAAAGGACGCACACCACATGTAGGCGTTGTGGCAATGTTTCATATAATATCAGCAAGAAGCAATGTGCTTCCTGCGGATTTGGAAAAACGAGTAAGAGACGGGCATATAGTTGGATGAAAAAAACAGTTAAACTTTCTAAGACGTAATGGAGTGGGTGGCTTATATTGAAAGATGGGTGCGGTGTGGTGGGGGTTTCGATAGCCTCTCCAGAGAAGCCGGTTGCTCCATACATTTATTATGCGCTGTATGCCCTCCAACACAGGGGGCAGGAATCAGCGGGCATCGCCACCTTTGATGGCAAGCGCGCTCACATCATTAAAGAAATGGGTTTGGTATCCAAGGTTTTTAACACGAAAAGATTGAGCAAATTATCTGGCCCTCTTGGCGTTGGACATGTCAGGTATTCAACTACGGGTACCTCCAGGATTGAAAACAGTCAGCCATTGTTAATCAACTATAAGGACGGGGCTATCGCCATCGCGCATAATGGTAATCTGGTCAATTCCAAGGAGCTAAGGGCTGACCTGGAGGCAGAGGGACGAATTTTTACGACAGAGTCTGATACCGAAGTAATTGCATATTTGCTCGTCAAGGAATTGCTCAAATCTGATTTAGAGGGTGCTATCCGTAGCTTGATGCAGCGTCTGGCGGGGTCATATTCGCTAACGTTTCTCTTTGATGGCATGGTGGCAGCGATTAGGGATCCATTGGGAATAAAGCCACTATGCATCGGCAAGATAGATGGGGGGCACGTCGTTGTTTCTGAAAGCGCTGCAATAGATGTGCTAGGCGGAACGCTCATCAGGGATGTACGTCCGGGGGAGCTCGTCATTTTGAGAGATGGTGAGTTTAAAAGTAAACAGATATGCCGTTCTAAGAATGCTGCACACTGCTTTTTTGAGTACACGTATTTTGCCAGGCCTGATTCCATTCTAGATGGAAAACTCGTGTATGATGTAAGGCGTAGGATAGGGGAGACGTTGGTAGATGAGCATGATAAAAAGGCAGATGCGATATGTCCTGTGCCGGATTCTGGCATCACCTTTGCCATTGGGTACTCTATAAAGTCCGGTTTGGATTATATCGAAGGGCTGATGAAGAACCGCTACGTGGGACGAACATTCATCATGCCAGGTCAGGAAATGCGGGAAATCGCCGTCCGGCTAAAGCTGAATGCCATCAGGTCGAACATCGAGGGCAAGAGGGTGGCATTAATCGATGACAGCATTGTCAGGGGCACCACATCAAAGAGAATCGTTGACCTAATCCGTAGCGCTGGCGCAAAAGAGGTGCATGTAAGAATAGGGACCCCTCCTATCATAGCGCCCTGCTATTTTGGAATAGACATGGTAACACGCAAGGAGTTAATAGCAGCTCACAAGAGTGTTGAAGGCGTCGCATTGGCACTTGGCGTCGACTCGCTGGGATATATCAGCATTGACGGTCTGGTCAAATCCATTGGAATTCCTGCAGAGGATTTGTGCTTGGCGTGCGTGACCGGCGAGTATCCATTAGAGGTTCTGGGCGAGAAGTGTGTGCAACGAGTGAAGTTAGGCCGTCTGTGTAAGAGCAGGTGAGATGCGGGCGAGCGGGATTTGAACCCTCGGAAACTTTTCAAAAAAGTTTCATCAAAACAGGATTTCTTTTTGGTGCAGCTTTTTCTTCTCTAAATCTTCTCTAAAGAAAAAGGTGCGGGGGAAGGGATTTGAACCCTCGAACCCCTACGGGACAGCGCCCTGAACGCTGCGCCTTTAGCCCAACCTTTTTGCAAGCAAAAAGCTTGACCAAAAAGGTTATTGACCAGACTTGGCGACCCCCGCTTTTAAGACTTTTTTAAGTTATCTTTTTATGAAGATAAACGTTATTCAAGTATATGCTTGACATCGTCTTTTACAACAACCTCGCATTTTTCGAACTCTTCATATTGGCATTTGTCATTTTGATGGCAATAGAATTGATGGCACTATACTTCTACAAGGTTGGATTCACGTTCTCTGAGCTTATATTGCTCATCGCTTTCCCCCTATTTAGTTATTCCTCGACCTTGGCAATGCGGCCTGAGTTGATGAATATCGCTCTTATGGAAATTCACAACAAGGTTATAGGATTTAATATCATAGGGGTTGGCATACCCCTCATTGTTTCGGTTAAAATACTGGTGCAAAAGCGTTTGCCCCTCAAGGAAACAGCGCTGATAACGGGAATCGTTGCTATTGTTACATCTTTTTACACTCATTTTGATCCTAGCGTAGGCATCATCGTTCACTTCTTCGCGATTCCTCCAATGCTCGCTGCAGCTACTGCATTCGTATTGAGAATGGATCCACGAGTTCATAAATATAACACTGCGCTGATGACATACGTGTGCGGTACTCTTGGTGTGTTAATAGGTGCTGACCTGCTTCATCTTCATCAGATATTGTTATGGATGCCAACCGAGCCGGTATTTATCTCTATTGGCGGGGCGGGGCTTGTTGATGCCATCTTTTTGTCCGGTATAATCGCTCTCGTCTTCGATTTGATATTCACTTGCCAAGTGCATAATGTGTTCAAAGACCTCGTCGAGGTTATAAAAAGCGGTTAAGCGGAGGGACTCTCTTCATGGCGTTCAAATGTCATGCGTATCTGGATGTCTAATTCCCGCTCGTCTGCAAGGAGATTGGCAACCTGGTCGAGTGTAGATGGAATTTTTGCCGTCAATTTCTCAGCCATTTCATCGCTTAAATCCTGCCTGTTGGTTACTGTATTCATAACCTCTGGCTTGAGCAGTTCAACTGCTGCCCTGGCCTCCTCGGCGCTCAAATTTCCTGCCTTCATCTTGTTTCTCAAGGTATGGTATTCCTTGTTCACCTGCTGGGCATAACCAAGTTTCAAATTCATGTCCTGCTCTATGTTAAAGCCCGCAATAGCAAAGGCGCATCGCATTATATTGTCCAACACATCCTGCCGAATTTCTGCCATTTCTTCCCCCATCAAAATAAAAACACACAGCCGGCCCAATTTGCAAAGAGATTCATTTGTCCGAATCGGCTATGATATTATCTGTGATGTTAATATGTATCCAAACATCATTTTAAGTTAACGGTGCGGGACTTTTTAATGTAGCCTATCGCACTGATTCCGGCCGAAGAGCCTTCTCCCACGGCGGTTGCTATCTGCCTTCGCCCCCCTGTGATGTCTCCGGCGGCAAAAACTCCTGCGACATTTGTTTCCAGGCGCCTGTTAGCGACAATAAAGCCATTTTTCGTCAATTCTAAGCCAAGGTCTGTGGCAAGAACGGAATTTGGCATGGTGCCATACTCGATAAAAACTGCGTCTACGGGCAGCGTTTTAGATTTGCCATTGGTGCTAAATTGCACTTCTTCTACGACGGTTTTGCCCTTTATGGACTCGATAGAGGCGTTATACAATATATCTACGTTCTTTGCTTCCTCCAGGCGCTGGAGGTACACAGATTCGCACTTAAGCGAATCATAAACACAAAGCACTGCCACCTTGTTGCATATGCCGGAAAGGTACAGTGCTGCCTTTGCTGCGCCGTTTCCGTATCCGATTACTACCACGTCTTTGCCTTTGAAGAGTGCACCGTCGCATATGGCGCAGTAGGATACACCCTTGCCCTGAAACTCTTTTGCCCCTGGAATATCTGGCTCCCTATGGCGCGCGCCCATGCACAATATCACTGATCTACCATTGACCACGCCATCAACTGTCGTGACGGAAAACACCTCATCTTTCTTAATCCGCTTTGCGGCAGTGGGCTTGATGAGCGCACCATATTTCGTAGCCTGTTGGCTCATCCTTTCGGCTAACTCAATGCCCTGAATGCCTTCTGGAAATCCAGGATAATTTTCGACCAGCCCCGCCTTGGCAAGCTGTGAGTCGTACACATCACCGAGGATCAGCGTGTTCAAATTTGCCCGTGCACAGTACATCCCAGCAGTCAATCCGGCCGGGCCGGTACCGATAATTATCACGTCATACGTTTCCACAAAATCACCAACTTTTATATCATTCATATCATACTGACTATTGTGATAAATAATTTACAATCCGCATTCCAGACTGCGTTGGATTTTTATCCCGAGTTGCGCAATCGCAAGATTTCCGTCGATACACTAAAAATGACCATGACGAAGCGCAGGGTCGTCTTTGGGAGGGTTCACACGCTAACCGATGTCAGGGGCGAACGGAAATGGGTGATATTCTTCAACTCCAGAGTTTTGGCGCATAATCCTCCCGTGGAGGTTTTAATCGAGGTTTTTGCGCACGAACTGGAGCATATCGTCAGGGGGGATATAGGTCCTAATTCGAGCACCTCGCGCCCGCATGCTGGAAAAAGAATCGACAGAAGCGTGGATTCGCGACTTCCATCTGAAATTGTGCAGAAAGCCAGACTGTGGAGAGAGACGTTTCTGAATGCCCTTTAGCGTAGCAAATGCACTTCTCCTATCGTAAATGTTTTAATGCGATAGGGGTATAATTTAATTGGGATACAATGGCGGAACAAATCGAATATTACACCGAGGAGCGCTGGAATAACTGGGTCAAACGGGCAAGGGAGAGCGGCTTCAGCCTTGCTGACTCCAAGAATGCGCCAGATACCACCATCTTCGTCAATATGGAGGAGGATGTTGTACTGGCATGCCTAAAAATCGTGAACAAGTTTGAAAAAGAAAAGCTCTCCACAGAGGAAGCGCTGGGTGCCATTAAGTACATGGAAAGAATAACTCTTGCCAGAGCAGAATCCATCAGCGAGGACATCGACATGATGATTCAGTCGATTCAGTCATCATTAGTTGCTGTTTTCAGCTCGTGTCAATGCTACATCGAGGGCAAGTATGAGCCGGGGGCCATTGATGATTTGATTGAGAGGGCGGCAGAGGCAGAAAAAAGAGGAGATGAGGCGACTGCGCTGGGATTAATCAGCCAGGTGGGGGCGAAGATAGTTGCTGGCCAGCCATTTGAGTTCAACAAGGAATTGTCGCCGGGATGCCTTGCTGAGTGGATTGATGGTCTGGATTCAATAAGCGCTGCCATGGTCGGCAATGACAGTTATAAAGATGATGGGTAGCACATCACATTTTCTTAAAAAGGCGCGCTTGAAGTCCGTAAAACTTTGCATATTCTTTTGCTGTTTTCGAATCAGGCATCTTGGCATCAAAGGATACGAGCTCTTTTGAGTATAATGCCTTTTGGGACTTTCTGGCAACCACTCTTGCGTTGCCCTTGAAGAGCTGCACTTTAACCTCTCCGGTTACTCGTTCTTGTGTCTTGTTGATGAGCGTGCTAAGGTCAGTAAACAAGGGGTCATCTACCAGGCCGTGATATGCCAGCTCAGCCCATTTAGCATCTACCAGCATCTTAAATTTGATTTCATCGCGCGTCAAGACTAATTGCTCCAGGTCTTTATGCGCCGTAAGCAGGATCGTTGCAGCCGGATGCTCGTAATTTTCCCTCGCCTTCAGACCGAGAATCCTGTCTTCGATAATGTCAGTTCTACCCACACCATGCTTGCCGCCAATTTCATTCAACCTCTGAATTAGAGCCACGCCATCCATCCTTTTGCCATTTAAAGCGACAGGAACGCCTCTTTCGAATCCAATCTCCATAATTGTAGGTGAATTGAGTGTTTTTTCCAGTGGCGCAGTCCATTGAAATATCTCTTCGGGTGGCACATACCCAGGGTCTTCAAGTTTGCCGCCTTCAATGCTCCTGCTCCAGAGATTCTCATCCACGCTCCATGGTTTCGCCTTTGTGACTGAGACCGGGATATCATGTACCCTTGCATACTCGATCCCCTCTTCCCGCGTTAGATTCAAATCCCGCATAGGGGCGATGACATCCATGTTCGTAGTCCTAAACACAGCCTCAAAGCGGAATTGATCATTTCCCTTTCCAGTGCAGCCATGTGCGAGGGCGTCTGCCTTCTCCTTAAGCGCGATCTCAACGGTTTTCTTTGCAATCAGCGGGCGAGCAAGTGCGGTACCAAGGACATATCCTTCGTAATTGCCATTCGCCTTGATGGCTGAAAAAATGTAGTCACGCACGAACTCGTCTTTAGCGTCGATGGTGTAGTGCTTGTCACTAAACTTTTTCCCCTTCTTTTCCGCTTCTTTTAGGTCTGGCTGCCCTACATCGGTGGTCACCGTAACTACACTGTCAAAGCCATAGTGCTCTCTCAGCAGGGGGATGCAAACCGAAGTATCTAAACCGCCAGAATAGGATAACACTACTTTCTTCATTCTCAATTCCCCTGCGAGTTTATCGATTAAATAACTCACGGTGATACTCGTGTATCGATTTGATCGTAGTTTTCCCTTTTTTAATAGCAACTATTGCGTTTGCTGCCGCCCTTGCTGCCTGTATTGTCGTGATGTATGGGATATTGTAATCCACGGCTGCACGCCTGATTTCATGGCCATCCTTGAGGGCTGCTTTGGAGGTTGGCGTGTTGATAACTAGATTTATGCCCCCTTTTCTCATCATATCTGTTACATTTGGGCTGCCCTCGTGTATCTTCTGGATGACATCTATCTTAACGCCCCGCTCAGTTAGGTAGTGCGCTGTTCCTGCAGTGCCAATCAACGTAAGGCCAATGTCTTGCATTTTCTTGGCAATCTCCACCAATGCAGGTTTGTCCTCGTCTCTGCCGGAGATGAACACCGTCCCTTTTGTTGGAAGCGGATTGTCTGCACTCAGCTCTGCCTTGAAGAATGCCCTGGCGAAGTCGTAATCGATACCCATGACCTCGCCTGTACTTCTCATCTCTGGGCCCAATATTGGATCTGCGCCTGGCAGTTTGTCGAATGGAAGTACAACCTCTTTGACGGAAACTTGTTTGATTTTCTGCTCTTCAGCGAAGCCCAGCTCCTTGAGCGCATGCCCTATCATCACCTTGGCAGCGATCTTCGCCAGCGGAACACCGGTTGCCTTGGCTACGTATGGAATCGTCCTGCTTGATCTGGGGTTTGCCTCGAGAACGTACACCACGTCATCCTTCACAGCCATTTGGATGTTGATTAAGCCCTTGACTTCTAACGCCAGTGTAATCTGCTTAACATAATCTCGTACGGTTTGCAGCGTTTGTTCACTAAGTGATTGAGGTGGAATCACGCAGGCAGAATCGCCAGAATGTATGCCTGCTTCTTCAATATGCTCCATTATGGCGCCAATCAACACGTCTTTTCCGTCTGAAACGGCATCTACATCTATCTCAACTGCGTTCTGTAAAAAGTGGTCCACCAGCACCGGATGCTCATGCGACACCCTAACGGCTTCGCGCATGTATCGTTCTATGTCCCCCTCATCGTATACGATTTCCATCGCCCTGCCGCCTAGGACATATGACGGGCGAACCAGCACAGGATAACCTATCCGCTTGGCGATTTCTTTTGCATCATCTAAGGCAGTGGCACTGTCGCTGTCAGGTTGTGGAATGTTCAATTTCTTGAGCAGTTTGCTGAACAAATCTCTATCCTCTGCAATATCCATTGAGGCGGGAGAAGTGCCGAGAATTACCGTTTTTAAATCGGGCCGGCGCTTCAGTTCCTGCTCCAGTGGAACAGCAAGATTCACCGATGTCTGGCCGCCGAACTGGACCATCACTCCATACGGATGCTCAGCCTCGATTACGTTCATCACATCTTCCAGCGTAAGCGGTTCAAAGAAGAGTTTATCAGACGTGTCGTAGTCCGTGGATACCGTCTCCGGGTTATTGTTGATAATGTGGGTTTCGATGCCCTCTTCCCTGAGAGCCAGAACAGCATGTACGGTGCAATAGTCAAACTCGATGCCTTGCCCGATGCGGATAGGGCCTGCACCTATAATTAACACCTTTTTTTTATCAGACGGCACCACCTCGCATTGTGTTTCGTATGCCGAGTAGTAGTAAGGTGTCTTTGCCTCAAATTCCGCGGCGCAGGTATCGACCAGTTTATAGGTAGTCTTTATCTTGGATTTTCTGCGCAGGTCGTTGATTTCCTCGCGTTTTCTTCCCGTTAGTTCTGCAATTCGTGCATCAGTAAAGCCCATGCGTTTGGCTATACGCAACGTCTCGGTGGATAAATCCTTCTTCAACACGTCCTCCATGTCGATGATGTTCTTGAGCTTCGTGATGAATAACGGGTCAATCTTTGACAGCCTGGCAATCTCCTCAACGCTAAATCCATGTCGCAGCGCATAATATATGACGAACAAACGTTCATCGGTTGGTTTCTGGAGCAGTGCTCTTATTTCTTCCTCGTTCCACTGACCATCTCCTAATTGCATATCTATATCCAGCGAGCGCACGGCCTTCTGTAACGATTCCTCGAGAGTTCTGCCAATTGCCATCACCTCACCAGTGCTCTTCATGGCTGTCGTGAGCGTCCTGTCCGCGGTGACGAACTTGTCGAAGGGCCATCTTGGTATCTTGAGTACGGTATAGTCTATGGTTGGCTCAAACGATGCGGGAGTTTCCTTGGTCACGTCGTTTGGTATTTCGTCTAGCTCCAAGCCAATCGCTATCTTCGCAGCCACTCTCGCGATGGGGTATCCCGTAGCCTTGGAGGCAAGTGCTGACGAGCGCGAAACCCTTGGGTTGACTTCAATGACTCTGTACTCATCGTCCCGGAGCGCAAATTGGACGTTGCATCCTCCCTCGATGCCTAACGCTCTGATAATCTTGATGGCAGCGCTCCGCAACATCTGGTGCTCAGTATCGGTGAGGGTTTGCACAGGTGCTACGACGATGGACTCGCCGGTATGAATGCCCATAGGGTCGACGTTCTCCATGCTGCACACCGTGATGCATGTGTCCTTTGCATCCCTCATCACCTCGTACTCGATTTCCTTCCAGCCAAGCACACTCTCCTCTATCAGCACTTGATGAATTCTGGAGCGCTTTAGCCCCTTTTCCACAATATCCCGTAACTCGTCTTCGGTCCTGGCAATCCCGCTCCCATATCCGCCCAATGTATAAGCGGGCCTGACAATCACGGGGAGCCCTAATTCTCTCGCAATGTCTATTGCTTCTTCTATTGACAAAACTGCCCTGCTTCTTGGAACTTTCTCGCCAATGCGCTCCATCGCATGCTTGAACCGGTCCCTATCCTCGGTATCATAAATTGCTTCCAGTGGCGTGCCCAAAACCTTGACATCATATCTGTCAAGAACGCCTTTTTCAGCAAGTTCAGAGGTAATGTTTAAACCTGTCTGGCCACCCATTCCCGCAAGAACACCGTCTGGCCGTTCCTTCGCGATTATTTCTGCGACGATTTCAGCACGTAAAGGCTCGATGTAGATTGTATCCGCCGTCTCAGGATCTGTCATAATGGTTGCAGGATTTGAATTGACGAGCACGACGCTTACGCCCTCTTCTCGAAGCGCCTTGCATGCCTGCGTACCGGAAAAGTCGAACTCTGCTGCCTGTCCAATCTGGATGGGGCCTGAGCCAATTATTAGGACTTTCTTGATGTCCGGACGCTTAGGCACCGCATCCCCCGATAATTTTCATAAAAGCATCAAATGAGAATTCCACGTCCCTTGGGCTTGGCACTACTTCTGGATAGTATTGAGCGCTCATAATCGGTAGAGATGTGTGTCTTAGCCCCTCAACTGTGCTATCATTCACATTTACCTGTGTGACACGCAGCTCGGTATCATTCAATGAGTCCGAATCCACAGCAAACCCGTGATTTTGAGAAGTAATATATATCTTTCCAGTATCGACATCTTTTACAGGCTGATTCGCACCTCTATGGCCAAACTTGAGTTTGTATGTCTTGGCACCAAGGGCGAGCGCTATAACCTGATGGCCCAAACCAATGCCAAATATCGGAATTTTGCCGACAAGGTCATTCGCGATAGAGATGGCATTCTTTGCCTGCATGGGATCCCCTGGGCCATTGGATAACAGCAACGCATCTGGCTCGTACTCTTGAATCTGTTGTAGGGTGGCATCAGCCGGAACGACAACGATATCGACATCTCTCTGGCTCAAACCGGATAGAATACTTTGCTTGACTCCTAGGTCCATCACGACAAACCGCTTTCCGCGCCCTTTGATTTGATACGGCTCAGCACATGTCACTTTAGAAATCAAGTCCAGTTCAGAGATGGGTTTTTGCTCTTTAGCAAGCTGAACTGCCCTATCGCCATCATCATCTCCTGTGATTAATGCCGCCCTCATTGTTCCTTTCTCTCGCGTAAGTATCGTAAGCATCCTCGTGTCCACATCACAGATACCTGGGATGCCCTCCTTTTCTAAGAATTCGTGAAGCGTACTCTTCGATTTAGGGTGCGACGGATGATCGCAAATCTCTCTTACAACAAAACCTTCGGTTTTTATCCCCTCGGATTGAAAATTCTCATAACTGACGCCGTAGTTTCCGATGAGCGGATATGTCATCATCAGAATCTGGCCGTTATATGATGGATCTGTCAGCGCTTCTTCATATCCAGTAAAAGACGTTGCAAAAACAAGCTCTCCGAGGGCAACCCCCTCTGCACCAAAACCTTTTCCCTTGATGACCGTTCCATCTTCAAGTCCTAGTACCGCTTTCATTCTGCGCCCTCTCATACATATCATACAAACGTTAATACTTTACGGCAATTATGGAAAAGGTATAGATAAAAGTAGGGATGAGTGTGAATTGGAGGCGTGTAATTGCGGGTTGCACTTAAATTGGCATATTTAGGAGATAGGTACCATGGCTTTCAGGTCCAGCCAGACGTTCCAACTATTGAGGGAACGTTGTTCAAAGCGCTGAAAAAGTTGGGAATTGTTAACAATCCAAAAAAGGCAAAATATTCGGCTTCAGGGAGGACAGACAGAGGGGTTCATGCGCTGGAACAGGTGGTCGCGTTTAATACAACGTCCAATCTGGTAACGCCCAGAATCATAAATAGTGAGCTGCCAGATGATATATGGGTGTGGGCAAGGGCGAAGGTCTCAGGGACATTTGACCCGAGACGAAAGGCGATTAGCCGGGAGTATAGGTACATCCTGTATGGCAAAGGGCTGGAAATTTCCAAGATGAGGCATGCGTCCGAGTTGTTACTGGGCACACATGACTTTGCGAATTTTGCAACGATGGATGAAGATAAAAGCACAAAGCGCACCGTAAAACGCATCGAAATCAGGGTAGTCGGACCGTTCATAATACTGGATATCGTTGCCAATAGTTTTGCGCAGCATATGGTGCGAAAGATCATAACTGGATTGAGCATGGTGGGTGCTGGCGCAAGGGATGAAGAATGGCTAAGAAACATGCTGGAGCCAGATAAGTATAAAGAGGGCATAGAGCCCGCCCCTCCTTTTGGCCTGATACTTAGAAAGGTCAATTACACTGGAATTTCATTTAGAGAAGAAGAATATGCTAAAGCGAGAGCGAGGAGAGAACTTCAAGATAAGCGCCTCTTCTACGGCACCACGGCAGAAGTGCTTAAAGATATGAGGGATGCTATGGGGCGTTGAGGTATTTAGAACGCCCCTCTTCTACCCGTATTCCAGCAGCGTCGAAAACCTTTTTCACGCTTTCATTATCAGATTTGGTGTCCAGCAGGAAGGCTATTTCCTCCGGTTTCAGGTCCAGTAGTGCAGAAATCCGGGCAGCATGCTCAACGTCCCTGAAGAGTATCTTAAAAAATGAAATCAGGTCAGAGCGGGCATAGCGCTGCGACACGTGGCAGTGCTTTCCTATCTTGGCTGCCACAGAATCCCGTATCGCCCTTGCCGATTTTGCTCGTCCCAGTTTCCGCCATGTTGAAGGTGGCTGGTAAGGTACGAATTTATAGTGTGCCTGTGATTTAGCGGCTTGAATCCCATTCACCATCATATCATTGGCATAACGCCACATGCCGTAATTTTGTCGGCGCTTAACTCTGCCAAGGAATACATCGGCTCTGGACAAACACTCAAAGCCGTCAGCAAGGTCCTTGCCTTCATACTCCTTGGGCAGATTTTCGTCCAACCAGTGAATAAAATCCTCTGGGCTTTCGTCTAGGGTATACACAGCTGACCGCGCCTCTTTTGGAGTACTATCCTTAAATATTTTGGCCAGAACCTTGAAAATCGACTCCTTGGTGTCACGTATGCCAACCGATATGTCATCAATGGTGACATTCTTCCTGCCCTGCGAAAGCGCCTGCAAGTCGTTAATTGCAGACCTGAAATCTGGCGCATTGGTTGCAATGGCCTCCAACGTATTAATATCACAATCGATGCCTTCTTGACGGCATATCTTTCCTAACAAGGGAACGACTGTCTTGCTCTGGACGGCCTTAAACTGAATGGACTTGCACAAACCCCTGAGCGCCTTGGACATATCATAATATTCGTTTGCTATCAGCAGGATGGGCTGATTTGCATTTTTTATCACCTCGCAAATTGCCCTAGTGCCACCTCTATCTGCATTACCGTGAATGTTGTCCGCTTCATCCAGGATGATTAACCTTCTGCCCTTCGTACCTTCAAAAGTGCCGGTAATGGCTGCCGTACCTGCTACCTTCTTGATGATATCCGCCGTACGTTGATCGCTGGCGTTGAGCTCGATGGCATCCCATTTCATATCGTTGGCGAGCGCGTAGACAGCAGAGGTCTTGCCAATGCCAGGCGGACCATATAGAATTGCGGCTTTTTTATCCTTTTCCCATTCTTCCGCCCATTTTTTTAGTTCGGCAATAGCTTTACTATTTCCAGTCACTTCACTCAGTGTTTTTGGGCGGTATTTTTCGGTCCATTCAACTTGCATCATTGCATATACGGTACGCAATCCATAAGTAAATTAAGGTTCGTCATCATAATGAGTTGCATGAGTGATTGGCCAGTTGTGAAGGGCGATTATCAAGTTGGAAATGGCAAATCCAGAATTTGCGTGGTTACGCTTGCAAGCCATTTTGAGCTTGCATCAGAGTACATGAAGAAAGTTGCTCTCATTGGCCCCTGCCATACCGAGAATCTTGGAATAGAAAAAATCATGGCAAATGTAGTGTCAAATCCAAACATACGGTTTATATTGGTTTGCGGGGAAGAATCCAGAGGGCATATGAGTGGCAATACGTTAAGGGCAATTCACGCTAATGGTATCGATGGCAACGGAAGAATTATTGGTTCAGAAGGGGCAATCCCCTTCATTGAGAATATCTCTGAGGCTGTCGTTAAAAGGTTTCAAGCCCAGGTCCAGCTCATTGATAGAACTGGTGAAACTGACAAGGGGAAGATATTACAGATTATAGAAGAATATCACAACAAGGGCAATGTATTTTCAGAGCCCCCCATGGTCGTTCAGGCAGGGAAAAAGAAGAGGAAAAGGGAGAGATTGGAGATAAACGGCACAGGAGATGTCGTGATATCAAAGGATGTATCATTGGATACCAGTAGCGGCATCATTGCGTGAGGTACCATAATGTTCAGGTTTCAAACAGAGCAGAAAATAGTAAATATTGCAGGGGTGAAAATTGGCGGCCAACCAGGTGAGCTAGCCACTGTCTTGGCTGGCACTATATTTTATCCCAATCATAAGATCGTCGAAGATGAGAGTAAAGGTCTCTTCAATAAAAAGAAGGCAGAAATCCTCATCAATAAACAATCTTCTTGTGCAGACGAAACAGGAAATCCTTCCATGGTTCACATTTTCGGGTCCAGCGAGGTTGGTATTAAAAAGTACATCGACTTTGTCAGCGAGATTACGGAGGCCCCCTTCCTGATTGATTCGACGGAAGCGCGTGTTAGAATGGAAGGGGTAAAGCATGCAACAGAAGTGGGACTTGCAGACAGGGCGATCAACAACTCGATTAACATGGGCATCACCGATGATGAAATTGAGGCATTAACACATTCAGATGTAGATGCATCGATTGTCATGGGCTTTAACGCGATGGATTCGTCCTTGGAGGGGCGCATCGCTCTCCTGGAAAATGGTGCCAGCGTCACCGAGAAGGGATTGCTCCAGATTGCAGAGGATTGTGGGATCTCGAAAATTTTGATAGACCCAAGCATCACGCCGATGGGCAACGGTGCTGGCATTGCGCTGAGAATGACATTGGTGGCGAAGGCCAAGTGGGGCTTCCCTGCCGGCTCAGGGATTCACAACGCTCCTTCCTCTTGGAATTGGCTGAAAAACAAGAAGAAAGAGAATGACCTAATCTTCAAAGCATGCGATGTTGGCTCGATAGGATTGCAGCAGATGGCTGCTGGCGACTTTATTTTATATGGCCCAATTGAGAACGCGCCGTATGTATTTCCAATGGCTGCAATGACTGACATCATGATAGCCGAGGCGGTAGCAGATTTTGACGTCATCCCAGGAGAAGACCATCCAATAAACAAGTTGGTATGAATTGCGCGTTACATATTTAAGGCCATATGAGTTACAAGATATTCCAAGGTGGTAAACATTCCCAGCATAAGTAAAAAGATGCTTACCAGGAAACTGAAGAAGCTGATACAATCCTGCGAAGACAAAGGATTAGCCATCGTCATATGCGACGACCCTTCACCAGATTCTCTGGCCAGCGCTTTGGCACTCAAGAGCATAGCAGAACACTTCCACACAGGCGCCAAGATATTTTATAGGGGAGACATTCAGAACAAAACCCTCTTTAATTTAATGGAGGAGGACCTCAACGTACTTCAGAGCGCCGCCGACATCAACGGTATGAAACTGGCTTTTGTAGGTGCTGTACCAAGCCAGTTGAAACATATCACGCGTCCACCTTCAATTATAATCACACATTATGGGGGCGATACCCGGGATATAAAAGCAGAATTAAAGGACATCAGGTCTGATGTGGGAACGACATCAAGTATACTCATTGAGTACTTAATGCGACTTAACATCACAGTTGACAAACAGCTAGCTGCTCAACTTTTATATGCGATTAGAGGTGCGACGAGGGGCTTAATAACCAACCTGTATGAATTTGACCTAAAGGCATACCTCCAGATTTTTCCTGATGCAGATATAGGTTTGTTAACGAGATTGGAGCATCCATCCGTAAAATCAGAGACATTTGCAGATTTGGCGGAAGCCATCAAAAATAGGATGATAAAGGATACGCATCTCGTGACGAGTGTGGGATATGCAAAAGATCCAAGTACATTGTCAACGGTCTGTGATTATTTGCTGGACTTAGAGGGCATTTTAACGGTGCTGACATTTGCGATTGGCAAGACGAGCATCTATATTTATGCAAAATCCGAAAATATCGAGGCCAATATGAGAAATATGTTAGAGAAGGTATTTGGCGTATGGGGAGACGCCAGGGGGACGCCGGTATATGCCTCTGTTGAAATACCACTGGGTGTGTTCGAAACCGTTCTTCAAGGGGAGAAAGATGCCACAAAATCTAAGGCACTGCTGTTCGAATCGATAAAGAATGTAATCTCTTCCAAGTATTTTGCAGCGATGGAAACCAAAGAATGAGTGCCAGCATCACTCCAGTGATTTGAAAGAGCGCTTTCGCGCACAAATTACGCAAACTCCTTCTGAAATACAATTGCTGCAGACAATATTCCCGCACAGGGAGCATGTGCGCATTTTTTTCGCAACACTTCCACAGATAGCACATATTCCTGCGATTTCAAACATTCATACCTCTAATCAGGAGGCTTGGTGAGGTGTGTAATATTCAGCTGCCATCCACTCACCCAACTCCTTTTTCAGTTTCCTGAGTGCTTCCTCTTTTTGGGACTCAAGGTCATACAATTGGGGCATATAGGAATCCATAATTAATTGAGTGTTTATATTGGGAATATCTTAAATTTACCGATTTTGTATGAACCTTACAAGTTTTATAAAGGCTAACATAAGAGGGCATTAAGTATAATCAATCATAGTATTGTTTTGTATGGTGGGGCGAAAATTGGTGGAGATCGCAAAAAGCAAGTTCGTGGACGCATCATTTGCGCTGAAAGATAGTGTATATGTAGTCGCATCCATCGAGCTCGGTAACACGACGACCAAATGTATACTGACTGCTACCGACCTAAAAGAGGGGCGAACCTATTTTCTGGATAAAACCGTGGAATTAACAGCGACTATTCGCCCACCAAAAGATGATGAATATGTATTCGGGCTGACAGTGAGGGGCCAGCCATTATCTCGCGAAGCGGTGGCAGAAGCAACCAAAAAGACCCTACTTCGGTCCCTGACTAAGGCAAAGATTAGCGTTGACGACCTGGATTTTGTTGTGCGGTCAACCGGAGTGGTAGCAGGGTTTGAAACGCCAGAAGAGGTGGGTGGAATTATTAAAGCGCTAGCCGATGGCTGTCTAGCGGCAGGAATCCCACCGCGCAAGATGACCGGTGCCATGAACAAGTCAAATTTGCCTACGGCATTACAAAGACATTCATTTATGGATGCTGTGATTTTTGATAATACGGTCGCCAGCGTGAGTTGTATCAAGACGCCAATCGTGGCAAATGAGATGGAGGGTGAGTTGGTTTTGGCAGGGATTAAAGAAGGCGCTAAGTGGACTTCCATCGATTTTAGAAATCCATGTGTTGGACTCGATTTTGGAACGACTTTATCGGGCAGGATAACGGATGGCAAATTACCGTATGCGAATGTGGTTGGAAGTTATTGTGGACTGGCAGGTGCGATATTCGATGCACTGGCTCAACCTGTCACGGAGACAGCGCTCCAGTTAACCGGTACTTCGGATACTAACGTGCCAGAGAGTTACGTGGCAGATGCGATGAAACTGATCAAAATCAAGAGGGTGGCCACTGAAAGGAGATTCGGCACCGTTCCAGTAAATCACAAGGGATTGAAGGAATCAGGTGTTGTCTTAATAGGGGTGGATGTCGGAGAAAATGGAAGTCGTTTGAATGAATTAAGCAAGATCAGTACCGAGCTACTAAAGGAAGGTGGCAAAACAAAGGTTATGGGACTGATAGATTTAACTGCTGCAGAGTTGGTGAAGAAACTCTTGGAAGTTACGTGGAATCATGGATTGGATGGTGCTATCGGGCTCACGGGCAGGGGGGCAATTACCGGTACAAAACCGGCACTGATTCAAGAAAAACTGGGCGATCGGGAATTGGTCTTCGTAGATGATGGATTGGCGAGGGGGGCTGCCGTGCTTGCCAGATGCCTGCATTCTTTGGGCACGCCGAAGAATCCTCTGGGTGGTGTGGCAGGTGGCAAATGTATTATGGATGCAAGAAGGAGGATGCAACGCATATGACAAGTTTTGTCACAACGGTTGTAGGGAGCTATCCTGCCAAGCCAGATATCGGTGACGTCTATGCATTGATAAAGGGCGAAAGAGACCCATTCAGGTCAGCAATAGAAGGGGCAGTGAAAGATCAGGTCAATGCAGGCATCCAGTTGGTTTCAGATGGACAGGTCAGGGCTGATTTTGTCACGCTGTTTGCAAGAAATATTCCAGGATTTAAGGTCCGGGCTGGGCGCCCGATTATAGTGGACAGGATTACACCTCCAGAAAAGCCAACGACTGTAGATGATTATATTTTTGCAAGGGACATTGCGAAACGCGAGGTGAAGGGCATTGTCACGGGACCGTCTACACTGGCGTATGCCAGTGTTGTCAACGAAGGGGCACCTTATAAGTCCAACGATGACCCGGAGCTGATTTATGATATTGCTGATGCGCAGGCAATGGAGATGCGGGCGCTGATAAAAGCAGGAGCGGAAGTCATTCAGGTTGATGAGCCGGTTTTCTCGGTTGGAGTGGACCTGGAAACCGGAATACAGGCCGTGAACAAAATGATAGAAGGCGTAAAGACGCCTGTTGTTCACGTGTGTGGTGATGTACGCGACATATTCCAAAAACTCCTTGAGTTAAATGTAAGTGTGTTGGACCACGAGTTTACGAGGGTGGATAATCTTGGCGCTATAGAGCGCGAAGCAATCGAAGCGCATGGAATTAAAGTTGGATATGGATGCGTTGACTCAAACGATGCCAAAGTTGAGCCAATCGAGGTAATAGAAAAAAGAATATGGAAAGCGGTTGAAAAGTTAGATGCTGACAATATATGGATTGACCCTGATTGCGGACTGAGAAATTTGACGCGAGAGGCAGCGTTTGCAAAGTTATCCAATATGGTGAAGGCGGCAAAAAATGTGGAGAAGGAGATAAAATGACGGTTGGAAGGTTTATAAGGGCATCTACAATCAGCGATGGGTGGTATCGCGGCTTGGATTTAATATGGTATCACGGAGACATGCTGAAGGACGAGAGGGGCAGCAAGACCAAAGAGCTGCTGAATCTGGTCATCGTCATCAAGAACCCGTATAAGGACATGATTCCGAAGGACAGCCCCTGGAACGAAGAGCGGCTGGATGAATACGCCAAGCAATTCGTTACAGGCAAAAACGTTCAGGACTTTACGTACACGTACGGGCAGAGACTGCGCGACTGGAACGGAATAGACCAGATTGAGTATGCGGTGCGCAAGCTCAAGGAGGTGCCGAATTCCAGAAGGGTGATATGTATTACTTGGATGCCTTCGAAGGACACGACGTCAAACGAAGTGCCGTGCATGATGCTGGTCGATTTTAAGCTCAGGGATTCGTTAAATCTTACTACGGTATTCAGGTCGCACGATTTCTATGGCGCTGCGCCCAACAACTGGTATGCGCTGGCAAAGTTGTTAGAATATGTGGCAAAGCGCATTGGTGCAAAACCCGGAACTATAACGAGTCATAGTATCTCAGCGCACATATACGAGCATGACTGGGATAACGTGAGCGCGATTCTGGAATGATGCCATGATAAGTGTGAATGAGCGTGCGTTTAAAATTGTGGAGAAAATGCTGGCTCGCGCAGATGAGTTGAGGATTGGAGTGCACAAACTTCCCAATAACTCGATGGTGATAGACTGCGGCGTCAACGCGCCTGGCAGTTGCGATGCAGGAATTTTGTTCATAGAAGCATGCATGGGCGGATTAGGGGAAGTTGCGATACGAAATGGTACCATCAAAGGCAAAACGTTTTCATTTATCGACGTTGCGACAGAACACGCTGCAATCGCCTGCTTGGGCTCTCAAAAAGCCGGCTGGAAAATCGAGATTGGCGATTACGTTGCGATGGGGTCTGGACCTGCGAGGGCACTTGCCAGAAAACCGAGAGATGTTTTTGAGTGTATCCACTACAAAGATGATTGTAAGTACGGCGTCATTGCTCTGGAAGCCAGCAAATTGCCAGATGAGCACGTGATGGAGGATATCGCAGAGGATTGTGGAATAAAGGCGGAAAATTTAATCGCATTGGTTGCGCCAGTTTCGTCGCTGGTCGGCTCGATTCAGATCTCTGGCAGGGTCGTGGAAACGGCGCTGCATAAACTGGATGAACTTGGATATGATACGACCAAAATCTTGAATGCCTCCGGCGCTGCCCCGATTGCACCCGTGAAGGATGATGAAATGGCTATCATGGGCGCCGCCAATGACAGCATAATCTACTATGGCTCGGTCGTTTTAACCGTGGATGAATTTGATGATGTATTCGAACAGTTGCCATCAGAATGCTCTAGGGATTACGGAAGGTCGTTCTGCGATATCCTGAGGGATGCCGGCGGCGACTTTTACAAAATAGACCCCAACGTCTTTGCGCCAGCGAAGGTGCGCGTAAAGGAGATTAACTCTGGTAAAGAATACCGCTTCGGCAGGTTAAATGCGGATATTTTGATGAAGTCGTATGGGCTATCATGATCCAAAAACCCTTACAACGCGCCCAATCCCCTTGCTCTTGCCCTCTCTGAAGATGAACTTCTGCCCTTCATGTACATGGTAGGGACAGAACTTGAATCGCATTCTCACCAGTCCGGTTTGCCCTGCCATCATGTAATCGCGGTCCAGCTGCTTGAATGTGGCCGCCTCTGCTATGGTTTCCATGTGGACAACCGGTTCATAGCCGCACTTTATGCATGTGGGATGATTCAATATCAGGATTTCTGCCTCGAATTCTCTAACTGCTTTGAGATCGTCAGCACAAAGCACCATGCCCCTTCTGATATCCTTTGGCGAAATACCCTTGAGTGCAATCCCCACAATATCTCCCGCACTGGCTTTGTCGATTCTATAGTAATGCATCTCGATGGATTGGGCCTTGACAGAGATAGCCTCTCCATCTGAGGTCGGACCAAGTTGCAACTGGTCGCCTACTTTTACCTCCCCTTGTTTAATCGAACCGCTCACGACCGTTCCGACGCCTGATACCTGGTATGCCTTATCTATATACATCTGGAACGGTTTTGCATTCTCTGCATTCCGTTTGGGTAACTGGAACAGCAACTGGTCGAATATGTCGAAACCCTCCTTTGTAACGGCAGATGTCCTTATGACAGGCACGATTATACCCTCACTCAACTTGTTCAATTTGTTAGAGAGGATGTGCAAATCGGATTTGGACCTTATGCGCAAGGGTATTCGTCCGACCGTTTTCAGCACATCTGAGATATGCCTTTCCACCTCTGCTACTCTCTCTTTGTTTGCCCTATCAATTTTAGTAATGGCAACGATCGTGGGCAGGTCCATGGCAAGCAAGATTCCCAGATGCTCTCTCGTAACATGCGTCACGCCATCATCAGCCGCCACCACAATCAGCCCATAGTCCAGTTTCTGGCCGACGATTCCCCTTATGGTCGTCCTTAGCCACGGCTCATGTCCAACGGTATCCACAAACGAAATTAGCTTTTCAGCAGATTCAACGACGCCTGCTTTTTCCTTCTTGCTCAGCGGATTCTTCAGCCTGATCGTCTTGCCCGAGCAGAAGCCGTATACTCCATAGGACAAATCCGCAGACAACCCCCTCTCGATTTCGTGCGGAAGCACATCCATAAATATCCTGGTCTTGCCAGAGCCGTCGTCCTGCATCCCGGTGACCAAAGAGGCTATCAGCGTGCTCTTTCCATGGTCTACATGTCCTGCTGTGCCAACCAGTATGTGCTCTTTAGCCGCAACCTGGCTCTTGATGGTAGCAAGAGCGACATATCCTCCATCAACCGTATATTCCTTGCAATCGGCGACTTTTGCACCCGCCTCTATGGCGATGCAGTTTAAAACGGATAACGATTCCTCAAGCGTAGGGCGCGAGATGCCATTTAGCGACCCGCCATCAGTTACGCCGAGTACATATATGGCTGTGCCGTGCCCCATAATCAGTCTGTGTTTCATCTGGCAGGCTAAGCCTTGGCGCCTATCATCCTTTAGATGCACGTCTTCTTTCAGGAATTCCTTGAACTCTACGTTCTCTTTTTCCCCGTTATCGATTATAGTCTCTAATTGGTCCATCTTATCATACATTGGGTCCGAAACTAAAATACTTGCGCATCAACGACAACATGCCAGACACCAGGAGAGTATTTCTTGACTTTTCTGCACCTTTGCACCTTAAGTGCTCTGCCCAGTTCGTTAGCAGCACTTGTAATCCTCTTAATCGGCCTACTAAAAACGAGTTTTTCGGGTGTGGTTTCGTGATAGTGAAGAATGCCACCAGATTTAAGCGCGTTTATTCCATGCGCCAGATAGTGAGATGCCTCAAAATTGCCCATGATAGCCCTATCAGCAATGCCAACTGGCGTTTTTATGGCGCAATCTCCATGTATAGGGGAGATAATATCTTCCACTTTATTGAGTTTAACATTCTCACACAAATAGCGATATGCAAGGGGATTGACCTCGATTGCGATGATTCTCTCCGGTCTCGAATGGACAGCCATGGGAATTGAGAAGTATCCTATTCCGGCGAACATATCTACAATTACCTCGTCTTTGCCAAGCTTAGACATCCTTTTTCTTTCGTCCAGGTTGCCAGGCGAGAACATGATCTTGGAGGCATCCAGCTTAAATCTGCATCCATTCTCCTTATGGGTTGTTTCCGTGCCACTGCCAGCAATTACCTCGACATCAGGCTCCCTGTACGGGCCTGAAATCCTCTTAATCATCAACACGGCCTTGCATCTTGGATAAAATCTGAGAAGAGCTTCGCCAATCACACATTTCCTGATTTCCAACCGGGGCGGGATGCTGACGATTATGATATCGCCGAGAATCTGCCACCCTTTAGGCAGGAGTTTCAGCTCCTTTTTGCTGAGTTTGCCAGCAAGGAGGTCGGAAAGTGTGGTGTGGGCTTGTGTTTCTATCATCTCTTGTTTCAATTCAATTGAAATGTTTTATACCTAGCGACCTTTATAGTGTTGGAAGCATGGCGGATGCAATCGAGATTAACGGTTTGACCAAAGTTTTCGACGGCTTAGTGGCTGTAGACCACGTTAGTATCAATATCGCGGAGGGAGAGTTATTTGGCCTATTAGGGCCCAATGGTGCCGGCAAGACCACGCTCATAAAAATGCTTGCAACCCTTTTGATGCCAACCAGTGGCACAGCTAAAGTTTCCAGATATGATGTAACAAAGGACCCAGACAAAGTGAGGCGATGTATAGGCATCATCTTTCAGGACCCCAGTCTGGACAACAGGCTCACTGGCAAGGAGAACCTAGACTTCCATGCCAGGATGTACGGCATGGATGGGGAGTTGAGAAAGGAGAGAATGAGTGAAGTCTTGGACTTGGTTGAGTTAAAGGACAAGGCAAACGTCTTGGTTGAAAATTATTCAGGAGGCATGAAACGGAGATTGGAAATTGCGCGAGGATTGATGCATCATCCAGAGGTTCTGTTTTTAGATGAGCCGACGCTGGGCTTGGATCCCCAGACAAGGAGACATATCTGGGAATACATTAGAAACCTAAACAAAAAAGAGGACATAACGATAATCCTTACAACACATTACATAGAAGAGGCGGATTACCTCTGCGACAGGGTTGCCATCATCGATTATGGAAAAATAGTTGCCCTGGATGCGCCAAAAAACCTGAAGTACTCGATCGGCGTGGACATCATCTCTTTAGAAATTTCCAATTCAGCAGACAATTTCGTCGCGATGTTGGGTAAACTCAAGTGGATAAAAAAGATGAAAGAACACGACGGTTTCCTGGATTTAAGCGTAAAAAATGGGGAAACACGCATTCCTGAACTCATGAATATTGCACAGAAAGCAGGCGTTGTCGTGCAGTCAGTGAGTCTGCGCAAGCCCACACTGGAGGACGTTTTCTTGCACTATGTCGGTAAGACTATCAGGGAAGAGGAGACCAGCGTAAAAGATCAAGTAAGGGAGAGGATGAGGCGAAGATGGCACAACTGATAAACTTAGAGGCGATTTACGTGATGTGGCTCAGGGAGATGAAAAGATTTTTCAGAGCGAAAAGCAGAATCGCCGGCTCGTTAGCGATGCCTTTCTTCTTCCTCGCATTTCTCGGAACCGGCTTTATGAACGTCAGGTTTTCAGGTATGCCTCCTGGCGTCAATTACATCGACTTTCTTGCACCAGGAGTCATTGGAATGATTCTGCTCTTTGCCTCTTTGACGGCTGGAATCTCCGTCCTCTGGGATAGGGAGTTTGGCTTTCTAAAAGAGATAATGGTCACACCGGTCAGCAGGGTATCGATCGTTTTGGGGAGAATTCTCGGCGGAGTGTCAACGGCGCTGATCCAAGGAATCCTGATATTACTAATCTCCCTTGGAATGGGAAGTAAGATCGTTGGAATTTTCGGGGTTCTTTCCTCACTGGTGTTTATGGTTCTCATCTCCGCTGGTTTTGTAGGTCTGGGCATAGCAATTGCATCCAGGATGAAGGACATACATGGATTCTCATTAATTATGAATTTCGTGATAATGCCAATCTTCCTTCTATCTGGTGCCTTGTTCCCTCTGGAAGGGTTGCCAACATGGTTAATCGCCTTGGCTTACATCGATCCTTTAACCTACGGGGTTGATGGCTTAAGGGGGTGCTTGATCGGCATCTCGCATTTTAATTTGCTTGTGGACTTCCTGGTATTGCTGTGCTTTTGTATTGTTATGGTCGGCATAGGTGCATATTTATTTGAGAAGACTGAGGTGGATTAATCAATATAAAGTGCCCAGTCTCGAGGCATCACATTTATAAGAGGGCAAGTTACAATATCGGATGAGATAATCGGATGTGATATTATACACGAAGACATCCTGTCGCCGGATACGCTTCCAAGAGGTATTTTAAAATTCTGCCTGCTTAAATTACTCTCTGAAAGGAATATGTATGGGGCGGCAATGGCAGAGGAAGTCAAAACGAGGACAAATGGTCTTTGGAAACCAAGTCCAGGGTCTCTGTACCCAGCGCTTAATCAGCTCAGCGAGAAAGGATGTGTGTCTGCAAAGGCAATAGGTGGCAAGAAAGAGTACAAGATAACGGCAAAAGGTCGAGAGATACTGTTTCGGTATTTTGATAGTAAAAAAATGCAAGAGCACACACAGTTGATGGGGGCATTTCTAGAGGGATTTGTGGATAAAGGCGAGATAATATCGCACCTTGTGGATAAATCGATCGTCGTATTAGATAATGTGGAGCGTGATATCGCTAGCCTAAATCCTAAAGAAAAAGCGACGCTTAAAGCAAGTTTGAAGAAAATTAAGGAGAAGATAACGACAATCGAGGCAAAATTAGGATGATGGAAGAATTAGATGCTTTTAACCGATTCAAAGGAGGAGAACTATGAAAAGTAGAATATTGTGCATTTTGCTCGTTGCAGCACTTCTTATACCAGCAATCGCGATTGCGGATACCCCTACCGTTGTGGTCACGGGCTATCAGATAAATCCAGAGGTGTTAATGCCGGGTGACATAGGCACAATCAAGATCACGATAACAAATACGGCGGCAACAGCAACACAGGTAGACACGAGTACATACACGCTAGGAGGGAGCGGTACTACCACAACCACTACTACAACAATCAACGCGGATATTCAGAGTATATACCTGTTCGGCCACGGGCTGACCGTTCTTAGCGGCAACTACAGAAACGTTGGCGAACTTGGACCTGGCCAGAGCATCACAATCACATTTACAATAGAAGCTCCTGCCAAGGAGGATACATACTTCCCGGAGGTCTGGATCGATGTCCTGGGTGGAAGAAGCGCCAAGTACCCGATACCAGTGAAAGTAGACAGCTCGAGTGTATCCCTTACGGCATCTGATGTACCATCGGTAATTTTGAAAGACGATGCATCTAAGGTGAAGCTAACCATCGCAAACAAAAGACCGAATTCGATTAACAGCACGGTCATAGCCCCAACAGCAGATGGCATTGAGTTCACTCCTGCCGAGATTTTCTTGGGTGCAATGAAGCCAGATGAGCAGTCCACTGCCACGTTTACCTTACATCCAACTTCTCTAGGTAAAAAAGACGTTACCTTTGTGCTAACCTACAAAAATGGCGATAACCCCCATTCTGAAAGTCTAACGTGTTCTATAGATGTAAGAGAAGGCTCTGGAGTTAAACTGATATTGGCCGAATACCCAACATCGATTGCAAAGGGCGATACCGCCAGGATTGAGTTGGACGTTGTAAATGCAAGGTCAAGCGACATTACGGGTGTCAGTGTCGTTCCCATAACAGACGGGCGCTTTACACCCTCAGAGGCGTTCATAGGCACGATGGAGCCAGATGACGTATTTTCAGCTAACTTTGACGTTGACACGTCAGACCTAACGTTTGGAACTCATAACATCGGCTTTAAAGTGACGTACAAAGACGGCAGAGGATTTCATGAATCCGGAGCATATGCGGTGTCTATCGACATCGTTGAGACTCCCGTAGAACTACCATCAACGCTCCTGTCGATCATTGTAATCATCGCTGTATCAGCCGTTGGATACTACCTATATCGGCGCAGGCGCTAAAATATGAGCACAATGATTCGCACCGTTGAGCTGACAAAAACTTACAGGATGGGCGAGATAGAGGTACCGGTGCTCAGAAGTGTTAACCTAGAGATAAACAAGGGAGACTTTGTAGCCATACAGGGACCTTCCGGCTCTGGGAAGTCAACCTTACTGAACATGATAGGCTGCCTGGATCACCCGACAAGCGGCACTGTTTTTATCGACGGCACTGACACATCAACGCTCAATGATGACGGGCAGGCGAAAATTAGGCGCGAAAAAATCGGATTTATTTTCCAGCAGTTCAACTTGATTCATACGCTCTCTGCGTTGGAGAACGTCGCGTTTCCGATGATGTTCACTGGAGTTGCACGTGAAAAAAGGATTGAACGAGCGAAGGAGTTATTAGGGACCCTGGGCTTGCTCGAAAGGGCGAGACACAAACCTTCAGAACTTAGTGGAGGCGAGCAACAAAGGGTTGCTATTGCCCGGGCATTAGCCAATAATCCACCAGTAATTCTTGGTGATGAGCCAACTGGTAATCTGGATACAAAATCAGGCAAAGTGATGATGGATTTCTTGGAGAAACTAAACGACAAAGGTGAGACGCTCATCATCGTGACACATGACCCGGAAATTGCTGCGCGAGCGCACAGAATTATTACTATGAGGGACGGTATCCTGAGGGATGAAAAATGATCGGCATGGATGGCATTGTCCTGGCATATAGGAACATAAAGGAGCGCAAAACCCGCTCCCTGTTAACCTTTTTGGGTATAGCCGTAGGTATAGCGGCGATAATCTCACTGATAGCAGTAGGGTATGGCATGCAGTACGCGATAACAGAGGAACTTGTCAGCTTTGCTGACACTATATCTGTCATGCCCGGGAAGCTAATCCCAGGGTTAGGTTATGTCGAGCTGGGTGCCTTCACGGAAAGGGACATTGAAGATGTGAGAAGGATTAGTGGCGTCAAAGATGTAACACCTCTAATGTATAAAATGGTCGAGGTCGAATACAGAGGCGAGCGCATGCCGGTCCAGGTAATGGGTGCCGACCCATGCGACCTAGAGGAGTGGTATGAAGAGTACGTTGTGTTCCAAGAGGGACGATGGATACGCGAGAGGGATTACAAGGGATGTATGATCGGGTACAACGTTGCGCACGAGTACTTCAAAAATGACATAGGTCTCAACGATCGCATAACGATCAATGAGTCAGAGTTCGTGGTCGTTGGCATCCTCGAAAAAGCTAGTATGGTCGCCTCCTCAGACTTGGACCCTACCATATTTCTCACGACGAAATCTGCCCAAGACGTTTTGGGAACGGATGAGGTATCGATGATGATGGTCAAGATACGCGATATCGATCGGGCAGAAGAAATCGCCGAGGATATCGAAGAAAAGATAGATGAAAACCACAACTTGGAGGGTTTCACCGAGGCGATGTCGATGTCCTCAATGATGGAACAAATAGGAACCGTTTTCATGATTATCCAGGTCGTGCTGGTCGGCATCGCATCTATCGCACTCGTCGTGGGATGCATAGGCATCATGAACACCATGCTGATGTCCGTGATGGAGCGAACACATGAGATAGGAATCATGAAGGCGATCGGCGCTACCAACAGAAACATCATGTTCTTATTTTTGGTGGAGGCGGGGATGATTAGCCTGATAGGTGGCATATTAGGGTGTATATTGGGAACTATCGTTGCCAAGGCGATATGTACGATAGCCAGCGCATATATGGGAATGGATATGCCAGCCATCGTAACCCCAACCGTCGCGATCGGCAGCATACTCGTCGCGATTTTGGTGGGGGTTGTATCTGGCCTATATCCAGCGAGAAAAGCAGCGATGATGAGTCCTATCGAAGCAGTTAGATATGAGTAGAGTGGCATATTATGGTGGTATAGATGACGGAAATTCAGCCAAAGACCGATGAAGAGCTCGAGCGTCTTAGACAGGAATTTGAAGAAATAAAGATGGAGCGACTTAAGGAGCAGTTTAGAGAAGTCAAGGCAGAGCGTCTCAAGAAAACACTGGGAAAAACTCCAGAGCAAGGAATACAAGAAAAGCCTAAGGAAATTAGAGATGTGAAAAAGTCGAGTATCATCGTTACCAAACTAAAATCTGCACTCATGATTCTTGTAGGAGTGGTATTCGTGTTCTTGGGCGGCTTTTTCCTGGGCAGTTTAAATCTGGTCGATTTCCCAGAATTGATAACTCCGCCGGTCCTTCAGGATTTAAGTTATGTCGCCCTTGGGCTTGGCATCATCTTGCTGGTGGCGGGGGCATATACAGGTTTCGTAAAGCATAGGTGAGTTGTTGTTTTACGCAGGATCAATCATTTGAGGCGCACCGCATACGAAATCCTGTACTGGTTTTTTCCATCCTTGTGCCCAACCAATTTTGCGGACTCGGAGAATGCTCCGCCGAATTCACTGACAATCCTCTTGGATATCTGCTTGCCGATTTTAATGGAGCCAACGTAGATATCAATGCCCTCTTTCAACTCTTTTACATTCGAGATGAACGCCATTCTGTCACTTTTCTGGGCTCTTCGGATTACATCCTGCACGATCTTTTTAGATTTTGACCTTTCTTCCGCTGTTGGAAAACGCCCTTCTGCCCGGATCTGCACAATGGCAGCATAGTAACTCCCGGCAATTCTGCTGCACCTATCGCACGATTCCTTTTTGGCTTTGACCATAATGTCATATTCCCTGGATACGTTCTCGCATTTCACCACGGCATTGACGTCGATGTGCACTTTTACGGCACCCTTATCCAGCAGTTCAGGCTTAAACGTAATGTGTACGTCTTCAGCCACGGGATTAATCGTCACTTGACTTTTCACAAGCGAAGTTGCTAGGTCAAGGGAGTCGCACTCCATCCATTTTCCTCTCCAGAAGCAAGAGCCGCAGGTCGGGCAGACCTTGATTTCTAGCAGGGGGCACTCGACCAGAGCGAAACGCTCCAGAAAGCACTGGGCACAGAGCCCACCCTCTGATGCGCGGCCACAGTTGGGACAAAAAAGAGGAGACGCCATATTTTCACATCCTCACTGCCTGGGCATGCGGTACGTCGCCTATGGTTATGATATTCTCCTTCACAATAACTCCATTTTTTAGCGCACAACTAACTGCCTTTTCTCCCAATAGATTGGCAATGGTTGCCTCTTTAAGTGCCTCTGCTACTGCCCCCTCTGAAGCCATGTCGCCCTTGTAAAATAGCTCTGATGCCTCGATTCTGAGTCCGCCTTCAGAAAACGTTTTTCCAAGGAGCCTCCTGTCACATACCGCAACCATTACATGATGTCCACTTCTGTAGATCTTGAGATACATGTCTATGCCAATTTGAGATACCCTGTAGCCGGCTCAAAGATATCTCCCTGTTGTTTTAATTTAGCAATAAGTTCCTCTGCCATGTCCTTGGAGATGCCCTGTGCTTGTGCCTTGTCATAGATATCCTCTTTAGGCGCTCTCCCTCCATACTCTTTCTCAAGTTCTCGTATGACTTCCCTGAGTATTTTGATCTTATCCCGCTGGCTCTTGCTGGTTCCGACTGCTATTATATCTACATCGAACTGCCCGGTCTCAGGGTCGATCGCTACCTTCTTCATGCACGATTCCATAATTCTTATTGCCCTATTTGCGTCATCTTCTGTGACAACATCGCTCAATCGAATCCTTGCTGAAGCCTCTGCCAATCGTACTAACGCTTCCAGAGAGCGTGCAGTCACTGGAACTGGAGAGTCGACGCCTATGCCCTGTTTGCGGAGCCTTAAATAGAACTCGATTAACTGCTGCTTGGCATCATCTTTCAGTATTGGATATGTCCGCTTGGCGTAAGCGATATATTTTCTAAACAACCCCGGCTCGACCTCTGGCTGAATCACCTCCATAGCAGATTCTACATCTGTCTCGCTGACTTTTCCAGAAGGAAATTTCTTGATATGCTCTGCTAATTCCCCTGCATAGTGAGCTCGAAGAATATGCTCTGCGATTTTTGCATCGAATGCCTCATCAGGCTCATCTGCAAGGGGAAAAATCAAGTCAAATCTGGACAAAAGCGCAGGTGGCAAGTTGATCTGGTTTGCTATTGACTCATACCTGTCAAATCTGCCATATTTTGGGTTAGCAGCACCAAGCAACGCGCACCTCGACCTCAACATGGCCATGATACCTGCCTTGGCTATACTAACGGTCTGCTGCTCCATCGCCTCGTGCAATGCACTTCTATCTTCTTGTCTCATCTTGTCAAGCTCATCAACTGCTGCAATGCCCTTATCTGCAAGCACGAGCGCACCTGCCTCAAGAGTCCAACGCCCTTCTCCAAATTCGTCTTTAACAGCGGTGGCGGTTAATCCAGCCGCTGTCGTACCCTTGCCACTGGTATAAATGCCCCTTGGAGCAAGTGTCGCGATGTATCTAAGCAATTGAGACTTCGCAGTGCCAGGGTCTCCGACCAAGAGTACATGAATGTCGCCTCTTATCCTGGTGCCGTCTGGAAGGGACTTGGGGATGCCAGCGAACAGCTGAAGTGCTAACGCCTCCTTGATGTCATCATATCCAAAAATGGTAGGTGCAATCGAATTAATCACAATCTTGTAAATATTTGGCATTTCCGATAACTTGAGAATCTCCTTTTCCTCTTCCTTGGAGATATCCAGCTCCTCAAATTCCTGCTCCTGTATTTCGATAGATATGCATCTAAGATATACATCAAAAAACGTGCTTTTCCCTGCCGGAGAGGTTCGCTGGTAAGAGTGAAGGATGCCTGTGACGATGACCCTATCACCTGGCGTCACAATTCCTGTTAGGTCCTCCTCTATGTTTACGTCAAGGGTTTGGGGCTGTTCCCCGCCCCTCAGATCCTCTGGAGACTCCTGAATCTGCAGTTTTTGTGCATCTACAAAAATCGATTCATTTAAACTCAATTTGAATGGCCCATTTCTATTACAATTTTCACATGTATATGGCTCAGTGAATTTTGTCCCAACCTGTTCTTGATAAGTGACACGTTCGCATCGCATGCATTTAAAAGCAGCCTTGATGATTTTAGGCCTAACAGACGTTGCCTTGCGTATCAATCCTTCTATCGCAATCAGCCTTGATATGTGGTCACTTCTTAATTTTCTGATTTGAACTCTTTCAGGAATCTTAATTATCCTGATGTGCGCTTCGTCGAGCGGTTCACCGGTCGGTGTTGCAAAGGATTGTAAAGCCTCTTCCAGGTCTGGCAAAACGTCATCGGGGCGCTCCAGCAAGACATCAGCGAGTTCTGGATCTTTTTTGACAATATCTGGGAACTCTATGAGCAGGCTCCTCTCCTCCGGATACACACTGGCTAACCGAAGGATATGCTCCTTGTAGTACCGTTCTAAGAACTCTTCCCACCTGGAAACCGTATCGCCTGGCATTTTTTCAACTCTTTGCATCAAATATCTATCATAACCCCATATACTTTTTCTGGATGGTCTTTGTGGATGGCCCAAAATACGTCTTCATCAATGCCTTTTTTGATAAACTGCTTCGTCCTGCGTGGAACAGTTTTTGGCCCGAGAACGACGCCCGGCCTGTCAAAGTCATCAATATAATCGGTTTCCATCATGAATCTGTCCCCTTGTGATAAAGCGACATTCAGCGCATCTTCACTGGCGAGTATTGACGGAAAAATGCCAGTACTTTGATAGGCGGATATCATTGGGGGAGAGTAATGCTTGACTATTTTGTCCGGGGTCAATCCAGCATTACTTGCCATCTTGGCTATCTCTGTCAATCCCTCTGGAGTTGTGCTCTCAGTATGCAGTTGAACAGCGCACCCCACTTCGCTTGCCAATTTCATCCCATAAGACATGATTTCATTGGATGCATACCATTCGGCATCGCTGACTTCGTAGTGAGGCCTGCCTGTCTTGATTGCTATCGCATGCCCCTCTTTTACAAAATCGATGGCAATTTCTAAACCACGGTATATCACTTGTTTGGCTTTATCCAACTCAAAGCGCTTCGCTAATCTTGTGAGTTCTACGGGGTGAATTCCAAGAATTGGAAAGGCCGTTACCTCGGTCTGTTCATTGACCATCTCCACGATTCTTATGGTCTGTTCAAACACTGATTTGAAATCGTCAGGAGATGTAACCTCTATGCCAAAACTCTGTGCCGTCTTTGAGACCAAAAATATGTGTGTGCCTCCTGCCCTCTGAAACTGCTCGGCAGCTGTGATGCCAAGCCCCTTCAAGTCGATGTGCATGTGGTCATCAGTAATCGGCATCATCTCAATCCCTCCATGCTTCAGGCACAATTATGTAGCGCCCCCCCTTCCTGCGTATTTCTGGAAACTGCACAATTTCATTTACGGTAAAGCCGACTAAACCCTTGGCATACCGTTTTCTCAATTCCGTCCAGTTTATAATATGTGCCTCTCTTGTTTTGCCGCTGCCTCTTCTGAGCTCGACCGCCAAAATCCCCCTTCTACCAGACTTTTTGATAAATTCATCTATGCGCAGAATCTGGCCGGTGCCAAAATGTTGGGTAAAATAGAGTGCAGCAGCCCCTTTTTTAGTTGATACGCTCTTGCATTCGATGCCCAAGTAGAAATTCTTATGGGGAGAGTCAACCAAAACGTCAAGCATCTGTGATGTGAACCTATGTTGCTTTAGCCTATAAGCGATGCCTTCCACTCCACCCTGCTTAAAAAACTGATTAAAAGATTTGACTATTTCCCGCTCAAAGTCCGTCATTTTTCATCTCCACAATTATAATATTTTGGTGATTGGTAATAGCCCTATGTCTAATTAACGTCACTAAAAGAATAAGTATAAAAAAAGTAATCTGAGAGTAGGGCGAAAGTATTCTTAGGAGCTCAAGATGTTAGGGAATGTGCTATCGTGGGATCAGACCGTCTTCAAAAATGGCGAGATGTTTGAGTTAGACTATGTGCCAGAGCACTTTCGGCACAGGGAATCTCAGATAGAGGAGCTGATGTTCAGCATCCGTCCTGCTATGAAGGGCATGAGGCCCGTTAACACGCTCTGTTTGGGTCCGCCAGGCACCGGAAAGACCACTGCCATACTCAAAATATTTGAAGAAATTGAGAAGCACACAGCATCGGTAATTCCTGTTCACATTAATTGCCAGGTCAACAATACGAAGTACGAGATTTTCTCTAGAATATTCCAGAAAATCTATGGGTTTACTCCACCATCATCTGGCGTTTCATTTAAAAAGATATTTGAGAAAATTGTCAAGTACCTAATAGAAAAAGAGAAAGTGTTGGTTGTTGCCCTGGATGATATCAATTACTTGTTTTATGAAAGTGAGGTAAATGACGTGCTATATACACTCCTGCGGGCACATGAAGTGCAGCCCAAGGCAAGAATTGGCGTCATCGGCGTCTTGAGTGATATAAAGATGCAGTATCAATTGGATCCAAGGGTTGCATCTGTATTTCTGCCGCGCGAAATTCTCTTTTTGCCATACACGCAAGATGAGATCCATGACATACTATCAAATAGAATCCAATACGGATTTTTCCCTGGCGTGATTCCAGAGGACATTTTGGACAAAATCGTTGAATATGTCGAAAGTTCTGGTGATTTGAGGGTGGGCATCGACCTGCTCAAGAAGGCTGGACTTAATGCGGAGCGCAGAGCCAGTAAGTGCATATCGCAGGAAGACGTTAATGAAGCATACGAAAGCTCAAGATCTGTGCATATACAACACGCCATCTCATCGCTGGGAGATGAAGAAAAGGTACTGCTCCGGCTAATCGCGGAGGGTGAAGAGGTCAGGGCAGGGGCACTCTATAAACAGTTTCAGGAAAAGACAAACCTGAGATACACGCGATTTCATGAAATGCTGAACAAGCTAGATGCGACCAAACTCATCAATACACGTTATTCTAGCAAGGGCACCAGGGGCAGGAGCAGGCTTATCTCGGTTAAAAATGCTGACGATATCTTGAAGGGATTGAGAGATTGACTATTAGGGTGTCTGATCTAGTTCTATATTTGTCTTGTCCACGCCAAGTGTATTTCGTGTCGCGGGGGCATAAGTTGAATGAAGCGACTGCTACTAGGTATATAGAACATCTACTGCTCAAAGAACTCGCCTACAAATTTCCTTTGTTGATTAAAAATGACAATCTGTGTAAATTGTCCACTCATTTAAGTAGTATCGCAAGTGATGCGCAAGGCGAATTAGGTGCGATAGAAAAATCACAGATTATAGGGGCCGTATCAAACATCAATGTCGACGATATCGTGGCCGGTATAGAAAATCTCATTGATGCACTTGGCAGAGATGTGCTGCTTCAGCGGATCACGCCATGGGAAAAGGAATATCAAATGCATTCTGACCACTTCGATATGTCAGGCCGCCCCGATAAATTAGTGTTAATTGATGGTGAGATTATTCCATCTATTATCAAAACTGGTAACAAACCTGAATACGGAGCATGGAAGGATGAACGAATTCAATTGGCCGCGTACGCACTCCTGATCGAGGAGACATTTAACTGTCCTGTTTCTCGCGGTCTAATCGAATACGCTAGACATGGTGAATTTCGCGATGTTGGCATCAAACAAGCCGATAAAAAGATGGCACTTCGAATCAAGGACAGGACCCAAAAGGTCATAGATGGCACGCTCCCAGGTAAACCAAGAAAAGTTCTGTGTGAATCCTGCGTTTTCATCGACCTGTGTAATGTGAAAAAGTCTTTGCTCTCTAGACTATTCTAAAATCGTCGCCCTTTGACCTTGTTGATGTCGAACTTGGCGGTTTTCGCCATGTGCATCACTGCAAACGTGCCAGCTTGGACAGGGTCAGTAACAACCAAATCCGCAGCTTCTGGCACGCTTCCTGCCATGTTAAGCGCGATTACCGGGATGCCCACCTCGCGCAACTTTTTAACTTCTTTTGTGATGCGCCCACCCATCAGCGAACCGGCGAGCACTAAGACAGACGCTCTGTGAAGGCGTGAGACAGCATTTACTGCATCTGCAATAGCGTTCTCGCCCACCAGCGGAATCGTATCAACGCTGATATGCTCGCCCCTGATGTTGTGCCTGTCCGCCTCGCTAACCGCACCCATCGCAACCTGTGCAACCTGTGCGCCGCCGCCGATTACTATCACCCTAGAGCCATAAACCTCTTGGAAGGAAGGTGAAGTGACAACCTCGTGTACGACATCCTGTGAGGTTAAATCGGATACGAGTGCGCCTGAGTCCGTTACTCCATCGATTTCCATATAAATGGAGCCTTTTCCCTTGTGAACGCCCCTCTCAAAGATGAACTGCTGTGTATAGGCTATATTGCCGCCATGTTTTGCCACGATGCCTGCAATATCCCTCAGCACACCTGGCGTATCCTTACATATCACATTTATGGCAAGTGTCATTCATATCTACCCTATTTATTCCAACCCCTTAAGTTCTTCGAATGAAAGGGGCGGATAAAACACACCCTTCTCAGTGATTATTGCTGTTACATTGTCCATTGGCGTGGCATCGAATGCTGGATTGTAGGCCTTGGCATCTAACGGTGCAATTTGCATGTCCCCAAAGTACTTCAATTCCTGTGGCCCCCGCTCTTCTATCTCAATATCTTGCGCATGTTTCTCAAAGTCAAATGTTGACATGGGTGCAGCAACATAGAATGGTATCTTGTGCTCCTTTGCTATGACCGAAAGCGTGTACGTTCCGATTTTGTTGAATACTGCTTCCTCTACTATGCGGTCTGCACCAACGAGAATCTTGTCAACCATTCCGGATTTTATCACATGTCCAGCCATGCTGTCTGTAATTAACGTGACAGGAATGTTGTCTTGTAAGAGTTCCCACGCCGTTATTCTGGAGCCCTGATTTAATGGGCGTGTTTCAGTGGCGATGACTTTTATTCTCTTGTTCTCCTCTATGGCTGACCTAACAACGCCAAGAGCAGTACCCCAATCCACGCATGCCATTCTGCCAGCGTTGCAGTGTGTCAGCACAACGTCGCCGTCTTCCAGTAACTTTGCCCCATTGGCGCCTATCTTTTTACATATCTCTACATCATCGTCCGCTATTGCTTTCGCTTCTTCTAAGGCAAGTTCTTTGACTTGGGTTATCGAGTGACCGGTCTTTGCCTTGCGGAGAACTCTGTCAATCCCCCAAGACAGGTTTATGGCAGTTGGCCTAGTGTTTCGTAAAACTTCTGCAGCACCTTCCAGCTCCTGCACAAGATCTATGGGGCTTTTTGCCTTGCTTGTCTGTGCCGCTAGTGCGATTCCAAAAGCGCCTGCAACACCAAGCGCTGGAGCGCCCCTGATGCTCAGAGTACCTATCGCCTCTGCCAAAGTATTTACATCTGCACATTCGATGATATGTCGCGCTAAAGGCAATTTGGTCTGGTCGACGAATATGATGCAGTTTTTAGTATCGTCCCAATCAATTGTTCGCATGATCCTAGAGAACTACCGCGTGCTGATAATAAAAAAGTGTTGTTTTAGAGCAATCTTTATCTGTTGTAATAAGTAATCGCATAAACCTCCTATGAAAAGATGTATGATATGCGGACGGCAAGAGCACCTACCATTCACATGCAAATTCTGTGGTGATGTGTTCTGCGCAGAGCACAGGCTGCCAGAGAATCATCACTGCCCTGGCCTGGCAGGATTGAAGGATATATCTAAGGAGATTATATACTCTCCAACTCCTAGGGAGGTTAAAATAGTGCAGAAAAGGCGTCCGAGGATTTCCCTACCATCCTTACCTATATACAGCTATTCTCAGGCGATTTTAATGATATGCGTGGCATCTTTCTTTTTGCGAGGATTTCCACTGTACAACGAGATGTTCGCCTTATACCCAACTCATGTAATCGCAAGACCGTGGACGCTGGTAACGTATATGTTTCTGCACGGTAGCTTTGTGCACCTGCTTTTCAACATGTTATTCCTCTTCTTCTTTGGGCCCAGACTTGAAAGCATGGTCGGAAGCAAGAAGTTTCTGGAGTTATATCTTGGGTCGGGTGTCATAGCCGGCATCGGACATGTACTCACGTCTTCCGGCCCTGTGGTGGGCGCAAGCGGTGCATTATATAGCATATTTGGCTGTCTCGCCATCATCGCACCATACATCGTTGTATTCGTATACTTCATTCCGATGAAAATCACGCATGCCGTCATCCTATTTGCGATAATGGACTTCCTGTTAATGGGTTCAGGAGACATGATAGCGCATACAGCCCATTTGAGCGGTCTTTTGGTGGGCATAATATATGGGATAAAAATAAAAAAGAGTCTCAGACGAACGCCCTACCTCCGCTTCTAGCATATCTCCATCTCAAACGCTGCAACAGGGTGGTCCAAGCTGAAATTGAGGATAACATCTGGATGAATTTCTCCGAACACTCCGATAATTTTTCCTTTAATCAGAATTGATGCCCTTCGCCCTTCTAAAAATGCAGGGTCATTGGATTCGGCAATCTCATATTCGAGACTAAGCTCCCCTAGTATTGATTCAACGACGGATTTTACCTCGGCGAAGTTTGCTGTGGAATGAGTTGAAACACCAGCTAATTTTTGCATATCTTTGGAGTCAACGATGACATCTCCTACTTCGAAGATTTTTTGTGGCATCTCAACGTGTTTGTTCCGCGATAATACGCCCATCAGATTTGGTAGAATAGTGCAACGAATCATCGTGTGCTCTTCACTGATTGGATGTTTAACCTTTGTGACATTTGCCTGTGTGCGCTTCATCATATCAAAGTGCACCCGCTCGTTCGTCAGGGTAAATGTCGTGACTTCTAAAAATCCCAGACCGACCATGATTTCCCTAAGCAATGCAAGCCTGTCTTCAATAGGATGCGCCCTACCTATCGTAGCGGTTTCGGGAAGTTCGGGCTTGAATTTGTCAAACCCATACCCAATGGCGACGTCTTCAATCAGGTCCCAGTTGTGCAATATATCTGCCCTGTATGCGGGTATCGCTACTTCTATCGCATCCCCCTTAACAGTTGCACCAAACCTCATTTTTTCCAGTTCACGGGCAATTTGTTTGGCATCCAGAGTAAGACCAAGAAGTGAATTCACCTCGCCTATGCTAAGCTCTCTACTCGTCGGAGATATATCAGGCGTGAAAGCGCTCTTTCCATCTGAAATGATTTCAACCGATTCTATTTTGGCGCCCCTCTCTGCCAGCGCGGTGACCACAATATTGAGTGCCATTGCTACAGATGCATCCATGCCAGTTACTTCAATGAACATATCTGTCGTTTCTTCTGTGACCGCGGTTAATGTACCATTGATGATGGGAGGGAAGGACAGTACATTGTCTCCAGAATCCACTATTAACGGGTAGCGATTTGCTCCCTCTAACATGTGCGCAAACCGTACCCCTTTTGGATGCTCTTTGAGAATGGCGCGCATGGACATCTTTTTGTCAAAATCCAGTGGAACAAACTCTGTGTTGGGGTCGACTGCCTTATACACAAACGGCGGCTTGACCTTGGATATGTCATGGACGCCGATGGATACTTTCTTCCTGTTGCGTCCCAGCCCCCAGTGCAGGTCTTCCTGCAGTGCCATCAACGATTCAATGGATGCGGAGTTGAAATGCAATCCACGCACGACGGCGCAGGCAAGGCAAGGTCTAATCGGCTTGACGGATTTTTCAATTGTAATTGATATGTTTGACTTTCTGATATCGTACTTGCGCAATCCCGTTTCGAGCCCCAGAAACCCCCTCATCGCCCTTGCAACGCCCTCGACGGAAAAGAGATCCGGTCTGTCCGGGAAGAACTCGATGTCAGCATACGTATCCTCAATGCGTTCGATATCGGCGCCGATCATGGGTATGTGCTTGAGAATTGTATCCTTGTCAGTGCCAACCAATTTTTTCAGGTCATCATATTGTAGGGTTATAACTGGCATGCTGGATACCTCCTTAGCCAGTCGATATCTGGAGCATATATGTCTCTCAGGTCTCTCAGACCCAGGCGCAACATCGCCAGTCTGCCAACGCCAAGACCCCATGCCAGAACAGGATGTTCGATTCCCAGCGGAGCGGTCACCTCTTGCCTGAATATGCCCGCGCCACCCAGTTCAATCCAGCCCAATTCTGGTACGTATACCTCGGGCTCAACCGATGGCTCTGTATAGGGGAAGTAACCAGGCCTGAAGCGCACATCTTTGAAGCCAACGCGATGGTAAAACTCAACCAGACATCCCAGCAGATTCTTAAACGAAACGCCCTCATCCATCACCACTCCCTCTAATTGCTCGAACTCGGGAAGATGCGTTGCGTCAATGGCCTCGCGCCTGTAAACCCTGCCAATGCAGAACGCCTTGACCGGCGGATTTGGGTTATCGGCGAGATATTTGATTGTAATTGCAGTGGTGTGCGTTCTAAGTACGTTGGTTTTTGCAAGTTCCTCGCTCCAGTGACCACCCCAGCCTGTCGAGCCGATATCACCACCGTGCTCGTGCATCTCTTTTACGTTCTGCACGTATTCGCCAGGTAGTTTTCCCTTGGAATCAAGGTAAAACGTGTCTTGCATTTCTCTAGCAGGATGGTCCTGCGGCTGAAACAGCGCATCGAAGTTCCAGAAAGATGCCTGTATGTGGTTCCCTTTAATCTCCTCAAACCCCATTTCGAGACATATCTGGCGCATCTCATCGAGCAAACGCTGGTAGGGGTGCTTCTTGGCAGCAAAAATACGAGTGGAGGGCGCATGTATGTCATACGGGCGCAGGGGCTTCTTCTTCCACTCGCCTGATCTAATCAAGTCCGGCGTTAGTTGCCCAATATCCTCTTCAATTTCAATGCCCTTTCGCGCGAGTTTGCGCCCTTCGTTGGTAATGGCAATTACGCGGGACGTTCTCTCGGTGCACCTGATTAAATCTCGCCCCAACAACTCCTGAATTGTCGCAGAAGGGTAACTCGTAAGCGTCTCTGGATGGTGTGCGAGCAGGTAGCGTAAAACCTCTTCCTGAGGGTCTTTTTTATGGGTTTTAAGAGGCGTAATAATAACTTCTTTGCCTTTTTTTTCAATGGATGCCAGCCCCTTTCGCTTTAGCCATCCCAGTGCGATGCTGATTTCTTTATCTGAGAATGCATCCTTCAACTCAATTAGAGGGGTGGGCTTACCTTCTGCATATGCGAGAATGCGCAGTTCTGGCAATCCTTGCCGGGCATAAAGTTCTCCTTCGGGAGTGGGCGAGTAAAGCACAATCGTTTCTTCTACGATATTTGCAAGACCTTTTTTCGCAAGCAAAAATGCTGCCTGCATCGCGGCATCGATCTGCAATCCTGATTCGGCGGCAAGTTTCTGTGGGCCCGCGGATTTGACCTTGTTCAGCGCCAGTAATATGCGTTTCTCATTGGCGGTTAATGTACTTGACTTATCTGAGGCCATGGTCGCACTCCCTATCTCATAAAGGATAACGCTTATATTTGTAACTACTGGAATTGAAAAAGTTTATCAACGCAGGATAACGTTGATAGTTCCGGAGGAAAACGACTTGGAAATATTATACTTCTATAATACCGATGCAAAGAAGGATGTTGAGAAAGCCTTACAGGAGGACCTCATAAAGAGGGCAGATTACACTGTCAGGGAGTGCAAGCTTCTGGGTTCAGACCGCGAAGGCTATTTCTTGTATCTGCGTGGAACGCCCGAGATGATGAAAGAGATGGACAAACTACTCGCAGACCTGCCCCTAGAAAAAGTGCCTGAAAAGGAGGCAAGGAACATCATCGAAAAAATCAAGGCCGAAGACGATTCAGCTGCAACTGGCATGGGCATGATTTTTGGGTGATATTATCTGCAACATCAAGTATCAGTACAATGCCTTGATATGCCGTTAAGTGAACTTTAATACAAATAAACAATGTGAAGTAATTGTATGAAAGTGCTGAACTATAGAATTCTGCTCAGAAAAGAGCCTGAAGGCGGCTATACAGTGATAGTTCCTTCTCTTCCTGGCTGTATCACATACGGGGACACAATAGAAGAAGCGATAGAGATGGCAAAGGAAGCTATTGGGTTATATGCAGAGAGCTTAAAAAAGCATGGCGAGGAGATGCCAACAGAGGAAGGAACTTTAGAATATACCCTGACGGTAGAGACTCATGCCTAAACTACCATCCCTTACTCCTCAGAAAGTTATCAAGGTACTTGAAAAGAAGGGGTTCATACTGGATCGGGTTAAAGGAAGCCATCATATTTACTACCACCCGGAAATGAGAAGAAGGGTCGTGGTGCCTCTTCATAAAAGAGATTTACCAAAGGGAACGTTGCTCGAAATTCTAAAACAAGCAGGCATAAATAAAGAGATGCTAAGAGAACTATTGTGAGTGAAAAACTTTACCTAACAAGCATATCTGACTTAGATTTTTAACCCAAACTCCCCCAATCGCTCTCTCGCGCTTTCGCGCCCATCTTGGTGCTCCTTCAGGAACTTAGCCATTAATTCAGCTGCAAGCGCCTTGCACTTTCCACAGGTGCGCCTGCCCTCTCTGCACTCGTTATATACCTCTGCGATGTGTTCATCGTCTTCGAGCAGGTGGAACAGCAGTAACTCGTAGACCGTGCAGTTCTGGGGCTCTCCGCCGGAACGGCGCTGCTCTGTTAGGGTAACTTTGCCCCCTGTCTTCGCCTTCTTTACCTTCGCAGCTGCGGTTTTAGGCGATTCCGTGAGCGCGACAATGCTGTCCGGAATCGTGCTGGACATCTTTCCGCCAGTCAATCCGCTCATGAAGCGATGATATGTTGATGTAGGAGGGTAAAAGCCGTAGCCCCCATACTCAATTTCGACCTCGCGCACAATCGATGCGATTTTATCAATGTCTCCATTTTCATAAACGTCCACATGTTCAGCATATACCTTGACCTTGCCATCCACTCTCCCGGCAATCTCGTGCATGGCCGCCTTGTTCGCAGTCTTAGCCCTTATGCTGATGTGCCCCTTGCGCGCCTCCACTTTGAACATCCTCATCCTGTTCGCAATGTCCCTTGTAATGCGGATGTGCGGGTCCTGGTCTGCTCCAACGGGAATCACAACGGGCTTGGGTCCGCTAAACTCTGTCAGTTGAGGGTGCAGAATGTCCGCGCTCTGAACCAGCGTGCTCAATATATGTGATATATGGGTTTCACCAGAAAAACCATAGATGGCACTTAATTCGGACAGATTTGCTTCGACTCCGAGCTCAAATGCCAGATCTCTTACAACAGGGCACTTCGATTGAAAATAGATGCGACCATCTGGCTGGAAACCGAGCGCAATCAAGCTGAGTACGTAGTCTTTGCCAATCTCGGCGCAGTCCTTCCAGGATATCTTCCGCACTGAGTGCGCCTCCATGTCTGCAACAGCAAAGAACGTCTGCGCACCCATCTGCTGGTGCCATATAATCTCGTCCATCACCATTTTATGACCGAGGTGGACGCGGCCAGATGGCATGAACCCACTCATGACAGCAAATGGCGCACCACTCTTCATCGCATCCAATATATGGTGATAATCCCTGTGGCCAAAGATGATGTGCCGCCTCATGTACTTGTGTGGGTTAGGCACATCGGGCAGAATATCCTCAAAAGGCGAGATACCAAATTCATCAAATAATTTCGAATAATCTTTAATGTTCACTGTGCCCCATGGGTCAAGTTTCGTCTTGCGCTTCATAGCTTGGTCCGTCCTATATCGATGTACCCTACATTTTTACCCGTTACATACCCAAATATCATTCGCTTCCTAACGCTCTGTGCTAGCCTTATTGCCCTAGATAGCTCTGGCAGTAGAAACACATGGTCTTTTGAAATGGCGTGCACCAGGTATTTCGAGTGTATCAATCTATCAAGAGATTCCACTTTCTCATAGGCGCGAAAATGACTGCCGAATTTGAAGCCCGTCTTAGCAACCATCCCATTCTCTCTTAGATTTTCATAGACTCTGAGCTTGTGCCCAAAATCTGCCTCGATTTCAGATGCCCTTTTTGTGAAGGTCTTAACATCGATGACGTTACCAGTGGCATCAGTAACCTTGAGGACCTTCTTTTTCATCAAGTACGCGGACTCAACAAGAGAGAGCTGCAATCGCTCTTCATCCAGCGGCTTTCCAAAAAAGCCTTTTTGGTGTAACACCTTGACTAAAGCCGAATCCCATACGATGACCCTGTCCTCCAACAACGTGCCATCTCCCTTGCCACCTGTGAATTTCGTCTCGCCCTTCATGCTCGTCTTTTTGACATCATAAAACGTTATGTCACTCTCTTCATCCACGATGGCTAGGATGATGTGCTTTCGCATATTTTCTGCAATCTCCAGATAGTGTAGTATGTTTGCCAATGGAAGGGGCTCTCGCTCAGATATCGCGCGCACGAAATACATAGCGCGTGTTTTTCCTGGCTTCCCTCCTCTCGGATACAGTCTAAAATCAGTTACACTCGGCTGTACATAGTATCCTCTTCCTCGCATGTCCTTGTAGACGATGTACTTCAATTCGAAGTTCTTCATTAAAGTGGATGCAATCACAAAAAACTCCTTGAAGTCCAGAGGTTTTTCGCCATGGACGATGGAAATTTTCCCCTCTTTAAGCAGGTAAGCAGCTTCTACCAGGGATAACTCGAGCTTTCCCTCCTTGAGGCGTCCATAGTAACTGGTGCTGTATAATTTGGTGATGGCATCTTCGCCAAGTACGACCCTATCTCCGATTAATTCGCCATGCATAGTATTACACCTAATTAACGTTTTGATAAGTATTATATCTTCTTAGGATTAGTGAGTATGGCAAACGGTGGTCAAATGAACGCGATAAAAATTGCAATCGCCGGTGTCGGTAACTGTGCATCCTCCCTGATACAGGGCCTTTTTTATTACAAGGACGTCGATACAAATAATGCATTGATCCCCGGCCTGATGCACAACGTTCTGGGCGGATACAAGATCTCCAACATCAAACCAGTAGCAGCTTTTGATGTTGATAAAAGAAAGGTCGGAAAAGATTTATCAGAGGCGATTTTCGCAAAGCCCAACTGCACCAAGATATTTTGCAATGACGTTCCCGACATGGGCGTAGAGGTCAAGATGGGGCCTGTACTGGATGGAGTTGCAGACCACATGAGGGATTATCCAGAAGATAGAACATTCGTTATCGCAGATGAGAGGCCGGTGGACGTTGCAGATGAATTAAAAAAGAGCGGAGCTGAAATATTGATAAACTATCTGCCAGTCGGAAGCGAGGAGGCAGTTGAACATTATGTCAGAGCTTGCTTGGATGCAGGCGTTGCCTTCATCAATTGCATGCCGGTTTTCATCGTTTCAAACCAGGAGTGGGCAAAAAAGTTTGAGAAAAAAGGGCTGCCGATAATTGGAGATGACATAAAGTCACAGGTTGGCGCAACCATAGTTCACAGAACCATGGCGAAATTATTCTCGGACAGAGGGGTAAAAATCGATAGGACGTATCAACTGAACACTGGCGGGAACACGGATTTCCTGAATATGCTGGAGAGATCGAGGTTGGTTAGCAAAAAGATTAGCAAAACAGAATCCGTGCAATCCCAAATGCCAGTCCCTATGGACCGCGATGATATCCACATAGGTCCAAGCGATTATGTGCCATGGCTGTTGGATAATAAGGTAGCATTCATACGAATTGAGGGCAGGAAGTTCGGAGATGCACCTGTCAATCTTGAGATGAGGCTGAGCGTCGAGGATTCTCCCAATTCTGCTGGCTGTGCGATAGACGCCATCAGGTGCTGTAAATTGGCGCTGGATAGAAAAATCGGCGGACCGTTAATTTCCATCTCTGCCTACACCATGAAAAGACCACTGCAGCAGTTTCCGGATGATGTAGCACGTCAGATGGTAGAAGAGTTCATCAAAGGAGAACGAGTCAGGTGACCCTCTACAAAAATAAGGAAAAATTCGAGAGAATTTCCATCAAGGTGGGAATAATCTTCAGCAGGTTAGGGTTATCTCCCAACCAGTGGACTCTTTCCAGTTTAATACCGGCTCTCATCGCTTTTTATCTTATAACGTCCGGCCGATTTATTCCTGCCGGAGTTTTCTTTTTCATCTCCGCGTTCATTGACCTCGTTGATGGTTCGGTCGCAAGGGTTACCGGGCGCGTCACAAAACTTGGCGCCTACTTGGACACCATGATGGACCGGTACGTGGAATTTCTGATAATCTTTGCCCTGCTGTTCTGCTCCCTTCCCGATTTCACAATTCCAATCTACTGTTGGATTCTCGTCTTCTTATTCGGCTCAATGATGACGTCGTATGCAAAGGCGGCGGCATGTGATAAACTCGGAAAAGATGTAAGAGGGGGCATCGTGGAGAGGGCAGAGAGAATTGCGCTACTATGCATTGGCATTTTGCTGGCTCACTTCGACAGAGTTTACTTGACCTATATAATAGTAATTTTGGCTATCCTAACCAACATCAGCGCTCTACAAAGGCTTGCTACTGCAATCAGGAAGAACGGATCTGCTGGGATTTGAACCCAGGTCGTCGGGTTCGAAGCCCGAAAGGATATCCACTACCCCACAGACCCGATACATATTCAAGCGCTGCTCTATTATAGTTTACGTGAAAGTAAGCAGTTGGGATTATCATGATTCTGTCGAGCAAAGAGATAAAAAGAAGAATTGGAAACGATATGGTCATTGAGCCATTTGGCAAGGAATCGCTTCAGCCTGCCTCGTATGACCTTAGGGCAGGAGTTGATGTTACGATACCGTCGAAGACACTCAAGTTGGTGTCATCGCTCGAGTATGTGGAGCTACCTCAGGATGTTGCTGGAGTTCTCCGCACCAGGTCGTCATATGCTCGAAAAGGTCTCGTTTTAGGTGGCGGCTTTATTGACCCGGGATTCAGGGGAAATCTAACACTCTGCCTGAGCAATATGGGCGAAAAAGAAATAGAATTGAAGAAGGGCGAAAGAATAGTCCAAATGCTCCTGCTCCAGGTAAAGGCGCCGAGCGAAGCATATAATGGACAATACCAGGATTCCAGAGGAGCCGTAAGATAAATCATGGTATTCTCCGGAAGAAAAAGGGCAAGTATTAAGATAACAAATGAAAATAGCATCAGGGTCAACATTAGTTATTTTATGGGGTAGAAAATATGGCTGACATATACGCAAATGCAAGATCCACAACTGGCACTGCTACGCGGGTGAAGGACATAAGTCCCACAAGCGGCATGTGCCCAATTTGTGTAAAGAGTTGTAACGTCTTATGTGAAATCAGCAAGTCTGCGTTCAGGGGCAGAGAGGTATTGTATCCGGCGCCTGAAGAGTTCGGACATAGCACGGCTGCATCCAATAAGGATTATGGGCTGGACTGGTCACATTTCCAGATACTGACCGAGGTATTGGGGGCAGAAGGAATCGAGCCGGAATCAGACAAGGCAGTTTTTCCGGCAGTGGACATTAAAACGTCTGTCGGAGGGGTGCCACTTAAAGTGCCCGTATTCACGGCAGGACTGGGGTCCACGGCGGTGGCGAAAAATTACTGGGATGGGTTGGCCGTAGGTGCGGCAATCTCCGGCACAATCCAGGTAATTGGAGAGAATATCTGCGGAATGGACATGAACTCGAAAGTCACGGATGGACAGGTAACGCACTCAGACGACCTCAAGTACAGGGTTGAGAAATACAGGGAATTCTGGGATGGTGTGCATGGTGACATCGTCGTCCAGACCAATGTAGAGGACCAGCGACTGGGCGTGGACAAGTACGCTCTTTCCAAGTTAGAAGTTAATGTCATTGAAAGAAAATGGGGACAGGGCGCCAAAGCAATCGGCGGCGAGGTGAGAATATCAGACCTTGCCAAGGCGATAGAGTTGAAAAGAAGAGGATACGTTGTGATTCCAGACCCAGAGGATGAGAGCGTACAAAAGGCATTCAAAGAGGGTGCCTTCAAGACGTTTGAGCGGCATAGCAGAGTCGGATTCCCAACACACGAGAGTTTTGTGGAGGATATAGAAAACCTCAGAAAGCAGGGTGCCAAACATGTATTCCTCAAGACCGGAGCATACAGGCCTGCAGTAGTGGCATTCACGCTCAAGGCGGCATCGGAGGCGAAGATCGATTTGCTCACGTTCGATGGTGCAGGCGGAGGGACGGGCATGAGCCCAGTGCCGATGATGAACGAATGTAGCACGCCCACAGTGTATCTGCAGGCACAGGTCATGAAATGCATAGGACTGCTGAAAAAGAAGGGCAGATATGTGCCAGATATCGCATTTGCCGGCGGGTTCGTCAACGAGACGCAGATATTCAAGTCGATTGCGATGAGCAATCTCGGCGACAGCCCGCACGTGAAAGCCATTGCAATGGCCAGGGCCCCAATAACCGCAGTGATGAAGTCAGAGCACTTTGTAGAACTGGCGAAAGAAAACAAATTGCCAAAGTCATTTGTGGAGAAATACGGCGCGAATCCAGAGCAGTTCTTCATCATGATGTCCGAGTTGGAGGATACGTATGGCGCGCGCGCCAAGGACATTCCTGCTGGAGCAGTTGGGCTGTACACATACTACGTGGACCGGCTTGGAGTAGGGCTGAAACAGTTGCTGGCAGGCTCGAGAAAGTTCAAATTAGATCTGCTGAGTAGAAAGGACATAGCATCCTTGTCAGAGGTTGCAGCAAAAGTCACCGGCATTCCTACGTTCGAAGAGATTGAGAACGATGCGATAGAGAGTATTCTCGGCTAAGGTTAGTGACAATAAATGAAAAAAATTATTCCTTGCTTAGATACGACGCTTGACGAAAAGGGGAACGCCGTAGTTGTCAAGGGCGTGGAATTTGAAGAACTCAAATACGCCGGCGACCCGGTTGAACTTGCGAAAAAGTACGACAGAGAAGGAGCGGACGAACTCGTTTTTCTGGACATCACCGCCTCGACAGAGGGGAGAGAGAGGATGGCTGATATGCCGAGAAAGATAGTGGAGCAAATCTCAATTCCACTGTGCGTTGGAGGTGGCATAAGAACTTTGGATGATTTCAGGAAGGTCTTTGACGCTGGAGCGGCCAAAGCAGGCGTTAACACTGCCGCGGTCAAAAACCCTGAATTGATAAGGGATGCTGCAAAGGAGTTCGGTTCTGAACGAGTGGTGGCTGCGGTTGACTGCAAGCGTGCATTTGATAGCACAGAGAACAAAACCATGCTGGAACTCGAAGATGGTAGCAAGGCATGGTATGACGTTGTCATCTATGGGGGCAAAACTTCGACAGGGAAGGACGCCGTCCAGTGGGCGCTAGAGGTGGAAAGACTTGGTGCAGGCGGAATTTTGCTTACATCCAAAGACCGAGATGGAACCAAAGACGGGTATGACATACCCATCACCAGATCGATAGCAGAGGCAGTTGACATACCTGTAATTGCATCAGGAGGATGTGGTAACCTGGAGCACATGTACGAGGCTTTCGTTAACGGAGCAGATGCCTGCCTAGCTGCAAGCATATTCCACTACGACGAATATACGATCAAAGAAGCAAAGGAATATCTAAAAGCAAAAGGCATCTAGGTTAAGACATAATCTCTTTTTAGTAAGTATCATATAGAGAGAGCTCAATTCATTGATAGAGTGATTCGTGTGAGTGCAAAAGCTGTAGACAGGATATATGAGTTGGTTGAAAAACACGATGTAAGATTTGTTAGGCTGCAGTTCATAGACATCATGGGGATTGTGAAAAATGTGGCGATCCCCGTCTCACAATTAGAGAAGGCACTCGCAGGCGAATTGATGTTCGATGGCTCTTCTATTGAAGGATTTGTGCGAATCGAAGAATCTGACATGTATCTGAAGCCGGACCCATCCACATTTACTATTTTTCCATGGAAATCAAATGGCGTCACGGTTGCACGACTGATATGTGATGTGTATACTTCTGATGACAAACCATTTGAGGGCTGCCCGAGAAACAATCTAAAAAAGATGCTGCAAGAGGCAGAAAAGTTGGGGTTCACGATGAATGTGGGTCCAGAGGCGGAATTCTTCCTCTTCTTGAAAGATGAAAATGGTGGTGTGACTACAAAAACGCATGACCAAGGCGGCTATTTTGACTTGTCTCCCGTGGATTTGGGCGAAAACGCAAGGCGGGATACAGTGCTAACTCTTGAAGATATGGGATTTGAGATTGAAGCTTCCCATCATGAAGTTGCCCCTGGCCAGCATGAGATTGACTTCAAGCATGCAGACGCGCTTACGACGGCAGATCGCCTGGTGACATTAAAGTTCGTAGTCAGAATCATCGCACAAAAGCACGGTTTGCACGCGACGTTCATGCCAAAGCCGCTCTTTGGAGAATATGGCTCTGGAATGCACGTGCACCAGTCATTGTTCAAGAATGGCAAGAATGCGTTCTATGACCCGAACTCACCATACCAACTGAGCGATGTTGCCAGGCATTATATGGGTGGATTGCTGGCACATGCAAAGGGGTACACGGCAATCACAAACCAGTTGGTCAACTCGTACAAGCGGCTTGTACCAGGGTACGAAGCGCCGGTATACATCGCATGGTCAGAGCAGAACAGGTCTCCATTGGTGAGAGTGCCCGCACGCAGAGAGGCCGGAACAAGAGTAGAATTGCGAAATCCAGATCCAGCATGCAATCCCTATCTTGCGATATCAGCGATGTTAAAAGCAGGCTTGGACGGCATCAAGAACAAAATCGACCTTGGTGAGCCAGTTAACAAGAATATATACACGATGTCCCTTCAGGAAAGGAGGGAACTGGGAATCAAAACGCTTCCGAAAAGTCTTGATGAAGCGTTGGATGTGCTTGCTAAAGATAAAGTAATTAAATCTGCGTTAGGCGAGCATATCTACGAGCATTTCGTCGATGCCAAGCGGGCAGAATGGAGCGCATACAGGGCGCAGGTACATCAGTGGGAAGTCGACAGGTACATCAGCGTTTTTTAATGATTAGACTGAAATTCAGCCATCTCGCAGAATGCGTTAGCATGCCCATAGAAATCACATCCGCGCCTGTATCCACATAATCATCCAGATTATCAAGCGTGATCCCCCCTGAGGCCTCAAGTTTCACACGTTCGCGCAGACCGTTTTCTTTTAACAATCCAATCGCATCCTTGATTTCATCCGGACTCATATTATCAAACATTATTATATCAGCACCAAGTTGTGCTGCCTTAAGTGCATCCTCAACGTTGTCTACTTCTACCTCGATTTCCTTCTCGGGGTACATCTTCTTCGCACTTTTGATTGCACTTTCCAATCCTGCAACTGCAATATGGTTATCCTTGAACAATACGGCTTCAGCTAAATTATACCGGTGCGGACATCCTCCGCCGAGCCTAATGGCCTTTTTCTCAAATTCTCTGAACCCTGGCGTGGTCTTTCTCGTGCCCGCGACCGTGACGCCCTTGCTCTTCTTGACGCATTTTCTGGTTAGGGTAGCAATGCCACTCATTCTGCCCAGGATGTTCAGTGCCGTCCGCTCCGCCGCAAGAATGGACCTGGCGCTTCCACTTATCTCCAGAACAACGTCGTCCCTCTTGATTTTGGCACCATCGCTAAACACAGTCTGCGTCTCAAGCCCAAAGTGCTCGAATACCTGCTCTCCTTCCTCAAGTCCGGCCAGGACACCATCTTCACAGGCTTTGATGTGTGCTTTAACATAAACATCCGGAACCACCGCTCCAGAAATGTCTCCGGAGCCAATGTCTTCCTTGAGAAATCGCTCTAGGTCGGGCATCACAATTTCACCGTAACAATTTCATACTTAAGATATATTAGTTTCCTTGATGATTAAAGTAGGGATAGTTGGCTGTGGCGCAATCGGCGAGGAAATTTGTAAAGCATTCGACAGGGGCATCGTTAACGCTAATCTAACCGCGTTATCAGACCGCGACCTCGGCTCAGCACAGGAGATGGCCGACTCATTAAAGCGCGTGAAGCCAAAGGCAATGGGCATTCCTGAATTGATAGATGCCGTGGATTTGGTAGTGGAGTGCGCATCCCAGTCTGCAGTTAGGGAAGTGGCGATACTGGCGCTTGGCAAGGGCAAAGATGTCATGATCATGAGCATTGGTGCGTTAACTGATGAAGGATTACTACACCGTATCAAAGACTTGGCGCATGAAAATGGTTGCAAGGTGTACCTGCCATCCGGCGCTATTGTAGGATTGGATGGATTAAAATCCGCCTCGATAGCGAAGATTGACTCGGTTACGCTCACTACCAGAAAGCCGCCGGCATCGCTCGAGGGTGCGCCATACATCGTGCAACATAAGATAGACCTGGGTGCATTGAAAAAAGCCACCATCATGTTTGAAGGAAGTGCACAAGAGGCGGCAAAGGGATTTCCAGCCAATGTAAACGTGGCAGCTACGCTTAGCCTTGCTGGCATAGGCGCTAAACGGACAAAGGTGCGCATCATAGCAGACCCCGCACTGAAGAGGAACGTTCACGAAATTCACGTGGAAGGGGACTTTGGCAGGTTCGAAACGAGGGTTGAAAATGTGCCATCGCCCGGCAATCCCAAGACGAGTTATCTGGCTGCGCTATCCGCAATCGCCACCTTGAAAAAGATTACAGAGCCAATCCAAATCGGGACGTGAAACCTTTTCCGATGAGGGTTTTTCATATCATCCAGAAACTCTTTAATTCAGCAATCTAATTAATATACAACCAAGGAGCGCAGATGTTACAGGACCGGATAAAGGAATTGAAGGAAGAGAGAAACGCAATCATACTCGCGCACAATTACCAGATAGGCGAGGTGCAGGATATCGCGGACTACAAGGGCGATTCTCTTGGCCTAAGCCAGAAAGCTGCAAAGAGCGATGCCGATGTAATCGTGTTCTGCGGCGTGGACTTCATGGCTGAAAGCGCCGCTATTTTGTGCCCGGATAAAACAGTTCTGCTCCCAGAGTTAAGCGCAAAATGCCCCATGGCAGCAATGATCACAGCAGAATCATTGCGCGCGGAGAAAGAAAAGCATCCAGATGCAGTGGTGGTGTGCTATGTTAATACCACTGCAGAGGTTAAGGCGGAAAGCGATATATGCTGCACATCTGCGAATGCGATAAAAGTCGTGAATTCGCTGGACGACAATGAAATTATCTTCGTTCCTGACAAAAATCTTGCATTATACGTGGCGGCGCACACGGATAAGAAAATCATACCTTGGGAGGGGTACTGCCCAAGCCACCATTTCATCCAGAGGAGTGACGTTCTCACGGTCAAGGCAAGGCGTTCAGAGGCAGAGATACTTGTACACCCGGAGTGCAAGCCGGAAGTGATAGAACTGTCAGATAAAGTACTCAGTACAGATGGCATGATCAAGTATGTGAAGAAGTCAAAGGCAAAGGAGTTTATTATTGGTAGTGAAACCGGGATATTGTATCGCCTGCGCAAGGAAAATCCTGACAAGAGATTTTACCCTGCTTCTGACCGTGCTGTCTGCCCTGGTATGAAGGTGAATACGCTAGATGCAATAGTGAAGTCACTGGAGAACATGGAACACAAGATCATTATGCCGGAAGATATACGTGTGAGGTCAAAGCAGGCATTGGACAGAATGCTAAAGGTCGGGAGAGATGATTGACTATTTTCGATTAACAAGACCGCTGAACTGCTTCATGGCTGGCATAGCGGTGGTTGTAGGGTGCCTGGTGGGCGCTGGGAGCGAGATAAACATACATGGGATCCAAGTAGCGCTTGCATTCGTGGTATGTTTTGTCGTGACTGCAGGTGGCAACACAATCAACGACTTTTACGACGTCAAAATAGATGCGATTAACAAACCACACAGACCCATACCGAGTGGCAGAATCAGCCCAAGAAGTGCTTTCGCATTCGCCATCAGCCTGTTTGGCATTGGTATTGTGTTATCCTACTTCATAAATCCAATATGCCTTCTCATTGCAGCGGCGAATTCGCTAGTGCTCATGGGCTACGCATATAAACTCAAAAGAACGGTGCTCTGGGGGAATGTTAGCATCGGGTATTTGACGGGCTCAACGTTCCTGTTCGGCGGGGCAGCCGTGAACGAGATTGCAATTACCTTTGTGTTATTCATGTTAGCAGCGCTCGCAACCGTGGGTAGAGAAATCGCCAAGGATGTTGAGGACATAAAAGGTGACAAAAAAGAAGGTCTTATAACGCTGCCAATTTCGGTTGGAGTGAAAAAGTCCGCTATGATTGCATCGGTATTCGTCATAATGGCTGTCGTGTTAAGCCCACTACCGATTGTACTCAGCAATTTTGGGACGTCATATCTGGTAATTGTAACGCTGGCGGATGTAATCTTATTAATGGGGACCACGATAATTGAGAAATATCCAGCCAAGTCATCATCACTTCTTAAGGTTGGAATGATGGTGGGGCTCTTGGCATTCATCTTGGGGGCGATGATGGGGTGAGTTTAAATCCAAACCTATTTTATGGTAGAATGATTAGATAGTGCAATGAAGTATGGAGGATAAAGAGCATGAAAACTACAGTAAGTGTAATTAAGGCAGATGTCGGCAGCATGCCGGGACATGTAAGGGCGCCGCAGGAATTACTGGACGTGTGCAGCGCTGTCTTGGAAAAGGGTAAAAAGGAGAATATTTTAATTGACTTTCATGTAGCGCGGTGCGGGGATGATATCGATTTAATCATGACCCATACCAAGGGAGTAAATGCCGAGCCCGTGCACAAGCTCGCCTGGGATGCATTTGAAGAGGCGACAGCTATCGCCAAGAAGAAGAAGTTTTACGGTGCCGGACAGGATTTGCTGTCAGAATCGTTTTCCGGCAACGTCAGGGGCCTTGGACCAGGATGTGCCGAGTTCAAGATAGAAGAGCGCAAGAGCGAGCCCATTGTCGTTTTTATGATGGATAAAACCGAACCCGCATCGTTTAACCTGCCGTTCTACAAGATGTTCGCGGACCCCTTTAGTACAGCCGGCCTGGTGCTCGATCCCAGTCTGCATGATGGATTCACATTCAGGGTGTTGAACGTGTACACCGATGAAGTGGCCGAACTAAAGGCGCCAGAGGAATTGTACGATTTGCTCGCGATTATAGGCATCAAGAGCAAGTTCTGCGTTGAATCAGTTGCAAAGAAAACTGGCGAGCCCGCAGGTGTCATCTCGACAAATAAGTTAAATTTAATCGCTGGCAAGTACGTGGGCAAGGATGACCCTGTGGCGATTGTGAGATGCCAGAGCGGTTTTCCTGCCGTGGGCGAGGCGATGGAGGCATTTGCGTATCCATATCTGGTTGCAGGATGGATGAGGGGCAGCCATAATGGGCCCATAATGCCCGTGTCGATAAAAGATGCGAATCCCACAAGGTTTGATGGTCCGCCACGAGTGACCGCACTTGGATTCCAGTTAAACGATGGCGTGCTGCAGGGCGCTGTTGACATGTTCGCAGACCTGTCGTTCGATGCTGTCAGGGCGAAGGCGAATGAGATAGCAGACTATATGCGGCGCCATGGACCATTCCAGCCACATCTACTGGATGAAAAGGACCTGGAATACACGACGCTTCCAGCCGTCCTGGAAAAATTGAAAGACAGATTCAAGTAATCACGCAAGGAGCTTAACTGCATCTTTACCCTTCATCCCAGCAGTGATGCCCATCTCCTTGGGCTTTTTCGGATGTAGAAACGATGCGCGCGTTCAGCATGTCCTCGAACGTTCTCACGCCAGAGACGATTGCCACAGCATCGCCCAGCTTGTTTGCCGTCTCCACTGAAAAATAGCCACAGCCTATGAATCCTTTTTGCCAACCAGCAAAAGAACGGGTGCATGCACTAACTCAAGTTTAATTCCTATAATGCACATGCCATCCATATCGATTAATTCAACCATCATTTTTTTCATACTCTTCCAAAGCTTTATTGGATTTGAAAAGAAATACCTTTTGAGGATATAGATGCCAAAGCGAACTCGAGTTATAAATGACCCTGCTGATTTGGTTCCACTGTTGCGAATGTTCAGCTCAGGTACATATAAAAAAGCGCTCCACGAACTTTCGACTGACTGGACGACAGAGCAAGAACTTGAAAAATTAATCGGAAGCGATGCTGGAAAGAGCATTGAAGCGCTCCAAAAATGCGGATTGTTAGAAAGCCAGTGGAGAATGCCAGAGCCTGGCAAGACGCCTGATAAAGAGTTTCACGCCTCCTACTCAAGAGTGCAGGTCAATTTTCAATGCGGGTTAGACGATTTGAGCGATTTAATTATGATAGCAGCCGCCCACGAAGACTGCCTTCAAGAAACAACTGAGAAGATTATGGATGAAGTAAAGAGTGGAAACACCTCGTTGACCGGATTGTGCAGGGTGTTGAACAGGGAGGCTTTATTTATTAAGGGAGTGGCAAAGCGATCTAATAAGTTAGCCGTCAGGGGTCAAAGGATCGAACTCGCCGAGGAGAGACGAGTCGCCTAGCGCTGGGATATGGAAAAAGTGAGGTTGGCGTCAATCAACGAAAGGATGGCAAAGTTATAGTGATGCCATACGGAAATTTCACGCTGCTTATTGCTTAAAGCGATTTTATCTGTTCGTTCGCTCTCTTTTCAACTTCTGCATATAAATCGTTTCCATGTGCATCAATTCCCACGATGAGCGGCCCAAACTGCTTTACTTCAAAAACCCATACTGCCTCAGGCATTCCAAGATCGAGCCAGTGAACTTCCTTGACACGTTTGATCTGGTCGGTTGCGATGGCAGCACACCCCCCGGGATATGCCAGATAGATGCACTTTTCATACAGCGCGTCCACAACACCATTCATCCCGCCTTTGCCGATGATGGCCCTGATGCCATATTTTTCCAATAACTCCGGCGTCATCTTGCTCATCCTGGCACTGGTCGTTGGCCCTACGGCAATCGGAGTCCATTTCTTATTCTTCCTCATCAGCGGTCCGCAGTGAAAGATGGCTGCACCGCTCAAATCAAATGGAATCTTCTCTGAAGACAATAATCGTTCATGTGCCGTGTCCCTGGCAGTAAGGATGATACCATCCAGGTACACGATATCCCCTGCCCTTGGCTTTATTATGTCGGCCTTACTCAGCGGCGTTCTCAGCGTATGCTCCATCTCATCCCTCCAGCGTGACTGACGCTCTCCTGGCAGCCCAGCACTGGATGTTTATCGCTACTGGCAATGATGCGACATGGCAGTGCGCGTATTCTATATTCACCTTCAACGCAGTAGTGTCTCCTCCAAGGCCCATTGGGCCTATGCCGAGCGAGTTAATCTCCTCCAATAACTCCTGCTCGAGGTCGTCTGATGGCACATCCAATCGCCTCAGCGCAGCTTTCTTGGCAAGTCTTGCAGACTTGTCAAACGTGCCACCGATTCCTACGCCCACGATGATTGGCGGACATGGTTTGCCACCCGCATTTTTTACGGTCTCGATGATGAAGTGCTTTACATCGTCCACTTCTGACGGCGTAAACATCCGCAGCACAGACATATTTTCCGCGCCGCCCCCTTTCGGCATCACGGTAATTTTGATGTTCTTCCCAGGAACAAAATCAAAGTTCACATCCGGGAAGCCCACGCCAACATTGCCAGAGTTCTCCCTTGTGAGGGGATGCACGGCGTTTGGCCTGAGCGGTATTTCCTCTGTTGCCCTGGCTACGCCCTTCCTGATTGCTTCCTCCAGGTCGAAGTTTATCATTGCCTCGCGTCCAACGTCAACAAAAAAAACGGGAACGCCGGTATCCTGGCACATGGGAATGACATTCTCTTTTGCAAAATCCGCATTTTTTATGATGGCGCTCAGCTGCGTCCTCGCGATAGGATTGCTTTCTCTGTCCCTTACAGATTTCAGTGCAGAAAGGACATCACCCGGTAGCTCTGTCTCTGCCTGTCTGAGCACCTGAATGACGGCTTTTATAACTTGATTTTCGACAATCACATCGCTCACAGCTTTCAATTAGGAGACGATGTAATAAAAGGTTTCTTTGATTATTGTGCACTGCTAGTGTATAACTATATATCTAAAGTAAAAACGTAATAAATAACATAGGTCTCCACAAAGGATGCGAATAACATGAAATTTAAGATTGGCATCATTTTGATTCTAGTGACACTGTTAGTGATGCCGATGATGGTAGGTGCTGTGGAAGTAGTGCCGGCTCCTACTCCACAACCTCTACCACCTACGACGATGCCAATCGATACACCAAAATATGGTCCCACTGCACAAGAGCTTCCTTATGGATGGACTATAAGAAAGGCAGAGATGTACACCCAGGACGGGTTGGATAATTTCCAAGAAGAGTATGGAATGAGACCTGTTTATATAGAAGAAGTTGAAATAATTCCTACTACTAATCACTATATTATTTTTGAATTCTCCTCTGTCACAGACGCTAGAGCGTTTTTCTCGCTTATGAGAACCGATGTTGGCAGCGATCTAACTTATGAGTTAACTTATGAATTTGGGGATGAATGCATCGTTATCCCTCCGCAGGGAGTTCAGGAAGGGGGAGTGATTTTCAGAAACGATAATTTTGTGGTGTTGGTCTATGGCAACACAGAACCTAGAACGTTAACAGAGATTGTGGATGAAAAACTCGAAAGGTTTATACTACCCATGCCTTTTGCAATCAGCAATCTCGTGATTAATCCAGCCAAAGTTGCGATAGGCAAGCCCGTCACAATTGCAGTTGATGTCACGAATACAGGTTACCTTGAGGATACGTACAAAGCAATACTGAGAATCGATGAGGGAGAGGTAGAGGCCAAGGATGTCACGGTAGCACCGGGAGCGACAGAAACAGTGACATTCAGTCCAGTAACCAAAGATGCAGTAGGGATATACAATGTGGCAGTTGGTGACCAGGTAGAAACGTTCAGAGTGCTGAAAAGTGCGGCGTTCACAGTCAGGAATCTTGTGATCAGTCCTGTTGAAGTTGAGACAGGCAAACCTGTCAAGATCGCGGTCGACGTCATGAACACCGGTGAAACCAAAGATGTATACACAGTAATTCTGAATATCAATGGTGCTGAAGTTGAAACTATAGCCGTCACAGTAGCACCAGAAGCAACAGAAACGGTGTCGTTTGTGATAATCAAAGATGAGGTAGGAACATATAGTGTGGATGTCAACGATCAAACTGGAACATTTACCGTAACAGAGCAGAAACCAGGTCTTCCTGGGTTTGAGGCTGTATTCGCAATTACCGGACTATTGGTAGTCGCATATCTAATTAGGCGAAGGGAATAGAACGAAAAGCTTAATTATTACCAAAGATGAATGCACCCTGATGAGCCTAAAAACGGTCTTCTTTGACGCATATGGAACACTGCTTGAGTTAGAGAATTACTACCATGACCTTTCAGCGCAGGTATTGGATGGAGTAGGGTGCGGCATAAACCAACACCACTTCTGGGAGGCGTGGAATGATGAGTTTAACGCTATCATCTTTAAGATCATTGAAGGGCAGCGCCCGTTTATGAACATCAGAACGACGTATAGGGTTAGTTTGGAAAACGCACTTCTCAGGTACGGCGTCTCGGTAAGCGATAAGCAACTGGATGAACTTAACAAAATGTGCAAAACCCTCCTGGACCAGCGATGCACGATATTGCCATCTACCAGGGAGGTAATTGAGACGCTAAAACGCAAAGAAGGTGTGAAAATCGGCCTGATTTCCAATGGCGACAATGATGAATTATCGCATCATTTAGGGGACTTGGCAGGACTTTTCGACGCGACGACCATCTCTGAAAACGTCAGGGCGTACAAACCCGATGCAAAAATATTCCAGGCTGCGCTTAATGGGCTGGAAACCAACCCAACGGAGGCATTGTTTATAGGCGACAATCTTAGAGTCGATGTAAATGGAGCGAATAAAGCGGGAATTCGCTCGGTATGGTATAATAAAGATGGCAAGCATCCAGCAGATGGCATCAAGCCACACTTCACCATAACCAGCATGAACGAGGTCCTGGAAATCGTGAAGTTATTGTATCGTTAACGTAATTTTTAGAGCTTAAACAAAAAATGATAGTATCACGGCTAGCAATACCGTGATATATATTGCTTCAAAACTGCCCACTCCGCCAAGATTGAGAAAAGCGCTGCCTTCCTCTATTGGATAAAGCAGCGTCATCATTCCGATCAAAATGCCCAAAACGCCACCAACGAGGATTATAGTTGCTATACTTCCTGGCGCCAGTATGAGCGCAAAGGGAATGGAAATGAGTGCGACATAACTCGGCACGATGATGCCCACCCCTGCCTCTAATCTAGATAGAAAATGCGTGGATAGTATCATAATTAACGCAACCGACAGCGTCTCAAGGAAAGGCGCGAGAGACACAACATAAAACGCCAGCAACAGGGGAAGAACAAAGCCGCCGATGTTAAGCGTAATCTTGGTGTCATATACAGATGGGCTGCCGGCGCTCAGTTCCTCCTCTACTGGCACGGAATACAGTTCGCCAAGCAACCTTGCCTCGCCACCTGTATAATTTGGCTTTCTCGTTTTCAGCCTAAACACAGGAATCTCCAAAACGCTGAACACCAGCATTGCGACAAGCAGTACGAATAATAAATACGAATCAAGACCCAGCGCGGACCCAATTTCCCCTGTATAACATAGATAAAGGAGTGGCGGCAAAATAAACCCAAATAGCGCAAGTACCTTCAGATTCGGCTCATTTATAATACCCCTCATGAGACCACCATTGCATTATTCACCCACTCTATTACTTAACGATTGTGTTATAACCCAAATCCCCGCAGACCTTTCCATTCCCGCCTTTTCTTTTCAAGATATGAGTACACGGTGCCGTGAGGGGTGCCCTCGATTAGCATTTCAATCGCCTTTCGCGCCACTTGCACACAAGTGATATCGCCTATTATGCCGACTGTTTTTTCATAAATGGATACTTTCACGTCAAGCAAGCTCTCGATTAACTCCCGTGTCCTGCCGTTCTTTCCGATGATTCTCCCCTTAACCCTCTTCACATCCTTCTGCGTCATGTCGGATAAATCGATTAAATCAAGCACAAGCGCCTCATCATCGAACAATCGTAATGCATGTTCCGGGCTAAACCCTCTGCCAATGGCTTTGACCACATCGCCCGCCCTCATTACATTCAGGGAATTTGGAGAGTCAATTGTAACGCTTCCGCTTGCACTGTCAATCCTAAGCGTGGCGCCAGACCGTTTCTCTATCTGCCTTTTAGTGCTCCCATCAACGCCAATCAACACGGCAACTCTCTCGCTGGGAATCTTAATGTGAATCATTTTGACCACCCTTGATTCTTGTAATTACCCCTTCTTCCGAACATTCCACGCCCAGTTTTTTGAAAAACCTGACGACATTTTTTACATCCCTGTGAAAGAACGCTTCAGCATTAGGGTGCTCTCTGCTAACAGCCTGTCCCATATCGATAAACATGGGGCCATTATGATATAGGATGTTGTACTCGCTCAGGTCAGCATGAACCAGTTTTGCCTTATTATAAAGAAGTTTTATATTATCCACTACTGCCTTGAACTCTTTCTGGGCATCAATCTCGTGTGCAATCTCCTGCAGCAATGGTGCCCTAACGCCATCTTTTCCAATGAACTCCATCACCAAGATGTTACGCCTCACGGCAATTGGCACTGGAACTCTTACGCCCGCTTCATGCGCCACCGCTAAATTCCGCAGCTCCTTTTTAGCCCATACAAGCACTACATCTTTTTTATTTTTTGGGATGCCTTTAAACCGTGGGTCTCCGATTATATAATCCTGCATTGTATTGAAGTCACTAGTAGCGATTCGATATATCTTCACGGCCACCTCGCCCTCGGAGCCAAGAGCATGAAAAACATGCGCCTCCTTTCCCGTACTCACCACGCCGCCCATGGCAAGAATGACCTTCTTGTTAGAAAGATGGTAAAGCGCCTTAAGCGTTGGAACATCAAGCACCCTGCCCCAGATTTTTAGGTCCTCTGAGTCCTTCAGCCTTTTACGTAACCGCCCAAGTTCCCTATCGATGCGCTCTTCTTCCTTCATTATGCCCTACAAAAAGCCTTTACGCTGCAACCAGCCCACTTGCGGGAATGTATATCTCCAGACCACATCTGCCTTCTCATCCTGAAAGCTCCAGGGCACGACGATTACAACGTCGCCTTCGCGTATCCAAATTCGTTTTTTCATCTTGCCTGGTATTCGTGCAAGCCTGACTTTTCCATCCATGCATCGTACTCTTAGCCTATTGGCGCCAAGCAGCCTCTCTACAATTCCCAGTACTTCCCTGTCTCGCTCTCGCGGAACTCTGACGCGCACTACCTCTTCGTTCCCATTCGCATGCTTCCTATTCAGGCTAACACCTTCCTCACCGGCTCCAAAATTTTATTCATATATTCAACAGCGCAATTCTTAACATCTAGTGGATGTACTGCCCCAGATATATACTCCCCCTCCAGATCATTATATCGTGTGTAATGCAGGTCGCCGCCAAATTTGGGTGAGCGCTTGATGACCGCCTCGGAGAATCTGGGGAAGATGTGATACTTGAACAGCTCCAACACAGGATTATCTTTTACCACCTTTGGGAAGCAGAAAGCGTTGATGATTTTTCGGTGGATATCTTCTGGCGAATCGTCAACAGATATGTAATTGCCCTTTGATGAGGACATTTTTGCCCCATCCAATCCCACTAAAATGGGTGTATGTATGCAAATGGGCGCTTCTAAACCTATCTTTGGCAAAACATCTCGTGCGAGCATGTGAATCTTGCGCTGGTCCATGCCACCTACTGCAACGTCTATACCAAGCTCGATCATATCTGCAACCTGCAGGATAGGATATATTATATGAGAAGCTTTCATATTATCAGGATCCCTGGCCAGGAGCATCATGCTCCTTATAGCTCTTTTTTCAGGAATGCGCTGCATCAACTTTTGCCACCGCATTTGATATTTAGGGGTCATTTGAAAACCGTCTTTATCTGAAAAACCACATTCGTCTGAGCCGCCAAGCACGAATGTCGTCTTATCTGGATCGAGTCCCAGAGCCACAAATGCCCTTCTATTTTCTCTTGCCATTTCCCGAATTTCTTCGAGTTCCCCTTTTTCATTTAAATATGCATGCAAATCCGCCAGAAGCACAGTTATATCAAATCCAGCATTTTGCAAATCGATTAATTTGTTCACAGTAAGGACATGCCCCAGATGGATTTTTCCAGAGGGTTCATAACCCACGTATGCTCGTGGATGTTTTTTGGTGGCTAGCAATGTTTGAAGCCCGTCAAGTGTAACAACTTCTTCGACGTTCCTCGTTATCAGCGCAAGTTTATCCATTTAAATCTACCTAAAGGAGGTTGGCAACCGTTTTAATGTTTTGCCTACGTTGATGGGGGGTTAAGATAAATACTTTAATCATCAGAGGAAATAACGTTTTTAGGAGATATGATGGCAATTCACCCAATTGAATACCGATACGGCACACCAGAGATGAAAGAGATTTGGACCGAGAATGCCAGGCTTCGCAAATTTTTAGAGGTTGAGGCTGCGCTGGCAAAAGCAGAGGCAGATATTGGATTAATTCCCAAGAAATCCGCAAAAACGATTAGCGCCAGCGTAAACAAAGTCAAGGTTGAACGGGTCAAGGATATCGAGGATAAAATTAGGCACGATGTAATGGCCATGGTTTTGGCACTTACAGAGGTGTGCGGCGATGATGGCAAGTGGGTTCACTTTGGTGCTACTTCTAATGATATAACAGACACAGGGCTTGCGCTTCAATTCAGAGATGCTACAGCGCTCTTGGAAGAAAAATTGAAGACGCTGAGGAATGTGTTACTTGACCATGCCAAAAAGCACAAGTGCACGGTCTGTGCAGGCAGGACGCATGGGCAAATCGGCATCCCAACCACATACGGACTCAGATTCGCTATTTGGGCATGCGAGGTTGAGAGGCATATTCAGCGCTTGGAAGAGTTGAAGCCCCGCATTCTCGTGGGCCAGATGAGCGGTGCTGTAGGCACTGGAGCTGCTTTTGGCTCATCTGCAAGAGAGGTTGAAAAAAGGACGATGAAATATCTTGGATTGGGTGCCGTTGACGCGTCAAACCAGGTCATACAGCGCGATAGACATGCAGAATATGTGTCATTCCTGGCAAACGTCGCCACTACGCTTGACAAGATATGCACTGAAGTAAGAATCCTGCAGCGCAGCGAGATCGCTGAAGTTGAAGAAGAATTTGGCAGAGGGCAGGTCGGCTCGTCCACGATGCCACACAAGCGCAATCCTATTAAATCAGAGCAGGTATGCGGCCTTGCGAGGGTGATAAGGGGGCACGTCGAGCCTGCCCTGTTGAACAACACGCTCTGGGATGAACGCGACCTTACAAATTCATCCTGTGAGCGAATCATCCTTCCAGAATCAACGATTCTCACTGACCATATCCTCAAACTAACGGCAGACGCTCTCGAAAACCTGAGATTCAATCATGAGAACATCAAGAGAAATCTCGTGATGATGAAGGGGCTGAACATGGCAGAAGCGGTGATGATAGGGCTTGCAAGGAAAGGTGTAGGCCGCCAGAATGCGCATGAAATCGTAAGAGAGTGTGCCATGAAAGCGCGCGAAACCGGCGAGCACATGAAGGACGTCTTGTGCAAGGAGGCGAGAATAACCAAATATCTCGCGCCAGATGAGATAGAGCAATTGATGAACCCAGAGAACTATCTTGGCAATGCAGTAGAGCGCGTCGAAGAAATCGTGAAGAGGTTGAAATAAATGCCAGAAAATATAGAATCCATATTGAAAAACGGATTTGACGCGTGGAAGAAGAACCTGAACATCTGTGTACCCATCATCTTGAACATAATAGTAATGGTGATATTGACCATCGCGATGGTGATGGCGACAGTAGTCGTAGTATTGGGGCCGCTGATGGCAGTATCTCCAGAGGATCTGACGCCTGAACTGTTACTCGGGCAAATAGGACCAATGATTGGGATAATCGCGCTGGCATTCATCATCTTCATCGTTTTAGTAGGTTTGATCGGTGCTTTCTTTTCGGCAGGAGCCATTGGGATGGCAAAGAGGGCGACGGAAAGTGGACGCACCACATTATCAGATATGGTTGAGCAGGGAAAAAAGAGTTTTATATCTGTGTTCTTCGCCGACATAATCGTTGGTTTGATCATGCTCATAGGAATCATCTTTGTAATCCCTAGTCTTTTGTACGCACCCATAGATGCAATAATGTATGACCCGCTGTTCATAGGAGGAGTGGTGATCTTCGCACTATATGTCATTATTATGAGCATCGTGTTCATTGCAGTGAAATATGTAATTGTCATTGACAACATCGGCGCAATTCAAGGAATCAAGAAGGGCGTAGGTTTTTTCTTGGACAATAAGTTGGGCGTGCTCATGATATGGATTTTAATAATGGCGATTTCGTTGGGCCTTGGTCTAATCTCCCAGATAGCGGAGATGATACCTTACATGGTGTTCATCTGGCCAGTGATCAACATGATATTATCCATAGTCGTCATAGCGCCCCTGACCATTGTATGGTGGGCTCGTCTGTACATGGATAGGACTGGGAAGAGCATCGCAGATGTCACCACCTAGCGATGACAAAACCTTTTATTCCGCGCCACATAAGAGACGTTCATGCGCGCCCTAGATGAACTGATAAGTGACGAAGATGTCGTCATAAATCTGCTCAGGGATGCTTTGCAGAGGGCTGTTTACGAAAGACTTGAGCCAAAAGTCGGAATCGCGTTTTCCGGAGGAGTGGATAGCTCGCTGATAACGGCAATGGCTAAAGAGAGAAGCGAAGTAGTATTGTATTCCGTCGGATTGGAAGATTCCCATGACGTGCGCCAGGCAGCGCGCGCCGCAGAACTTTTGGGTTTGAAGGATTGCCTCCGCCTGAAAATCGTCACCCAAGATGAAATCGAGGCATGCCTGCCAAAAGTCATAAAAGCCATAGGCAACGTTGACCCAACGCAAATTAGCATAGGGGTGCCACTGTTTATCGCCGCGAAAAAGGCACACGACGACGGCGTAAACGTCATGCTCTCTGGCCAAGGCGCAGATGAACTATTTGCAGGGTATCATCACCATATAACGGCGTTTGAGAAAGGTGCAGATGTGTTGCACCAAGAAGTTATTAAGGACATCCAAAACATTGCTGAAGTAGACCTTAAGCGAGATACAGCGGTAACGGCAGTGAATTCCATAGAGTTGCGAAAGCCGTATCTGGATGATGATGTCATTAAAATAGGGCTTAGAATCGCGCCTGAACTAAAAATACGAAAGACTGGCGAGGGATATAAGAATAAGTACATTTTAAGGAGATTAGCTGAGGATATCGTGCCGCGCGATATCGCCTGGAAAGAGAAGAAGGCGATGCAATACGGCTCAGGCATTCATCGTGCAATGGACAGGCTGTCGCGTGCGCATGGGTATAGGGGAGCAGGCAGGGTAAAGCGATATCTTATATCGATAGCAGAGAAATGCAACATCCCTGTGGAGGAGACATGATAAGCAAAAAAGATGTGGAGCACATAGGGTGGCTAGCAAGGATAAAGCTGAGCGACGAAGAGAAAGAGGAGTTTACGGGACAGCTCAACACCATACTGGATTATTTTGCAAAACTGGATGAAATCGACCCCAGTGTGACGCCAACACATCATGTATCCGGAATCGAGAACGTCTTTCGAGACGACGTGGCGAAGGAGTCGCTGGGCCAGGAAGACGTCCTGCGAAATGCACCCAGAAAAGAGGAAGGATTCTTCAAAGGCCCGAGGATTGTATGATGAGCGTCAGCGAGATAAAAAGGAGAATGGAAGAGGAGTCAGCTGAAGAGACTATTCAATCGCTATTTGACAAAATCGAGCGCAGCAAATTAAATGCATTCATAACGCTCACAAAGGAGCAGGCATTGGAAGAGGCCAGAAAAGCCGACAAGAATGGCACGAGAGGATTGCTCGGAGCAGTTCCGATTGCCATCAAGGACAATATTTCCACCAAGGGCATACAAACGACATGCGCCTCCAAGATTCTGAAGGGTTACGTGCCACCGTATGATGCACACGTCATCGAGCGACTGAAGGCGGAGGGTGCCATCATCATCGGAAAAACGAACATGGATGAGTTCGCGATGGGCTCTTCCACGGAAACCAGTTTCTTTGGCCCTACAAGGAATCCACACGACCTAAGCAGGGTTCCAGGCGGCTCTTCTGGCGGAAGTGCGGCTGCGGTTGCAGGCGGCGAGGTGCCCATTGCGCTTGGCTCTGATACTGGCGGTTCGGTCCGATGCCCTGCATCTTTTTGTGGCGTAGTTGGACTAAAGCCTACGTATGGCATGGTTTCCAGATATGGCCTTATCTCCTACGCAAACTCGTTGGAGCAGATTGGCCCGTTTGGGTGCAGCGTCGAAGATGTTGCGTTATTGTTAGATGTAATCGCTGGACATGATCCACGAGATTCTACATCGCATGTGATGAAGAAGAATAGATATGTCGACGAACTCAAGGATGACGTGTCTGGCTTAAAAATAGGCGTGCCAGAGGAATATTTTGAAGGAGTAGACAAAGATGTCGATAATGCAGTACGGGATGGTATCACGTTATTGGAAGAATTAGGCGCATCATGTTCCGAGGTGGCGCTGCCGCACACCAAGTATGCCCTTGCATCGTATTACATCATCGCCATGAGCGAGGCGAGTTCGAATCTAGCGAGATTCGATGGCGTCAGATATGGTCTCCGTCTGGAAAAGGACAAGGACTGGCACACAACATTTTCTGAAATACGCGCAGAGGGCTTCGGCGAGGAGGTAAAGCGCCGGATTCTCCTGGGAACGTATGCGCTCTCAGCTGGCTATTATGGGAGATATTATCTGAAGGCGCTGAAGGTGCGCACGCTGATAAAACAGGACTTCGAAAATGCGTTCAAAAAGGTGGATGTACTCATCACACCCACAATGCCGTGTGCTGCGTTCAAAATAGGCGAGAAGATCGATGACCCGCTATCACTCTATCTGGCAGACGTGAACACTGTTCCCATGAATCTAGCAGGGGTTCCCTCTATCTCAGTCCCATGTGGGTTTGCCAATGGATTGCCCATGGGCATGCAGATTATAGGGGGGCATTTTGACGAAGGTCTCATCCTTAGAGTGGCACACACATTCGAGAAACACGCAGGGGTGGCGTAATGAAGGATGTCATCATCGGCTTAGAGGTTCACGTGCAGTTGAATAAACTCAACTCCAAGTTGTTCTGCGGATGTTCCACCAAGTACCACGACTCTGGGCCGAACACGCACACGTGTCCAGTCTGCCTGGGATTGCCTGGCGCACTGCCCGTTCTGAACAGGACTGCCGTTGAGGCTGCCATCAAGGTCGCGCTGGCACTGAACTGCGAAATAGCCGAGCAGACGCTGTTTTACAGAAAGAATTATTACTACCCGGATTTGCCGAAGGGATTTCAGATATCGCAGTATGACTACCCGATTGCGATAAAAGGCAACCTTGTCATTGAGGGGGATGGCGAGCGCAATATCAGAATCAGAAGGGTGCATATGGAAGAAGACCCTGCCAGGTTGGTGCACAAGGGCCCTATTGAAAAGTCAAAATACTCGCTGATTGACTATAATCGCTCTGGCATGGCACTGCTGGAAATTGTGACTGAGCCAGATTTGCGGTCGCCAAAGGAGGCACGACAGTTCTTGAACAAACTGCGAAACATTCTGGAATACCTGGATGTCTTCGACGGTTATTTGGAGGGGGCAATACGGGTTGATGCGAACATATCACTGACCGGGGGCGCAAGGGCAGAAGTCAAGAACATCTCATCCTACAAAGGGGTAGAAAAGGCACTATCGTTTGAAATTGTCAGGCAGAAAAACCTGATGCGCAGAGGCATCAATGTCGTGCAGGAGACGCGCCATTATGATGAAGCAAGGGGCGTCACCATATCACTCAGGACAAAAGAGGAGGAAAAGGACTATCGATACTTCCCTGAACCCGATTTGGTGCCCTTTAAGGCGAAGGAGGGAGTGCCCAAGATTAAGAAAACTCTGCCAGAGTTGCCAGATGCCAAACGAAGACGATTTGTCGAGCAGTACAACATTTCAGAGCATCATGCAAAAGTATTGACGTCTGAATTTAAACTGGCAAACTTCTTCGAGAATGTCGCTGGCAAGGTGGATACAAATCAAGCCGCGACATGGATTGCAGACGTTCTCAAAGGGGAATTGAATTACAGGGGTTTGGGCATCGATGCATTCTCGCCCAAGCACACGATTCAGATATTGCGCATGCTCCGGGAGAAGAATATCACGGAAAAGGGTGCGGTGCAGGTGATAAGGGCGCTATTAGATGAGGGCGGTACCCCTACCGAGATAGTGAAACAGAAGGGTTTACTTAAAGTGGACGTGGGAGAAATCGCCAAGGCTGTAGATGAGGCGATTAAGGAAAACCTCGCCGCTGTTAAGGATTATCACGCCGGCAAGGATGAGGCGTTTCACTTCCTCATTGGTCAGGTCATGAAAAAGACGTCTGGAAAGGCAGACCCGGATGCAGTAAACAAATTGCTCAGGGAGAAGTTGTGATGCATCTTATCATAACAGAGAAAAACAGCACAGCAAAGAGGATTGCACAGATTCTCTCGGATGGAAAGGCGAAACAAAAAAAGATCAATGGAGTAAACGTTTACGAGTTCGATGGCAAAAAAATTATAGGGCTGGTAGGGCACATTCTTTCAATCGATTTTCCAAAAAAATACAACGACTGGTCAAAGGTGGAGCCACACGAACTTATAGATGCAGAGATTATCCAGGTGCCAACCCAGAAAAAGGTCATTTCTGCGCTGAAAAAACTCGCGAAGGATGCATCACACATAACCATCGCTACGGATTACGATAGGGAAGGAGAGCTAATTGGCGTAGAAGCGCTACGATTAATAGAGCCTTCCACCCCCGTGGACAGGGTCAGGTATTCTGCGATTACCCCGTCCGCGATTATTGAGGCATTCTCTTCCCCTACCGAGATCGATTTTGAACTTGCTGCCGCAGGCGAGGCCAGGCAGAAAATCGATTTGGTCTGGGGAGCTGCACTTACGAGGTTTATCTCGCTGTCGTCGCGCCGCCTCGGAAAGAACTTCCTTTCAGTTGGGAGGGTGCAGAGCCCGCTTTTAGCACTGCTGGTCAAGAGGGAGAAAGAGATAGAGGCATTTGTACCCAAACCGTACTGGGAGATTGCCATCACATGCAAGAACGATGGCGAATTTATCGCGAAGCATAAAAAGGACCGCTTCTGGGAAAAGAGCGAGGCAGAGGCAACCCTATCGCGGCTCGGTAAAAAAGGTACCATTTCCAAACTGAAACGAAGCGAGAAAGTAGAGCAGCCGCCGACCCCGTTCAACACGACCGAGTTTATACGAGCGGCCAGCGCAATCGGTTTCTCTCCAGCCAACGCGATGAGAATCGCCGAGGGTTTGTATATCCACGGATGGATCAGCTATCCCAGGACAGACAACACCGTTTACCCTAAAAGCCTGGATGTTAAATCCATCATAGAGTCATTCGTAAACAGCGAGTTTGGAGAGTATGCAAGCGCCCTGCTGAAGAAGGAGCTCAAGCCAACCAGGGGCAAGAAAGAAGCGACGGACCACCCGCCTATACACCCGGCCTCTGTTGCCAAAAAGGATGAACTGGGCGCCCCGGAGTGGAAGATTTATGAATTGATTGTGCGACGATTCTTTGCGACGTTTGCACCGCCGGCAATCTGGAATATCACGAAGGTAACAATCGATGTCAACGGAGAGTTATTCAATGCGAATGGTGCGCAGTTGGTTGAAGAGGGATGGCGATGGCACTATCCGTACTATGCGATGAAAGAGCGATTTTTGCCTTTGCTGAAGGAGGGTGAGGTCCTGGACATAACAAAGGTCGACCTGGCAGAGAAGGAGACGCAGCCTTCGCCAAGGTACAAGCAGGGCGGGCTGATTAAAGTAATGGAAGACCTGGGTCTCGGCACGAAGTCCACGAGGCATGAGGCGCTGAGCAAGTTATATGCACGCGGTTACGTGCACGGCAACCCCGTACGCCCGACAAAGACGGCGATAGCTGTCGTTGATACGCTGGAAAGTTATGCAAATCAAATTGTCCAGCCTGACATGACCCGCACATTAGAAGAGGATATGAACAAGATCGCAGAGGGAGAGGTAAGCGAGGATGCAGTGGTCCAGGAGTCCAAGAAGATGCTGAGCTCTGTGTTCGATGTTTTGAGGGAAAAAGGCGAAGACATCAGCGACATGCTCAAGAAAGGGCTGCAGGAAGACAAAATTGTTGGCGCCTGCCCCGATTGCGGCGCAAACCTGATGATTCGCAGGTCCAGAAGAGGTCTGCGGTTCATAGGGTGTAGCGGATACCCTGACTGTAATTTCTCGCTCCCGCTTCCCAAGAGTGGAGGCATCATCGTCACGCAGAACGTTTGCAAGGAGCACGGGCTGCACAAACTCAAGATAGTGGCCAAGGGAAGACGAGCATGGGATTTGGGGTGCCCGTATTGCAATTATATCGAGTGGCAGAAATCGAAGAAGAAATAACCTTAATTCTTAATCGCACCGACAAACTCTTTAATTTTGGGTGTCACATCGCCCTTTTCGATGGCAGTTCCAGTTACGATAGCATCTGCGCCCGCCTCGACGCATTCTTTTGCGGTTTTTCCATCCCTGATGCCGCCGCCAACGATGAGCTTCGTGTCGCCTATGGCATCTTTCACGGCTTTTATCATGGCTGGCGGAACGGATTCGCCAGCGCCAGAGCCCGCCTCGAGATAAACCCAGCGCATTCCAAGGTATTTGGCTGCAAGCGCATAAGCGACTGCCAATTCAGGCTTTTCCCTCGGAATTGGCTTTGCATCGCCGACCCAGCCCGCCGTGCCTCCTGGAGAGATGATGATGTATGCCATTGGTATTGGCTCAATACCATATCTCTTAACAATGGGGGCTCCAAGCGCCTGATTCGTCGTAACGTACATCACATCCTTGGAGTTCAAAAGGCTCATGAAGAAGACTGCATCCGCATGCTTGCTCAGCCCGGCCACGCTGCTGGGGAAAAGGATTGTCGGGAGGTCTGTGCATTTCTTTATCGCCAGCACCGTCTCGTCGAGTTGCGCGCCTCCACCACCTAGGGATCCGCCGACCATGATGGCATCAGTGCCGCCAGTAGCCGCGCCAGCAGCGATCTTTGCCGCTTCATCCGGCGCCTGTGAATCCGGGTCTATCAGCGTAAGATGGACAGCGCCATCCTTTTGAATTGTCTCGTTAAGCAGGTCCTCGACCTTCATGGTGCCCCGCCCTTTCCTGCCTTGCTTATCTTGGATTTCGTCCTCAGCCCTTTATAACCGCATTTTCTGCACTTGAGCGCCTTAACGGGGTTGCGCGCATTGCATTTCATACAAATTTTCATGTGAAGAAGTTTTGCTTCTGCCTCTGGAAATCGTGCCATGATATATTACCTCAATTTAACAGCATTATAGATAATCCCTATAGCATTTAATACTAACATTTAACATTAACGCCCCGAGGATGTCTGCGCACAATTTGTCAATCACATATACCCCTCCTGAATTTCAATCACTTCCGCGCTATTTCTCGCCTTTGAATATTCTTCCAGGGGCGCTCTATTCAGTTCTAAGAATCCCAGCCCCCAGCCAAACTTGCTCAGAATCTGCTCCGCCTGCTCCTTTTGCCCCAGAATATAAAGCGCAGCCGCAAACGCCTCGACGCTGCTCAGTTTGAACGGCTTGCCGTAGTTAACGGGATTTGCAGCAAGCAGGAATGGCAGCGCCCTGTGCGACATTCGCTTTTTTCGCAGCAGAGGAAATGCCCTTTCGACCTCTTCCCATGAGCAGTCAAGCACGACGATGCCCTTTTGCGCCTTTTCCTCGTCCGCAGGAGATAGTGCCCTCTCTGCTGTAGGGTCGAGCAATATTGCGCCCGAAGGCAGCTTTTTTATGTTGTCGTATAACTCAACAAGACCGAATCGCGCCAATTTTTTAGCGGTGCATTTCTTTGGGTCGCACTGGTGCATGTGATATGCATATAGATTAATACCTTCTTTCATCATCAACATTTAATTATCAGCGAAGCGTATTTAATAACCTACCAAGAATAGCGAGATTGCGCCGATAGTCTAGTGGTTATGACATGGGCCTTCCAACCAAACTTTTAAAAAAGTTTGATCAAAACTATCAACCTTTTTGAAGGTTGCGGAAGACAGCCCATGACCCGGGTTCAAATCCCGGTCGGCGCATTAAGAATGTGCCGGTTGGTTAAGAAAATCTGTGATTTTCGACCGGTCGGCGCATTACGAAGGAATGCGAGGAATCTGGGTGAAGCGCAAGAGCTGGATCAGGGACATGGCAAAGCAGAGAATCGAAATACTCTTTGGGCTTGCTGAGAAAGAATTCGGAGAGCACCCGGAAAGAAGCAACAGGTATGTCCAGCTTGCGAGAAGAATCGGCATGCGCCACAATGTCAGGATTCCCAGGGAATTCAAGCGGAGGATGTGCAAGCACTGCTACTCATATCTCATGCCAGGAGCCAGCGCAAGGGTACGATTGCGGAAAAGATATGTAACGGTAACATGCCTCGCATGTAATAGGCAGATGCGGTACCCATATCCATAATCTAAGAGGTATATTAGCGCATAAGGCATATAAGAAAAAGCTAGCCTAAAACTCGACTGAATTGTCGGCAAGATGAAAGAAGCGGCAGATAAAATTAAGAAGGCTGCAAGCATTACCTGCACCTGATGGAAAAGAAGAAGGCATATAAACTAAAGGCAGATGCAACATCACTTAGCCCAATAGTTCAGATCGGAAAAAATGGCATTACGGAAACGGTCATAGAAGAGCTGAGGAGGCAATTGAAAAAGATGCATCTTGTCAAAGTCAAATTCCCAAAATCGGCAATTAGGTCCGAACGAGCCGAACTCGCACAGCAATTAGCCCTATCAGCTAATGCCGAGTTAATCGAGACAAGGGGCATGACTGCCGTATATTTTAAGGGCAAATAACCGATAGATTAATCTATTATCCTTCTAATGGAAGTTGAGCATGACAACGGTTTATGATGTACCTGCATTCGAGCTTATAAACAAGGTAGCGCTACGACTAGAAGAGTCTAAAAAAGTCGTGCCACCAGAGTGGGCAGCCTATGTAAAAACTGGCATTCACAAAGAATTACCCCCTACACAGGAGAATTGGTGGCATATCAGGTGCGCATCCATCCTCAGGCGCATATATATAGATGGACCGGTCGGAGTAGAGCGGCTCAGGTCATTCTATGGGGGTAAACAGAACAGAGGGTCGAAGCCGGAACGGTTTGTGAAAGGGAGCGGTTCGATTCTACGACATGCAATCCAGCAGCTGGAACAGATAGGATACCTGCACAATACGAAAAAAGGGCGAACTATATCGCCTGCCGGGCAATCCTTCTTGGATAACGTCGCAGATGATGTTAAGAAAGAAGTTGCCAAGGATATCCCTGGATTAGAAAAATATTAGGCGATGTCCCATGAATGAGTTGGACGAGATTAAAAGAAGAAAATTGGAACAACTCAGGCAAGCGCAGATGCAGGCAATTCAAGAAGAGTCTGCAAGGACAGAAATACAGGCCAGAAAAAAAGACATATTGCGCCAGATATTGACGCCGGAGGCAAGGGAAAGGTTAAACAACATCAGGATGACACGTCCTGATTTTGTCGACCAAGTTGAGGTGCAGTTAATAGTGCTCGCACAGAGCGGGAGACTAGAAGGCCAGATAAGCGATGAGCAATTGAAACAGATACTCCTGCAGGTTCAACCAAAGAAAAGGGACATAAAAATTCGGAGAATGTGAAATGGGTAAAAAGACGAAGGGCAAAAAGAAGAGGCTTGCTAAGGCAACGGAGCAAAACAGGCGTGTGCCAGTATGGGTGATAATGAAGACCAATAGGGCTGTAACGACACACCCAAAAAGGCGAAACTGGAGACGGAGCGACTTAGACATATAAGGTGATTTCGTGGAAGGGGAGCAGATTTACACGATTCCGCTGAGGGGCACGAAAAAAGTGCCGAGATGGCGGAGAAGCAAAAGAGCCATGGGCGAGATTAGAACGTACCTGGCAAAGCATATGAAGGCTGAGCCGGAACATATTCACTTAGATTCATCTATAAACGAGAAGGTCTGGGAGAAGGGCAGCCAAAACCCTCCACCTAAGATTAGGATCAAGGCAATGAAATTCGAAGATGGCGTTGTCGAAGCAGAGCTTGTTAAAGAATAGTTGTATATATGCCAAAAATACTGACATTCAATGGGAGCCCATATTTAGGCGTATTTGCCGCGAACACCGAGAAGCTTGCAATCATTCCGCCAGACGTTTCACAGCAAGCATTTAAGGAAACATGCGAGGCGTTGGGTGTGGATGGTATAAAGACATCTGTCTGCGAGTGTTCAGTAGTAGGCGCATTGATGTGCGGAAACTCGCATGGATGTGTAGTGCCATCGTACGCGCTTGAGGAAGAGATTGCAAGGATTGAGAAATATACCCAGGTCCTGAGACTGCCCAGCAAGATGAATGCAGCAGGCAACCTTATTCTGGCAAATGATGAGGTGGCAATAGTGCATCCTGACATGGGCAAAAACGCAATAAAAGTGGTCAAGGACGCCCTAAATGTTGAAGTATATAAAGGAAGAATTGGGGGGTTAAAGACAGTAGGGATGGCGGCAGTCGCCACCAATAAAGGCGTATTAGTTCACCCCAAGGCATCTGCGCAAGAGCTGAAGTTTCTGGAGGATACTTTTGGCCTGCCAGTGGACGTCGGTACGGTGAACTTTGGGTCAGGATTGATAGGTGCAGCCCTGTTGGCAAATTCAAAAGGGTACGTCGTAGGGGCTGAAACCACGGGGCCTGAGTTGGGAAGGATTGAGGATGCCCTGGGATTTATATGAGGTGCAGTAATGGCTGAAAAAAAGACAAGCGAAGAGGATGTTAGAGGAGCCATCGCCCTGCTGCAACAGTATCAGAGTAGGGTAGAAGCGCATCAACAGCAGCTCGCTTTAATCGAGCTTTCAATTCGAGAATGTGAAAGTGCTCTCAACACAATTGACGAACTCGGAAAGGTGAAGGCAGACAATACCGCGTTAGTTCCGGTCGGCGCAGGCGCATATTTGCATGCCACGATACCACAGGTGGATAGAGTCCTGATAAGTCTTGGCGCAGGTGTAAGTGCAGAAAAAGATTCCGATGCCGCCAAAGAAACATTGGCCAAAAGAAGAGAAGAATTCGGCAAGATGCACGAGCACTTGAGCGAGGAACTGCGCAGAATGTACAATGACATGCAAAGGATACAACTAAAGATCGCACAACATAGGTGAGAGCATGTTCGATGTATTAAGGCGGAAAGTTGGCGCCTTCAAGAGTGATACCAAAACGCTCATTCTCGAACGTAAACTTGATGAAAAAAGCCTGGAAAAAACGCTACAGGCCTTCGAGTTAGCCCTTATCGAGAGCAATATCGCGGTGCCTGTGGCAGAGGACATTATTTCTTCTGTGAAGGCAGAGCTTCTTGGCACGAAAATAGGTCGTCGCGCCAATATTGACGAGATTCTGGAATCGGCCCTGCAAAAAGCCATGATAAAAGTACTCTCAGCGAATGAATTTGATTTTGACGAGTACATCGAGAAGGCGGAAAAGCCGGTTAACATCATCTTCGTGGGCGTAAACGGAACTGGCAAGACAACGACCGTTGCAAAGATTGCTCAGCGCCTAAAAAAGCAGGGGTATTCTGTTGTCATCGCATCCGCAGATACCTACAGGGCAGGTGCGACCGAACAGATAGAAACTCATGCAGAGCGATTAAACCTCAAGGTGATTAAGCACCAGCTGGGTGGCGACCCCGCTGCCGTCGTATATGATGGGGTGCAATATGCAAGAGCCAGGCACAAGGATATCGTCCTGGCAGATACCGCAGGGCGGATGCACACGAACGTGAATCTGATGGAAGAACTCAAGAAGATTGGACGGGTTACGAGCCCGGATTTAGTGATTTTTGTTGACGAGGCTACGGCAGGCAATGATGCAGTCGAGCGGGCAAAGAAATTTAACGATGCGGTAGGCATTGACGGGTCGATTCTGACGAAGGTGGATGTGGACGTGAAGGGCGGCGCTGCCATTTCAATCGCACACACCACGGGAAAGCCCATTCTATTTCTCGGAACGGGCCAGGAATATGATGATTTGGTTAAATTCCAGCCTAAATGGCTAGTAAACAAATTATTGGAGGGATAAAGATTGCCAGACCTTGGTAGTTCTATGCGCGCTGTGGTTAAAAAAGTCGTCAGGGCAGGCAGGATAGATGCCAGGACCGTAGATGAGATTGTCAAGGATGTTCAGAGAGCGCTGCTGCAGGCAGATGTCAACGTCGAACTGGTTATGCAACTGTCCTCTCAAATCAGGGAGAGGGCGCTCAAGGAAAAGCCGCCTGCTGGCGCGAACCCAAGAGAGCATGTCATAAAAATTATCTACGAGACGCTGGTCGAGATTATAGGAAAAGGCGTGGATGTGCCGCTAAAAGAGCAGAAGATATTAATGGTGGGACTGCACGGGTCTGGAAAGACCACCACTGTTGCGAAACTTGCCAGATTTTTCCAGCGGAAGGGGCTAAAACCCGCTGTCATCTGCGCTGACACGTACAGGCCCGGTGCCTATGCGCAGTTGAAGCAATTATGCGACCAGATTGGCGTTCCGTGCTACGGAGACGGAAAAGCACCGCTCAAGATCGTTAAAGAGGGGCTGAAGACGCTCAAGGATGATGTGATAATCGTCGATACCGCAGGGCGCCATGCTCTTGAGAAGGATTTGATAAAGGAAATGAAGGATTTAGTCCGTATTCTGAAGCCGGACCAGAAAATCCTCGTCCTGGATGCGGCAATCGGCCAGGTGGCAGGCGCTCAGGCAAAGGCGTTTAACGATGCAGTTAGCATCACTGGCGTGATTCTGACCAAAATGGATGGTACTGCCAAGGGCGGAGGTGCCCTGTCTGCAGTGGCAGAAACAGGGGCGCCCATTGCATTTATGGGAACCGGCGAAACGCCCGAGGATTTAGAGCGCTTTGACCCGGATGGTTACATCTCTAGGCTACTGGGCATGGGAGATATCAAAAGCCTAATTGAAAGGGCAGAAGAAAGCCTGGGCAAGGGCGAACTGGACGTGAAGGCAATGCTCAGGGGGAAGTTTACCCTGGAGGATATGTACAAACAGCTGGAGGCAATCAACAAACTTGGCCCTCTCAAACAGGTGATGCAGATGGTGCCGCTGGGCATGGAGGTTCCCGATGATGCATACGAGGTCACAAAGGACAGGTTAAAGAAATACAAGGTAATCATGGACTCCATGACGGATGAGGAGTTGAGAGAGCCAAAGATTATCGGGAGTTCCAGGATAAAAAGGATTGCCATAGGCTCTGGCACCGCAACAGAGGATGTGAGGGGTTTATTGAAATATCACAAGATGATGCAAACCGCAATGAAGGGGCTCAGGGGCGGAAAGTTCCCGATGCGAAAAATGATGAAGAGATTTAAGATATAAGAGGCAAATAGAAGCGAGTATAACAAAGTAGAAAGGAGAGCGTAGTATGAAAAAGGATTTGATGGACATTCTTGCTTGCCCAATGTGTAAAGGAGACCTGGAGTTGAAGGTTGAAGAAGAGGAAAACGATGAGATAATCACTGGAACGCTCTATTGCGCAAAATGCGATGAGCGCTATCCCATCGAAGACGGGATTCCAAACCTACTGCCACCAGACCTGCGAGAATGATGTCAGCATGACAAAACTACAGCAACGGATACATCTTAACAGAAGGGGTGTCAACTCGATTGAATTTGACACGCAAGAGCTGGTCGTACCGCTGGAGCAAGGAGAGGAGACCAGTTTCGATATCAATGTAATCAACTACGGAACACCCACCCACATCCATTTGGCTGCTGTTGGAGATATCAGGGACATCATCACGTTTTTAAGCCATAATCCATATGTGCGATATGAAGAGACAATTCCGGTTGTAGTACGAATCCCGAGGGGGGATAAAAAGCTGTATGCTGGTGAAATCGAGGTAACTGCCGGCTACGGAGCAAAAAAGAGCATTTTTACCGTCAAACTGGGAACTGAGGTAAAAGAGGTGCCAGCCGTTGAAGTGCAGGTGGAAACAAAACGCCCCTGGACCAAAGCCATACCTGTGGAAGTGCCCATAGAACATCCGCTGACATTGCCAGTAGCATTAGTCATCGCAGCACTCCTCCTAGTCATGATGGGTGTCAATCTCATACCAAAAATTGCTGGAGCCGTTGCGTTCTCAATTCTAATTGTATTTACCATAGCATATTCCATCTCTAAGTTAATTAAAATGTGAGTTGCATGAAGTACATAATAGTCACGGGCGGTGTGATAAGCGGTCTTGGAAAGGGCATCACTGCCGCCTCGATAGGCAGAATTTTGAAAAATAAGGGGTACAACGTAACCGCCGTCAAGATCGACCCCTATATAAACATAGACGCGGGAACGATACACCCCCTCCAGCACGGGGAGGTCTTCGTGCTCAAGGACGGTAGTGAGGTTGACCTTGATTTGGGGCATTACGAACGTTTTCTCGATACAGAGCTCATGAGCGAGCACGACATCACCACTGGCAAGGTGTATAAAGCGGTAATCGAGAGGGAGCGCAGGGGAGACTATCTTGGCAACACGGTCCAGATTATACCTCACGTTACGAATGAGATTAAGGAAAGAATAAGAGAGGTAGCCAAGAAGAGCGGGGCAGACATTTGTCTCGTCGAGATCGGAGGTACGGTCGGTGACATAGAGAGCATGCCGTTTTTAGAGGCGGTGCGCCAGATGCACGGCGAGGAGAGGGAGAGCGACATACTTTTCATCCATGTCACGCTGGTCCCATTGGATAAAATGGGCGAGCAGAAGACCAAGCCGACGCAGCACTCGGTCAAAATGTTGCGCGGGCTTGGACTCAGTCCGGATGCCATCGTGGCCAGGTGCAAAGATCCGTTGTTGCCAAAGACAAAGGAGAAGATTTCACTGTTCTGCGATGTACCCATGGAGGCTGTGATAAGCGCGCATGATGCCGAGGATATTCACATGGTGCCGCTCCTGCTCGAGGATGAAAACCTCGACGAATACCTCATGAAAAAACTCCACCTCAAGCCCAAGAGAGATGGGAGAAAGTGGCATGATATGGTGGAGAAAATGGCAAAGATTGAGAAAAAAGTCAAGGTCGCATTGATTGGCAAATACACGGAAACGGAGGATGCGTATCTAAGCATCATGGAGGCGCTGAAGCACGCAGGCATAGAGAATGGCTGCATAGTGGACATCGTTTGGATCGGGGCAGAGAGTTTGGAGAAGGATTCAAAAGCAGTCAAGCGCCTGAATGAAGTCGACGGCATACTCGTTCCAGGCGACGACGGCAAGGGAGCTAAAGGCAAGATGAAGGCAATTCAATATGCAAGGGAGCACAATATCCCGTTTTTTGGTCCATCCCTTGGCATGCAGCTCGCGGTCATTGAATTTGCAAGAAATGTGGTTGGGCTGAAGGATGCAAACAGCTCCGAACTCGCGCAAACCGAATATCCTGTCATTGATTTATTGCCCGAGCAGGCAGACGTCGAGGAAATGAGCGGGACAATGCGCCTGGGCAATTATGAGGCAATTCTTAAAAAAGGTTCGCTGGCACACAAAATATACGGCAAGATGAAGATCGTGGAGCGGCACAGGCACAGGTATGAGGTCAATCCGAAGTACATCGACGTCATTGAGGCAAAGGGCATGATATTCTCTGGCAGGAACAAAAACAGGATGGAGATTGCCGAGATACCGTCGCATATATTCTTTTTCGCCTCGCAGTTCTACCCCGAGTACACCTCGCGCCCGGAAAGGGCATCACCGCCTTTCAGGGCTTTTGTCAGAGCGATGCTGAAGAAGTGATGATACGTAGCTTTATGTCGTTTTGAATGCTATTTAATAGCCATTTAGCAATGGAGGTTTAATGTCAGGAGATGTTGAAGCGCTAGATATATGTGAACTTTTATTGACTGCACAGATCTACAATGAGTCCCAGAGGCTTGATGAAGACGATATCCCGCCCAAGATACGCAAACACTACTGGGAGAAAAAAGAGAAGGGCGTTAAGCGCCCGCTTGGCGTGTCGGAAGGCGACGTGGAGGGCATCTATGGTACCAAGAATGCCCGTAAATACATAGCATCACTGCCATTTGTCGTGTTTGACGATTTTGGGGAGCGCCTGCACATGACGGTTTTCGACATGGGGGCAAAGTGGTTCGAGAAGCGGGGAGCTGACAGAATACAGCAAAATCCAGTGCTGGCATACTACTATGAGAATAATAACGCGGGCAACATCAGTTATAGCCAGGTGAAGACGGCGAACAGGCCAAAAGAGGTGGGCAGGGAGTGGATTGATTCTTTGATAAACGAGGTTGTCGAGGAAGAGGATGATGCAAAAGACCTGCTCAAACTGGTCCACATTGTTGCTCCAGAAGAGGTTAAACAAACGCTGAACGAAATCGTGCTTACTAAAGAACAGGAGGACAAAATCAGCAAGATTGTAAAGGCAATTGAATACAGAGACTATCTCCGGCAGATAGGGTTGAGGGAGGTTGGAAAATTGCTGTTTGTGGGCCCTCCTGGAACCGGAAAGACATCCACGGCAAGAGCGCTATCCGAACGGTTGAAACTGCCATTTCTGGAGGTTAAGCTATCGATGACCGTCAGCCATTTTCTGGGCGAGACATCCAAAAACGTTGACAAGGTGTTTGAGCTGGCGAAGAGATTGAACCCATGCATTCTGTTCATCGACGAATTCGACTTCGTGGCAAAGACCAGGATGTCGGACGAACATGCAGCACTCAAAAGAGCCGTTAATACGTTATTGAAGTGCATCGATGAAATCAGTCTGGTCAATGACGGCGTTCTCTTAATAGGTGCAACCAATCATCCCAAGCTGCTGGATAATGCTGTATGGAGGCGGTTTGACGAGATTGTTATGTTCCCACTGCCAGATAAAGCGATGCGGCAGGAGATTCTTGCCAAGATTCTCGCCAGTGTCGAAGGGGATATTGATGTAGCGGATATTGCCCAGCGTACGGATGGCTACTCTGGCTCTGATTTGAGGCTCCTTCTCAGGGAGTCAGTCCTGAATGCACTGGTTGAAGAGCGGAAGGTGCTGACACATGGGGACCTTATCGAGGCAGTGGATGTCTTTAAGGACAGGACTAATATGAAACTCATGGAAGGGCACGAGTGATGAAGATAACGCTGTTAGGGACGGGGGATGCTCCAAGTACACCAATGATTGGGTGCAAGTGTCCGGCGTGCATGGATGCGCGAAATGGGGGGCGAAGCAACAGGTCGCGATTCTCGGTGTTAATCGAAGGCGATGGGCATGTGTTGATTGACACCAGCCCGGATATGAGGGCACAACTGCTAAGCGCCAACGTTTCCACCGTCAACGGCGTAATCTGGACGCATCCGCACTATGACCATTACGCGGGCTTCGGCGATTTCTACAGGGCCCAGAGGAATGTTGACGTATATGGCATCAAGGAGACGCTGGACTGCATACTGGATACATTTTACTTCATGAGTTACAAACGGCATGATATAACGCTGTACGAGCCGTTTTCACTGATTGGCCTGGAGTTTACGCTTCTTAAAGTAACGCACCCGCCCTTTGAGAATGCAGTGGGCGTCAGGGTTTCAAATGGCGATAAGACCGTCATAATCACGGGCGATACGAACAAGGAGATTCCAGAGGAGAGCCTGAAGATGATGGAAGATGCAGACCTTCTCATTGCTGATGCGCTCGCTCCCACCTTCAAACTCAGGAAGCACATGAATGCGGCGCAGGCGATCGCCCTTGGCAAAAAATTGAGAGCGAAACAGACCGTTTTTACGCATGTTGGACACTTTTATGGGCCGCATGATACAGCATCCAAAAAATGGCCTCTTGGTTATGACGGCATGGTTTTCGAGTTTTGACGTCGAGTCGAGTTAAAATCGAAAAATCCGATATTGTATCGGAAAAATCGATAAATATTTAGAATTTATTTGGCGTGTGCCAAACTCTTAAATACAAAAAGATATCAAAATGATATCAAGAAGATATGAATGATTGTCAGAGGAAAGAAGGTCACATATACGAAGCACATGTTCGACAGGTTGTTTCGCGTAACAGATCTGGACATGGTCAACGAAGTGTTGTTAACAGGCAAATGGAAGCCCTTTGGCAAGAACATGTACAAAGTCTCGAGAAAGTTCAAGGAGAAGAAGATAACCCTTGTCGTAAAGGAGCTCACGGACAGATTCAAGGTCATAACGATAGGAGATTAAAATGAAGTGCGAATGCGGGGAAGTTATGGAGAAAAAGAGAGTTGAAGTGGCAGGCATACTCAGCGAGGGCTATAAATGCCCAAAATGTGGAGAGGTCGAGTTTACAGAGAAACAGATGAGAAAAATGCTGGCGCAAAAGGAGAAACTCTTGAAAATCGCTGTGACGAGAAAAATCGGGCAGGTAGGCGGCAGTCTTGTACTTCGAATACCCAGATCTGTGGAAGAGGCACTAAATTTAGAGAAGGGCGAAGATGTGAAAATAATAGTCGAAAACAAGAAGATGATCGTCCAGCCCGAAGCGTGAGGTATTCGACTAAAGTTGACACGTGAGATGATATTAGCCCATCTAGCTCATTCAGCCGATATCAATCATTTTCCTTTTCGACGCAATTTGAGCAAACTTAAATAATTCCCTGCGTAATGACTTTCTTTATCTTTATTTAATGGCGATAGTTCTTTGCTTACAGACTTGATGTCCATCACCGTGTAAAATGCTTTTGGATGGAATTTTTCGATGATTTGGATGACATCCTGAAGATCGATGCGTCTCACGATGATGTAAATGATGTGCACCGGTCCAGTGCTGCCCTCTGCCACAACGTTTGTAACCCCATAACCTTCGAATTTAAGAAAATCTATTAATCTAGATGCATCCTTCCTGAGAATGACTTTAACAAGCAATGTGCCCACTGCCAGTCTTTCTTCTATGTAAATCCCAACAAAGGTCCCTGCAGCAAAACCTCCGGCATATGCGACATAGCAGGTGATGTTGGTTAGATTCTGCATAATCTGCCCAATTGCCATAAGCCAGATTAGTATCTCGCAGAATCCTATGAATGAAGATACATACTTCATTCCTTTCGAGATGAAGATGATGCGGATGGTCCCAAGACTGACATCGCAAATACGCGCAATGAAAATGAGCAGTGGTATGAGGATGAACGTATATGCATCCGAACTGAGGAATGATGGGTAGACCATATTGTATTAGATAGACTGGAGCTATATGATAATGCTTTCGTTCTAGATTCTCAGTCCATCCACTTATCCGATACGCAATCAACCAGCCTGCCGGCAACGTATGGCATGATGGAAATTATGTTTTAACGGTATCCCGTTTCCTATGAGAACGTCAGAAACCCTATGATTGTACACCTGCCACTATAATTATCAGGATATTTCCAGTGGGGTTTCGGCTAATCGGCTTGTAGAAGTCACTCTTTTCCAGCTATAACGAGTAAAGCTCCAACAAGAATCATAGGAATGCCAATAGACATACCAATTATAGTTATAGAAAAAAGCACTCCCAAAGCAATAAAGATATAACCCAATATTTTTAGTACTCCCATTATAACCCCTTAAGTGATTATGAGGATTGTCAAATAAATAAGTAACCATCCAAGGAGATCATCGAATGAACAAAGCGGATTTTATCGTCTACCGGAGAAAAGACATCGCAAAAATACCCAAAGACGCGCAGGTCGTGCACATCGGCTACAAGATGAGCCTGCAGGACATCGGCGAGATCATACGAACGAGGAAAAACGTGAGGGCGATACAGTTCCCGCCCAGCATCGCTGATAGTCTGCACCCGTTTATAGGCACCATGCTCGACATGCAGGGCACCAAGATGTTGGTCGGCTATGCAGACCGGTATGACCCGAAGCTCGTAAAAGAGGCGCGAAAGCTCCGCGAAAAGGGCTGGAGATATGAAAGAATTGCCAGCCACGTCTCGAAGAAGACGGGCAAAAACGTCTCCGCCCAGGTCATCTGGTACTGGGTTAACAAGAGGCAATTGTAAGGAAGTTGTGATTTCACTTTCGCGCCCCGCTCGGGCAAGATTGACTATTAGACCAACTAAGATCAACAAGAGCGGAGTTATACTTACAAAATGAATATATAGGAGAAAGTCAAATGTACGTTCATAGTAAGGCAGTCAAAATAACCAGGTCCGCGTTTCATGATGCTGCCAGAATTGGCCTGCCAGAATACAAAATCGTTGAGATACTCGAAGAAAGCACACCAAAATTGGAGAGCAAATGAAAGAACAAATACCTTGTCGAGTGGGGACGAGGAAAGAAGTTGATCAGGATCAGGTACGCAGAATACGAGGATGAAATTGTCGTGATAACCGTGAATATGGCTGCGAGGCTGTGAACATGAAGAAATGTCCAATCTGTGAAGGAACGGTAAAAAAGGTGAAGACAAAAGCAGAGATTGAAGGTGTCACCCTAGCCGAGGGTTTAGATGTAGAGAAATGCAGCAAATGTGGTGAGGAATTTTACACATTAGAGCAGATGTCTTTTTTGCGGAAGAAGGCTCAGGAAAAGGGGGTATGGGGCTCCGGGCTGAGGTTGAGAAGAAAGATCACCAGGTCGGGGAAAAGACTGGCGTTGTATCTGCCAACTGATATTGAGCGCAATCTGAAACTCAAAAAAGGGGAAGCAGTTGATATCTGGACAGAAGGGCGAAGAATCATCATCGAACCCGTTTCATGAAGGATTCTCGAATAATCGAAATACGATGTTATAAATACTATAACTGATATGTTTGTTATAGGTGTTATAAATGACAGGGACCACTACGGTAGCCGTATCTCATGGAACCAAGGAACAGTTGCGCCAACTTGGTGAAAAGGGCGAGAGCTACGAGCAAATAATTCAAAAACTGGTCAAAAAAGCTGGCCTGAAGGAATTGGACAAAAGATGGAATAAGATACTCAAAGAGGACACGTTCATATCACTGGAAGAGTTGTGATGTACGCTGTTTTAGTATCAGCCATCTTCCAGAGGCAATTCAACGCTCTTCAGAAGGATACGCAACAGCGCATTAGAGCAGCATTAAAGGAATTGGAAAAGAACCCTTTTACGTCCAGGTCTGGAGCGGATATAAAGCAACTGGCCGGTACCAAACCTCCAAAACACCGGATCAGGGTTGGAGATTTTAGAATTGTCTACGCGGCCGAAGGTAAAACGAATATGGTTAAAGTAATTGAAGTTTTCAAGAGAGGTAGAGGTTATAGAGAATAATCATATAGAGAACAATCGAAAAAACCGATATTGTATCGGAAAAATCGATAGATATTTAAACTTGATCATCGATTATTGAATTACCATGTTAATTGAGAACGTTTTGGGATCAAAATCGAAGATCAAAATACTCAGGGTTTTTTATGATTCTCCTGATAGAGAATTTTGCCTGGATGATCTGATACGAATTATGAAACGCTCTCCTGGCACCATCTACCCATCACTGTCAGATCTGGCCCGGCTGAGAGTTATTTTATCCAGAAAAGCTGGCAGGTCAACCCTCTACAAATTAAATAGTAGAAATCCCATTGTCAAGAAAATCGTTGAGATTTTTTCGGCAGAGGAGGATTCCCTGTTAGATGCTGCCAGGGATTTTGCAAAAAATGTCGATAAAACTGATATCGTCTCGATAACCCTTTTTGGCTCCGTCGCTAGGGGCGAGGCAACCGAAAGAAGCGATGTTGACGTTTTGGTCATCTACGACAAAAATCCCGACGCTGTCAGGAAAAACGTAAACAAACTCATCGATGAATATCTCGAACGGGACATAAATATCGTCCCTGTTTTTTACTCAAAAAGAGAGGTTAAAAAAATGAGGAAGGAGTATAACAGTTTCATTCTCGGGATAGAAGATGAAGGAAGGGTTTTGTTTGGAAAATCCTTGGGAGATAGGACATGGTCAGAATAATCAGAAAGGAGGATGCGAAGAACTATCTGTCAAAGGCCGATGAGTTTTTGGATGAAGCCAGGGATGCGTTGCTCAAATCAAGGTTCAATGCTGCCGGGCTGAATGCGATACAGGCGATCATAAATGCGAATGATGCCCTCACCATCTTTATTATAGGAAAGAGAGCCAGCAAAGATCATAGGGAGGCGATAAAAACGCACATAGAAGCAGCAGGAGTGATAGGCGACTCCTCGCATAGGGGAATTTTAAGAGATGCACTTGCCTCCAAATCAGAGGTTGGCTATTCTGGCAGAATGGCGAGCAAACGTGTTGCACAAGATTTGGTCAGGGATGCAACTAAATTCGTGAAATGGACCAAGAAGTACGTGAGATGATATTGGCCCCTCAGTCCATTCAGTCGATATCAATCCATCCACCTATCAGAGACATAGTCGACCAGTCGCCCGGCAACGTACGGCATGATGGCTAGGTATGCAATAGTTCCCAAGATCCCTGCAACAGTACCTATAATTCCCGTTATCCAACCTATTGCACCGAGGACGATTGAGAAGACGACGACAAATATCAACCCGCACAGCCAGTAGTTCAAGTTTTCATTCTTGACCAATTTTCCCATTTGTTCACCCCCTTTATGTTTGTGTTTGATGATGTTCGTGTTTAAGTAATAGATTGACCTGTTCGGCTTAAAGGTATGGAGGTTTGTAGAAGTTTGTGGGAAATAGTTTTATTTCTCATACCACAGTTTCTGCCCTTCCGCCGTCATCTTCCATACTGGTTTTCCTGCGAGTAGCCTCTTCAACACTCTTAGTAGACCTTCAGCTCTGGTTTTCTTCTCCAAATATTCGAAGTCGAGACGATTTTTATATTGTCTTAATAGGAACCGTGCTTGCTCGTAGTCTGTACGAGATTCCCAATACACACACGCTTTTATGCGGTCAATTATCAAGTCTTCAAGCCCCAACACATATACTGGCTGGTTTTCAACTCTTATCGTTGTAATCTTATTTTTATCTCCCGCCAGATGAGAGCTGGGTATCTCTACGTAGAGTCCTATTTGTTCATTGATCCAATGTCTCCCACTCGGCTCGAAGTCGAAGGTCTCCTCTAATATCTCCCCGATTATCCTTCGGTTTCCTACGAGGTCTATGTCATAGCTTGGGTAGATTCCCTCTGTGTAAAATTCTACTGCTGAGCCGCCCACGACAACAGGTTGCACATTCCTTTTTTCAGCTTCTCGTGTCAAGAGGCTCATGAAATATATCTTTCTGTCCGCGAGGTTTTCTATTGACGCTATTCTCTCTAATTTGGGCATCATAGGCTTATTTTCCTCTCCATTTCTCTTTTGCCGGTCCATCGAACTTTTCCAGTTTTAATGTTTTTCTCTATCTTTGCCGACGCCAGGCGCAAGAGGCCTTCCGTCTCGTCTTCGTCTCTGGGTTTACCCCTGGTAATCCTCCCGGCTATTGGGCGTATGATTATCCCCTCCTCCGTTGGACTTACATCTACCTCTGTAGGTGATCCCAACTGTTCCAAAAAGACACGTGGAATGATGATTCCACTACTGTTCCCGATTTTCCTAATTTTTTTAATCATGTTATTACAAAGTTATAACATTTATAAGATATAAATCCATCGTTGAGTTGTTGAATTGAGCCAGATTTGAAATAATAGTTTTAGTTTCGCGGTGCGCTTGGGGAAGGTGCTTATAAGGATAATCCAAAGGTCTTAACCGAGGGACGGAGTTGAGCGAAGTCGAATACAAAATCAAAATAAAAGACATGCCCAAGGACGAAAGACCAAGAGAAAGACTGGCTAAATTCGGTGCAGAGTCGCTATCAACATCTGAGTTGTTAGCCATCATCCTGCGCACTGGCTCGCATGGCGAAACCGCTTTGGATATTGCAAACAAGCTGCTCAACAAGCACAATGGCAACATCAAATCCCTATTTTCCGCGGATATAACCGAGATGAGCAAGACTAAGGGGATTGGATTCGCAAAAGCGGTCCAGCTTAAGGCAGTCTTCGAACTGGCAAAGAGGATTCATTCTTTTACGAATGAGAAGACCGAGGTTTCGACTCCCGAGGACGTTGCTAATATCCTAATGCCAAAAATGAGATCTCTCGACAAGGAGCATTTGGTCATTCTGTGCCTCGACCCCAGAAATAGAATACTAAACGGCTCGGAGGTTACAATCTCAATTGGCTCTTTAGACGTGAACATCGTCGACCCAAGAGAAGTTTTCAAAGTTGCCCTAGCAAAGAATGCCGCATCCATCATACTTGCGCATAACCACCCTTCTGGAGATCCGGGTCCGAGCAGCGACGACATAAAAATCACAAAGAGGCTGATGGAAGCCGGAGACCTCATGGGCATCAGCGTCCTAGACCACATCATATTTGGCGACGGCAAATACATAAGCCTAAAGAATAAAGGGTTGATTTAAGGAAGGGCAAAACACACCAAATGGAAAAAGGTCGCCAAGCGCATCTCGGAGAAGACGGGCAAAAACACTTCTGTGCAGTTTCTTTTTTGAAATCCTATTTCCCCCCCAAATCCTCATGGATACTGCTAAACTGTTCTAATGCAGATTCAAGATTTTCTGCTATATCGCTCGCAAGTAGATCGGGTGATGGAAGATTTTCAGAATCCTCAAGGCTTTCATCCTTCAGCCAGAATATATCAAGACTTACCTTGTCCCGTTGCATCAATTCGTCATAAGTAAATGCTTTAAATCGCTCTGCCTCTTTCCTGTTAAATCGATTTTCTGGGTTGTAACATTTGGTAAAGTCCTGGAGGTCTTCATAGCACAGAGGGTCCGTCTTCAATGTGAAGTGCTTGTTGGTTCTCAAATCGTATATCCAGAGTTTCTCTGTCCATGGTTTTTCGCTTGCAGGTTTCCTGTCGAAGAAGAGAAGATTTGCCTTTACTCCTTGTGCGTAAAATACACCTGTAGGAAGCCTCAATAGCGTGTGCACATCGCATTCATGGAGTAATTTTCTTCTCACCGTCTCGCCCGCACCGCCCTCGAAGAGGACATTATCAGGCACGACGATGGCAGCTTTTCCATTTATTTTCAAAAGAGTTTTCACATGCTGGAGGAAGTTTAATTGTTTGTTTGAAGTAGTTGCCCAGAAATCTGGACGTTCGTAGATCAAAGATTCCCTACCAGCCCTTCCCTCACCATTTACTATAGTAATACTGCTTTTTTTGCCAAATGGTGGATTGGTTAGCACTATGTCAAATCGATCTCCAGGATCGGAAATAAGAGAATCGCCCACTTCAATAGGGCTTTCATCTCCGCCAATACCGTGGAGATAGAGATTCATTACGCACAGCCTTACGACAGCATCAACGATATCATTTCCTTTGAAGGTGTGATACTTTAGGAGCTTCTTCTGACCTTTATCCAGTTGATGATGTTTGGATATGTGATCATGTGCCGCCAGAATAAATCCACCAGTACCACAGGCAGGGTCGCAGATAGTCATTCCCGGCTCTGGACGAATAACTTCTACCATAGCCTTGATAAGTGGTCTTGGGGTAAAGTACTGCCCTGCACCGCTTTTTACATCCTCCGCATTCTTCTGCAAAAGCCCTTCGTAGATCTCCCCTTTCACATCGATATCGAGACCAACCCAGGTCTCATCGTTGATGAGCATGATGAGACGTCTGAGCTTGGCAGGGTCCTGAATCCTGTTCTGCGACTTTCTGAAGATGGCTCCAAGCATTCCCCCTTCCTTGCCCAGAGTTTCAAGGATATGCCGATAATGGACCCCCAGAGCATCTCCGTCCTTCTCGAGGAGGCTCTGCCAGTCAAGACCTTTTGGGATGAGGGGTGGCTTATTAAAAGGTGGCTGTGTCTGCTCATCAGCCATTTTCAAAAATAAAAGGTAAGTGAGCTGTTCTACATAGTCGCCGTAACTCACACCATCGTCTCTTAGAACATTGCAGTAGTTCCATAGTTTTTGCACGATGGAGGCAGATTCATTTGCCATTATACATCAACCTCATCCGTCTAGCATAAACTTTTTTACTCTTCTTTTTCATCTTTTTCTCTATCTCGCACTTTGCCTTCTCTGCTTTTATGCGCTCAAGCAAAACACTCGCCGGCTCATCGCTTGGATCCTGAGGAACGAGTTTGCCTTCAAATGCTTTTTTCAGAATGCTCTGGCGCAGCCTTTTCGCCTGCTTGATGGCTTGGTTAATAGTATTTTCAACCACGTCTGCCACCGAAAGGCGGCGCTCCACCTCGGCAACGATGCGGCCCTGCTCCATTAATGGTGGTAATGGAATTGGATAAATTTGTAGTGCTGGTACTTCAATACTCTCAACTGTTGTACCATCCTTTGCACAAGAATAGCGGATATCTTCACTAAAAGCCAATGTAGTTAACAAGAGATAATCGGCATTAATCAAGCCGTGAGGAGTTAGTGATTTTATATCTTGATTAACTGATGCATCAACTAAAGTGAGCGCAACGGGAAGAGTTCGCCTTAGTATTCCGCTTCGCACAACAAATAATATCGAACCAGGGGGGATCAGCTTTGCTGCTGAGTTATCAAGTGCAATCTCAGTTATCTTATCTTTCGAATCGTGAATTTTTAGTGATTTCATATCTTTTGGAGAAATCCAAGGAATTGTCCCGCCATGCCAATAAGAAGGATTTCTCGTACTAGGAGTACCACCTCCTGACCATGCACCAATCTGTTCATAAGTTGCCCAGCACCACCCCTCTGGCAACTCAGGTAAACCGCTAGTATCCGGCACTGCAGGCTCCTTGTATTTTGCACTCTTTTTTCCTTTGCGCTTTTTCTCAGCTTCCCACTTTTCACGGCGCTCCTTGCGGATCCGCTCCAGCAACGCCGATGCAGGCTCTAACTCGCTTTTATGGGCTTCCCGCCATTCTTCTGTTAGTCTCCCTTCAAAGGCATATTTCAAAACCGACTGGCGGTAGCGCTTCAACTGCACTCTTGTTTTTTTCATCGCTTCGAAGCCTGCATCAAGTTTTGTGAATAGTTCTTCAATCTTTGAGACGATGCGGTGCTGTTCGGGGAATGGGGGGATAGGGATTGGAAGCTGTCCAAATCTTGTACCAGATATTTCTAAGAAAGTTGTTCCACTTGCGTAGCTTTCGGCAAGTTGTTTACATGACTTGAGATAATGGAATATAAATTCATTAAAAATACCTTCGAAAGGTACTAAATTCTTGAAACCTTGATTTGTTGAAATCTGATTGCTAGCGATGGCAACGTAGCCGATAGGAGCCCTAGAAGAAAAAAGGACAGTTCCTTCAGGAAGCAATCTGGCTGAAGATGAGTCTAGGCCCTTTCTTGTTAGATTCCGCTTCCCCCTTGAAATGAATTTCCCCTTAAAATTCGTAAGGTCGGCTGGAGTTAGCCAGAGTATTTCTCCACCGAAGTTGTCATCATCTTTTGTAGATGGTGTGCCACCAGACGCAACTAATCCAACTTCCCCTAACCTCATCCACATCCAGCCTTCCGGTAATCGGTTCTTTCCAAAAGTTTCCATAATTCAGACCCTTCTAATCAAATCGCTTCGGACAAGAATATTCAGAACCCAACTCTGCTAAAACACCATGCTCATAATTCAATTCAATATTCTGACAATTCCATTGAGCCCCAAGGAAGTTCATTGGCAGGTAATAAAACGATTGAGGCGGTCTGAAATCTTCAATAATAACATATGGGTCTATTGGAGTGGAAAATTCCCGGACATTGCAGATTTTAATTGCATAACCTACATCCGATTTTTCAAAATACTTAAAGAAATCACGCTCAGATATTTTCGCATCTTCGTGATATAGTTCCCATAACTTCTGGGGAGAATCAGATAAAATGCAATCAATGTCAACGATTGCAATAATTTTCATAACTGGGGAACTTGAATAGATATACATTTTTTCAACATATTCTCTTTTAAAAATAGACTTCCTGAACTCGTATTTTTTCCTTCCTGAGATAATTTCATCAGCATATTTGGGTTTAACTGACAGTAAAACGTCCATCCAATTCCCCTCCTTTTTTTATCGCCATATATTGATTGTGATTTAATTCTATAATAGATTGTGGCACAGGTATATCATGTTCTCTGAGATAACTCAAATTCAATGGCTTTGGAAGAAATAGGTGATGTCTGAACATGGTGACTAGCACTGGCTTTTGTGTCATCCTTTTGATTTCCTCTTCAAGATAGACGCTTCTTTTTCCAACAATTCTAACAACCTCTTCTGCCTCTTTGGTATTCACAGGTTCCTTATCAACAACTCCAATCGCTGTCACGGATTTAATATCATGAGAACGGTAAAAAATAAGAATATCTCCGGCTCTTATTTTTTTAATCGCTGAATGGGAAAGATACGCCTTCTTAATCGCATTGCCAGGGATATTAATTTCCGAATAATCAGATATTTTCATCTGCCTTTCCTTATAATCTGGGAAATGTCTATCATGATATTCAGGTACTATCGGAACTAAGAATTTTTTAACATCTGGGGAATCCATGAATGAAGGATAATATTTTTTAGAGATTTCAACAGGAGATAGCTTTTTTTCTATTGGCATTAATTGTTTAAGGAATACTTCTTCATTATTCTTTGTCAAAAACCCGACCGTTTCAAATCCATAATTTTCTATAAGATTGATCAATACATCATCTTCTTTTCGAAAATGAGTTAAATACGTCTCAAAAATCTGGTTACCAATACAGTATTGGAATGTCATTTTCAAGAAAAGTTCACCTAATTTGAATCCAGATACATCAACTTTGAGTGTGGCAATTTTTAATCTTCTTCTCGCTGGGATTGGAGGGGATGTTTCAATTGGCTCATTCTCTTCTTTTAACATCAACAGCGCCTTAAGCGTGTCACCCTCATGGTAAACCCAGCATTTCCGACCTTCGATTGACTTTTCCTTAAACCATTTTCTAAAATCTGCATCTCCGTACTCTTCTTTTAATGAATCGAAAAATGAATCATCTACATCAAGGTTACGAAGGAGATATTCTCTTAAAAGTGTATGGCGCACTTCTTTTCTTGCATATTGGTTTTCATAATAATCAAGCGCCGAATCTATTGATAATACACGGTCATCAAGATTAACTTTACCTGCTTTTTTCTGAAGCCTATAGTCTTCTGTGATTAAAAAATCGGCAGCATTTTTCTGTATAGCAAAAAGAATTTCGTTATCGTTCCTTTCGTTAGAATTAGATGGCACACCCGCCTGTGATAAAAATAAATCAGAAGGTCTTGGTGGTAACTCTATAAGTGGATAACCTTTTAACTTAGATAATATAATCGTTTTCCGCTGAACATTTTGGTCATTATTGATATCCTTCAGAGAAGCAGGGTGAATGAATATTTGATGCCCATGTCTGCGGAGTATATTTAATAAATCTTGAAGATTTTGAGATAATACCTTGGGGTCTTCAATGTGAATGAGAATGTTTGTATCAAATATGATTTTCATATCGTTTTCATTCCTACTTATCCTCAAGTCTCGTAATAGATAGCCATTTTAATTAACATCGCTGTATCTTGTTGTTTGTTAATTATATCATTTATCAAAGTTATGTGAAAGTAATCGTATCTACTTTACCAGCATATCTCCCTATTGATGCCTTCGTACAAACCCATCCCTCTGGTAATTCCGGTAAAGCACTTCCGTCCATCATGCTGCAAGCGCCTCATTTAATTCTTCTAAAATATTGTTCAATTTCGGCCCAAAGACTTGGTATGCTTTCACAGCCCCGCCTTTCTGGTTAAAAGGTACTGTATCAAAATCATCCATCTTTATACCCAGCGATGACGCGATGTGGCCTTTAATCATCTCAAGCCATTCCATTTGTTCGGGTGTGAAGTCCCTTCCTAGTTTTTTCTGTTCTTCAAGCCATTCGCTGAATCTACGGTCTACGATTTCCGCAAAAGGCTCAAGGACATCGCTCTCGCCAATGGCAAAGCGCATCAATGAAACGATATTGGTCAATAGTTTCTGGGGGCCAGCTCCTCTCACCTTCGATTTTTCCAATTTTTCATAGGCCTGCCAAAGGAGTTCAGAAGTCAGATAGTAGGGTGGCTTTTTTATAGCTTCAGTAAGTTGTTTAATTTCCTCAAATGTGATATGTCGTTTGCCGTATGGTTTGCTGTAAATGATCTGTAAAGCAGTTAGTTCGTCCTTGTTTTCCTCTATGAACTTTTTGAATGTATCAACGATGGTGAGGGCTTTTTCCTTTGCCTTTTCATCAAAGCCTGCAATAATTACGGTATCTTTACTTATCGTGTCTATAATCTGCTCGCTTCTTTTCTTGATATCGATGATAGTATTCCTCAATTTAGGATTATCAAAGGAGATGCAAGCATCTTTTATTAACTCTTCAGTAACCTTTTCTACCTGCTCCTCTGTCGGTGTTTCTGTCTTAAAAATCTCCTTTGCTTTTTCCAATTTTTTATCAGGGTCAACTGCATCCAGCAGGTTGTTGATGATTTCTTTTAAGGGCTTGCCTCCTGCGGCAGTCTCGATATCCTTTCTGTCTTTCTCGTCTATCTCTCTGTCCAGCCTAGCAAGCCTTCCAGCCAGAGAGGTAAGCGTATCTTTATCCCTCTTACCCAAAGCAACAGACCTGATAAGTTTTTCAAAAGAAACGCTCCTCTTTCGGTCCAGAGGACGGGAATCGGTTTTATCGTTCTCACATACACCTATTGCATCAACGATCGCAAAATGCGTTTTATGAGATGTATCCGGAGTAACGGCATTAAGATCGGTTGGAGAAATAACTCTGGTCCCACGCCCTTTCATCTGCTCGAAATAAACCCTTGATTTAACATCTCGCATAAATATAAGGCATTCCAGTGGCCGAATATCCGTGCCTGTTGAAATCATATCCACCGTTACAGCTATGCGCGGATTGTAGGAATTGCGGAAACTAGCAATTAAATCTTCAGTCTTCTCTCCCATGGTTTTGTATGTTATTTTTTTACAGAACTCGTTTCCTTTGCCGAATTCCCCCCTTATGATATGCACGATATCCTCTGCATGGGAGTCATCTTTGGCAAAAATGAGAGTCTTTGGGACTTCTTTTCTACCCGAGAATATCTCCGTAAAGAGTTTTTCCTTGAAGGTTCTTATGACCGTTCTTATCTGGTCAGGAGTTACTACATCTCGGTCCAATTGCCTGGCAGAATACTCAAGGTCTTCGTCCAGTTGCTCCCATCGCATCTTTCTCGTGAGCCTGTCTCTCTTATCTATATAGTAGCCTGCTGGAACTTTGCCACCCTTTTGAGTGATCTCGGTATGTATCCTATAAACATCATATCCTACATTCACACCATCTGCAACTGCCCGCTCGTGGCTATACTCTGTAACAAGATTCTGATTGAAAAAACCAAGAGTTTGTTTGGAAGGGGTTGCGGTTAAACCTATAATAAATGCATCGAAGTATTCAAGCACCTGCCGCCAGAGGTGATAAATGGAGCGATGGCACTCATCGGTAACGATAAAATCAAAGGTCTCTATCGGAATCCGGGGATTGTAGGATGCTTCTTTTGGTTTCCCTTCCCTGGGCGCGAGCTCAAAAAGTGAACTCTCCTCAAGCTCTGCATCAAATTCAGGCTCTCCTTTTAACATGGAATATAGCCTTTGAATGGTGGTAATACAGACCCGGCTCACAGGGTCTAAGGTGTTTGAAGTGAGGTGCTGGACATTGTAAAGTTCTGTAAACTTTCTGCCATCATCCGGAGTTATATACTGTTGGAATTCCCTGCTTGTCTGACGTCCCAGATTGTTTCTATCAACTAAAAAAAGCACCCTTTTTGCATTTGCAAATTTTATTAATTGGTAAATGAAACTTACAGCGGTGTAAGTTTTCCCGCCGCCAGATGCCATCTGGATAAGTGCTCTTGGCCTTGCTTCTGTGAAGGATTTTTCAAGGTTCTGGATAGCTTCTATCTGGCAATCTCTTAATCCCTCTGTCCTTAAAGGAGGCATATTCCTGAGTCTTGCCCTAAGGGTACCCTCTTGAGATGCCCACTCCTTAAGTGTTTCAGGTTTGTGAAAGGCAAACACCCTTCTGGAGCATGGCTCGGGGTCTTTCGAATCTCTAAAAAAGGTTTCTATACCCGTGCTCTCATAGGCAAAGGAGAGGGGCTCCTGTACATGTGGTAGATTTTTAGGAATGTCTGCCATATATTTTGCAGATTGTTCAGCAATGCCGCTTAATGTAGTGCCTTCAGGCTTTGCTTCTACAACTCCAACAGCCATTCTATCAACAAAAAGTAAGTAATCTGCTGCCCCGGATTTAAGAGGAAATTCACGGACAGCTACACCCAGAGAGGCACCAAGATCTAATTCTCGTATATCTTGGATCGTCCAACTTGCCGCCTCCAATAGTTGATCGATCTTTTGCCTTGCTTTTTCCTCAGGCTTCATATCGACGTCCTTCTCTTATACCCCAATACTATTCCAATTTATATAACATTTCGTGGATATATGAAGTTGCCCTGTAATTTAGGTGAAGCGAGCCACAAACGTGCTGTTGTTTCGGCCCATTTATTCTTCAAAAACCAGCGCCCATATTCTCTTTAATGGCAACTCTGCTTTTAGTTCGTCATCGAAGCGTTCGTAGTATTTGAAGATCTCTTCTAGCAAAGCTCCTTGATCCCATAATCGTATAGAGAAGAAAGCACCTCTTGCTTCTTGCATAGCTCGGGCAGTAAATCCGCCCCATGCAACTAATAATCCCTGTTCTGCTCTAAATTGTGACATGCTTCCCTGTAATTGTCTTAGGACATTTACATCAACTGCTGAAGAAGAGGATTTTACTTGTGCACAGACTCTGGGCGTATCGAAACCTAAGGGGCCTGCAGCTGCGAGAATGTCCACACCTCCATCGGGGCCCGGTGGCGATACTTTTGTTATATATCCCTGTGCCTGAAGAATTGCGTCCACTAATCTTGCTAAACTATGTCCTTTGAAGTTAGCCCCTATATGCTTCACAATTTCGTCTTCTGCAGATTCTTCAATATCAGTCGGAATAACTTCTTCAGTAATTTCAGGTTTCCCTCCCTTCTCACCAATTTCTCCTTCTTCTAGGAGCTTCCTAACACGGCTTTCTGCTTCATTCCGTTCTATTCGACAAACCGTCATGAATGCACCAAGAGAATAAAGAATGTCTTTATCAAATGCTGACCTTGGAATTGTTTTTAGCCACTTTACTCGTCTAATGTGTTTAATATTGGTGGCCAATTCTTTATACTCATAGTCACCCACAACTTTCCCTATTGATATTGCCGATTGCGTCTTGAGTGGAAGGGCTACAAGGTCATCTTTTTGCATCTCCCGAATAAATCTCCATATCTGTCCAACTGCGTTGATAATCTTCGCTTTCTTTTCAGTTGGATAAAAGCGGGTATAGAATTCTGCTAATTCATCTTTAGTTTTTATATTAGAAAGGTCAGAAAACTCATTCCAACCGATTGTTACTACACTATGTTCTAATGCTCCCTGCTCCTGTTCTCCATGTCTTCCTGCTCTTACTAACCAAAGACTCATTTTTTCATCTCCTTAATAGCCAAATTCCAAATAACTACTTTATATGCGCTCCATATAAAAGATTCTTGCCCAATTAAAGCTAAACTTGTCTTACTATCCATCGACTTTGGTTGGTAGAATTTGACCTTCGGAGGCACTGGCATATACCAAAATAACCAAGTAACATTTCCTTATAACAGCATTTTTAATTTATGTGCAGAACTTGTGTTTGCACACAAATTAAGCAAATTTATGTGCAAAGCCGACTAGCAAGTAAATCTGATATTAGATTGCTTGATTTTTTTAGTATATTTTAACCTTGCTACTTCAAATTAGTAAGTTTAAATAGCCTCAAGGTAGATTAAAGCAAATAGGGATTCAAAGGCGATCAGACCCTAATGGAAAATGGAATATAGGTATTTAGAACATGAATCAAAAGATTAGGGAAGACATCCAGAATGTTCTGATTAAAGCCCGTAGACCTCTTAAACCAGCAGAGATTATAGAGACTCTATTCGAACATATATCTGGGTCCATTGATTTAAAAACTAAACAAAGTGTATGGAGAGTGCTCAGATACGAAAACCAAAAACCGGATGGATTATTTATTCGTAGCAATAGTAAGTACGATTTATTAAAGCGAGTAAATCTTAGAAAACGTGTGAAAAAGGAACTTGAGTCTAACGGATTTGGTTTTTCTCATGGCAAGATCATTAGACCAAAAATGGAAAATAAGAAGGATATTCGTCGACTTCATGCATCATCTCGTTCTGATAAATATCAAAAAAACAAAGATTTCTTGGAGAAGAAGGAAGAAAAATTATTAACCTTTTTTGCAAACGGTGATGAAATAGATATTGAAAAATTTTGGCCCAAACTCGAAGTTGTCGAAGCCAACACATTACAAAGCGATATTTTTAGATATGCTACTTTAATTTGGTCAGTACCTGTTTCACAAGGTTTCGGTAGGCGTGTGAGATTCTTAGTATGGGATGAATATACTAGTAAATTGGTTGGTCTTTTCGCACTTGGTGATCCGGTCTTTAATCTCAGTTGTCGAGACAAATGGATAGGTTGGGATCATGAAGACCGTGCTGAGCGATTATATAATATGATGGACATTTTTGTTTTGGGATCCGTTCCCCCTTATAATACACTCTTAGGTGGAAAATTGGTAGCTATGTTAGCTACTTCGGATCATGTTCAAGAAATTATTCGACGTCGGTACGAAGGTAAAAAAACCGTCATCCAAGGAAAAAATAAGAATTCTAGGCTCGCCTTATTAACCACTAGTTCTGCTTTGGGCAAGTCTTCTATATATGATCGTATACGGTTTAATGATCGAGTCCTGTATCAACGGATTGGTGAGTCGAAAGGCTGGGGACATTTCCATCTGAATCATGGTTTATTTGGTGACCTCAGGTTTTATCTTGAGGATGTGAAAGAAGGGGCGGTTTTAGGAAATCGTTTTGGAGAAGGTCCAAACTGGAAGATAAGGACAGCTAGAGCCGCACTTTCTCAAATTGGGCTCCCTGAGGAGATACTTAAACATGGAATTAAACGGGAGGTTTATGGCATTCCTTTGGCATACAACTTTAAAGATTTTCTAATGGGTAAGGAGACTGAACTTGAAAAATTCGATTTAAAATTCGATGATTTAGCTTCTCATTGGAAGGAAAGATGGCTAAAGGGAAGAGCCAAAAAGAAACCCGAATTTATCAAACATAAAAAAGAACGTGTTTCTGAAATTATCCATTCTGCGGTGATGAACAAGGAAGGGAGTTTTGATGAGTGAGGCTAGGATTCCCTACGCACTAGACCCTCAAGGTCGGCGGGTGGACATCTATAGAGCGGAGCATAAGCTAAATTACTATACATGCATCGCATGCGGTAGTTTTCTTGATCCAAGACAAGGGGAGGTTAATATATGGTATTTTGCTCACGTTAAGTTGGATCCCACAAGTGAAGAATGCCCTCTACGAACCAAAGAAGGTTTAGAAAATTTACTTCAGAGATTTAGAATATCACCTGTAGAGGAATCAGAATTAAAAAAACAAATTCGTTTAGTAATAAGTCCCAATCCTTATATAAAAACAGCCAAACTTTATGGCATCTTACCGGTTTTACGATGGGAGAACTTTGCGGACCCAACAGAAGTCAATGATGTATTAAATAGCCTTATTTTTCATGGTATAGGTATAAAAAGTTCTCTGCCAGCGCGGATTTTTCATCCCAGTGAACCCGAGGCAAAAGTAGAACTTGATCCAAATGCTGATAAGTACGAATTGACTATCAGTACAAAATATTCAAAATATGAGTCCCTAGATTTGATAGGGAATTGGAAAGCAAAGCATATATCTGTTAATGATGTTTTTTCTGGAGAGTCAAACCGGGCAGAACGTCGAGGAATCAATACTCGCGTTAGAACGGGAGACACACTCTTTATCGTCCTAGAGGAAGATTTCCTAATGGAAATCGAGGGCTGTGAAAATATCGTATTAGGTCCTTGGAAAATATTAAAATTTGAGGTTGACGATAATCACAGGGAACTTGTGAATCGTTTTATAGGGATAAATGCAGACACCGACAACTTTTATGTTGATATAATATTGCCTCCTCCTGCTACTCCTAATTCCGAATCTCCTATTTCAGGAAAACCTGAGTCAGAGGCTCTAATTGCCGTTACACCACCTCAACAGAAGGATCCAGAATTTGAAATAGTCTCCGTTCCACTAGGGGAAGAAAACAAAATATTGGATAGGAAAGGTAATGGTGTACCACGGATATTCTGCCCACGTTTCCCTAGTGAGGGTTCTCGTCGGCTTAGCGTTCATTGGGGAAATGAACATAGAGTGATTAACCTTCATGCCGAGAATAGAATGAAATCTTTATATAAGCCTTGGATGGGCGATGTGGAATTAGGCCTAGAATTAATAACCGATGGAAAAATAACAAAATTTAATCCATGGAGTGTTGAGGGCGCAATACTTATTGAATCAGAAAAGGTCATAGAAAATAGGATTAATTTAAATTTAATCGGCCCTGAAGAACTAAAAATCGATGTAAAAGGAACTTTTTCTGAAGAAAGCGAATATAGGGGGATAGTCCATAAATGGGATACTACTTTGGAGGAAGCCGAATCCATATTGGATTCTTGGATAAAAGAGGATTGTAACCACATCATGCTTGACTACGATTCTTTAGGGAGAATAGAATTAGATATTCAGCAGCCTAAACCGTGGCAAAAGAAGTTATCTGATAGAGAGATTGAGAGGAGACTCAAGAACTTGGACGAGATTCCAAAAAAAGCTAGATGGTCGGTAGTTAGAGAGGTTTATGGTGTGCCCTGGGGAACTTCGCGTGATGAAGTGCCAGATGGGGCAAAAAAACAAGTTAGACGGGCATTGATGAAACTAAGGAGGGGGAATGAAGGATAATGATCTTCATGCATTTGGAAGCAAATTTTTAATTGTTGATGAGTCAAACTTACCATCCGATTCCGACTCAGTTAAAAGGGCAATAATAAGTGAAGCATTTAGGTTTGCCCTTGACTCTGTGCCTGATTCACAAGGATCCATACGAAAAATGCACATTCATTCCATTCGTAGATGGGTAATACAAAAACTCCGGGCTATAATCCCAGAAATTGAAAAACAAGATTTAGACTTATTGTCCGATATACTAAAAGATCCTAAGGGGCCTAACCTTTTATTTATAGGTGATATCCTCGAACTTTCTAAAGGGTATTATTCCCCCGCCCCAACAAGAGTTGTAAATATAGATAAGAATAATTGGATTTTAGTTTCAGGCTTACCGACGTACTATTTCACGGAAGCTGGTTTAAACATAAATGTCAAAGGAGTGGGTCGGATAATCAAAAACACAGACAGGTCTGAAATTGAGGAACTCGCTATCCCAATTCAGTCTAAAGAGAGTTATGCTGGTTTAATGGATTTTGACGAAAAATTTTTACTTGATCTACTTAAAGCTGGAACTGGACAAGTTTGGAGACCTGAGAGCGATTGGCAAGGGTATAAAACGTGGGTAGAAGGATTGTGGAGTGTAAGCGTCAAAGGATTTTTATGGGGGGGTAGCCATGCCAACATCCAGACCGATTTAGGTTTTGTCAGCTTCTGGAGAGGGAAACCCAAATACGGTCCTTATGAGTATTGGTTGAAAATTAAGACAGGGGAACAAGAGTCCATGATTCGTGTTCCATCTCGTTTTTATAAACAGATTTGTTTAATATTCGATGAAATAGAAGGTAAAGGGCGCGTGGTTAAATTTGAAAAATTGGATGGAGACTATCGCCTTAGTATTAACTTTATTCCCCCTATGTCTCAAATTCGGTGGCTTCATGCTATAGGGGCGAAATTTGAAGGATTTATTGGAAGTGAAATCAACTGGATTGTTCCCTCCAAGGCAGTAAAGTCAACTGCAGAAGTATTCGAAATGCTTTCAGTAAAGACTATTATACAGAATGAATAGAGGGATATAGGATGGTACCAATCACAAAGGCAGCCTCCGAAATCAAAGACCGCCATATAAAGTTCATTGAAGCGAATTACCATCTCCACAACTCGAGGTTGATTGAAGAAAGAAGAAGACTGATGGAAGAGGGGGCTGTGGCATCTGAACCATGGGTGGGGGTAACCCCTTCATACATACTCGGTGAGCGATTCAGCGATTTGAATCTCCCATCACCCGTTATCGAAATTTTAGAAGGATTAGATCAGGCAGATCTTGATGTCTACGATCCGCCTTATTTACATCAAGCTAAAGCCCTTGAGGCTTTTTTCTCTGAAGAAAAAAACCTAATTGTTTCTACAGACACGGGATCAGGAAAAACAGAGATATTTCTTTATTCGATTTTAGGCCAGCTTGCTTTAGAAGCTGAACGCGGTGAAACAACGGATGTGCGAGGATTTAGGTCCATCATACTCTATCCAATGAATGCTTTAGTAGCTGATCAAATGTCCCGTTTAAGGCAACTTCTAGGCAGTGATGTTGGT
>JAUWQV010000004.1 GCA_030610945.1 Methanocellales archaeon | reverse complement strand
CCCCCCCCGCGGCCCCCGGCGCCGCCACCGTTATCACAGGGGCAGGTCCGACGGCGCTGTTGGTGGTCATGACCCCTACAGAGGCAGGATTGGGATTGATCCTGGTGAACGTGGAGAAGGCTGCAAACAAGCTCAAGGGGATGTTGTGATGGCATATTGGAGACAGAGATGGTAGTGTGAACAGGGAAGAGTTCTGGGCCATATACTCGCAGCAGAATGAGGCGGGCAGGCGAAGAATGATGAATGAGGACCTTCACAAGGTAGAAATAGCCGAATGAGCAGCAGGGTGCCAACGATCGCAAGAACTTGCTCCTATAGCACCAAAGCATGTTTTTTGCGCCGGCGAAACTCTGTGCATGAAGGAATGTCGAGAAAATGAAGAAGATACTGGTTCCGATAAATCCTTTAAAGGAGAGCGGAGCACTCGTCGAAACGTTAATTGAGATGGCAAAGCGATTGGATGCAAGCGTACATATCGTCGTTTATACCCTGAAGGACGATACCGAGGAAATCGTAGACACGAAACGGAGAGCGTTGGACGAATATGCTGAAACGTATCGCAAAGAGGGCGTCAAAATTACTTGCAAGTTGATAGACTTTGATGGCGGAGCGGATGAATTGCCCCAAATAGTCGTCGATGCAGCCAAAGGATACGATATGATCATCATGGGGCATTATAGATTTGACAAGATATACCGGTTCGTTCACCAGAGTACAGCCCAAGACATAATTAACCTGGCAAAATGCCCCGTTTTAGTGATCACCGAGGGAGATGCCAAGAAAAAGGTTTCGTAGCACTTAGTCACCTAAATTCATCTACAATCTTTTTTATGATCTTGCCGTTGCCACACAGCGGGCCGGGCTTCTAATTGCATCAAACTGTATGCGCAGCTTAAACGAAGTGCATCAGCACAGGGCGAATTTGACAATGAGTATGCCCATTATCAAGAGGATGGCGACGATTGCGCACCCAATTCCGATCGGCATGATGATGTCGTTGATGCGTCTCAGCCTATCTTCAATGAGGGCGGTGAAAAATGTTCTAAATTATTATGACAACGGTAAGCTAGCTATTTTTTTCATCGCCTCCTCTTTCGTACAAACCTCAATTTTTAGATGTCTTATCCAATTTTCGATGGCAGAAATTCTTTTCTTAGCTAATTCAAGATTGCCCTCTAATATGACAAAAAGAAGTTGTGGCTTATTATTGGAACTTTGCATGTGTTTATCGATACAATAATCTGCCAAAATTGCTGCCCCTGCAACAGTTTTCCCCCCTCTATCACTTGTTTCTACTTCAACTATGTATCTAATGTTTTCTTCGTTATCACGAACTATTATATCTGGCCGATAAACGGCTTCTTTTCGTGTGGGTTTTCCTTTTTGTGGTGATATCGGTAGATTGTTCCCTTTGGTTGAAACTTTATCTTCATCTCCAAGTTTTTTTCTAAATTTTTCTGCTAGTTCATTTTGTGCATCTTTATGCTTAGTATTCCTCTTCGTTTCTGCCATTACATACGCCCCCAATACATTCTCATTTTTGTTTTGAATACATAAGTAATTCGTACCCCCGAGATCGATTAAAGAATCTCGGACAGTCCATGTTTATATTGAAGAAATATCAATGGTATAAATAGACTGAGCAAGAGAATTTGAAGTAAAAAGCGGGAGGACACACTCGATATGGGTATTCGTGATAAATGGATAAACCAAGGATTTGGAGGCGGCTGCCCGATGTGCAAAGCACCCAACTCACTCAAATCTCAGAACTCCTTGGTTGAGTGTACATCTTGTGGAGTGGTGTTTAAGGGAGGAGGTTTTAGAGGGAAGTTTACGTTAACTAAAGGGGACGATGCTTATTTAAATCAAACACATACTGCTACGGAATGGGCAACAATAACATCGGGTGAAGCTGTTGGTGATACTGGAATAGCGATAGTTCAGAAAGAGCTGTCCAAAGAGATCGGTAGGGCGTACAAAACACCGATCTCTTATCGAATTGTGGATGCTCTTGTTGGTGCTTTGGTTGGTGCTGTTGTGGGACTTGGTGTTTCTATCTTCGCCACAATCGTCCTCGTAATCTGTATTGTATTTGCACTCATCATTTTCTGGATTCTTGGGCCCGTAGGGGTGTTAGTGCTTGCGATAGCGCTTGCACCTCTTTATATTATTTTTCTTATCTTTGAGTGGCTAGGAATCACCTCATGGACCCAGGAAAGCATCCTTATGTTAATCTATGGGGGGTCAGCATTGATTGGTGCGATAATAGGAGGATTAGCAGGGGCCTCAGGAATGGAGTCCACTGTGACCTCGAACTATGATAAAGCCGTCTCTAAGTTCAAAAATGTTTACGAAAAGCTCCACGAAGAAAGATATAGGGTTTATAGCGAGCTGAGGGAGGAGATATCCTCTAACCCGGAGTGTAAATCCCGGATTAAAGATGCCACCTTTAATCCGATAAAGACGTTCCTATGCAAGGAAGGCTATAAGTGGAATCCTGATATGCTCAGGTGCTCCGGATGTAACTACAGCCTCTCAGAGCTAGACAATCACATTTTGGCGGTGGAAAAGAAGCGGGAGATGATACTTGCAGGTGTGATTCCACCTAATGAGGGGGGTGGAGAGGGCGCAAGTTAGTCTTGGAAAAGCCTCGAAGAAGAGCATCATCAGCAACGAGGCAGACCTGGACGATGCGATCGAGAACATCAGAGACGAAGTGAAAGAGCATCTGGACAAAGGCAAGAAAGTAATTCCGAGATAAGAATGGATAAAGAAACAAAATCCAAGATCAAGGACTGTTCTAACCCCCAGGGAGAAATTCGAGAAGGAGATAGAGATAGGGCTGAACAGGTACGGAATCTACGCTGACAAGGAGTGGAAGGATGGACGCTCGCTCCGACATCTGAGCAAGGAGGAGCTGGACGACAAGAAGAGAGTAGAAGCATTCCCCGGAGGAATAGTAGAGATGAGTAGCCTCTAAGAGTGTATGGATGCGAACTCCTCGGTTTCGATCTCCACAAACCTCGCTATCCAACTTCCTATTTTTCTCGCTGAACTCCTAGACAGACAAATTTATAGGAAAACTTTTATTTTACGCTAACCTCGAGTATTTAAATGGAGTTAAGGGTGATGTCATTACCCTTCCAAGTAATAAAAATCCTAGTGTCACAGAGCTAGGAGATAAAATTGGGATTCGTCTCATTCTCCAACCTGCATCACTTTGAGCGTTCTGGAAGGTAAGATGAATGGGGGCGCATATCAATTCGTCATAACATCTCAAGGCTTTTCATTAGACGATTTGCGCCTCCTCGCCTTGACTCGTCGGCGCAGGGAGTGAAAATACCAGGATAGCCTCCGTTTGTAAATACCCATTTAGTTAATTGGTTCAGAAGGCATTCGCAGATTGAATGGAATGTGTTCAGAGTCCTTCTAAACGTTGCTTAGAGCTCCATTAAGTCATTCTCCTGCCCTCCTCGTGCGATAAGAGAAGGAGAGGAGGGAGGCGACATCGTGTTATGCCCGGGAATGTCCTTCTTCTTTCAATGTTATTCTTATTATCTGGAGGGTCAGTGTTATGAGAATCACGAGCTGGATTGGGTAAATGATCGTTATTCCCGTTGTCCACCCTACTGGCAGGCAGCATCCTACGACAGCCGTTATGATTGCTGTCAGCATTATCATTCCGATCTTAACCTCTTCTGGTGCTAGCATTTTCATTTCAACCTGAGCCCTGCCTCTTCGCCGGCGTCAACCATCAGGAATTCCTTCATCTTTCCGCAGCTGGGACAGAACGCCACGATGAGACCATCTATATAGTCCTGGGTGGTCTCAAACGAATGCTTGGCGCCGCAGCCGTTGCAGGTATAATATCGCTTCACTTAGACCTCATGCATCTTTAGACCAAAATTAGCCCTATCCTCTTCATACCATTCTTCCTTATTATCTTGATACAAGATTTAAGTGTATATTGCTTTTAATGTTTTCGCTTGAACACGCTATCCATGAAACACGATTATTTTGCTCAGGCAAAGGTGACGGTGAGAAGACAGATCGCGATTCCAAAGAAGGTGCAAGAGAGAATGGGCGGGCTCAGAGTGGGCGACTATCTTCTTTTCTGTGAAGAGGGTGGAAAAATTTACGTTGAGAAAGGCGTGCTCGTCCCAGAGCGAGGATGAGTTTTAATCGTCTAACAAGAAACCCCCAACCCTTACAATAGCTCCAACATATCCATTTTCATGTGATACCTGTTTATCTTGTACTGTGGACGAAAAAAAGGAGTGGCACAGATTATATTCAACCGAGGAAGTAAGTGAAGGATTTTGGTACTTTGGATATAAAGAGCATCAAAAAAAATGGCAAAAAGTAGTCCTGATTATGAAGAGAAACTGAACGAATATATAACTAAGGTTAGAGAAGAGATTGGATTAGATTAAGAAAATTGTTCAATCTTCTTGATTTGCCATCTACTGTCTAAACGAATATATTTATAAACTTCACCGTTTAAAGTCTAAATGGGAGAAGAATGAAAAAACTAAATTGGCTATTTTTGGTCCTTATTTCAATTGTTCTGGTGCTTTCTTCTTGTTGCATTAGTCCTTCTTTGACAGTAGGTGTCAGGGTACAGAACTCAGAGATAACGAATATAGTACCTAAAAAAAGCAGTATACAGATGCCAATTATGCAAATAGCACCCCCTCCTACAGTGGGGATAGTTAAAGTGAAAATAGTGAACGATACAGACGGCAGAACACTTAGCAATAATAGCGCGAGATTGGAGTTGGGGTCCGAGTATACAGCAGTTTATTGTAATCCTAATCCGGGCAAAGGTGATTTGCTTAAGATCCAAGTTGAGTTATGGAACGATACAGGAACATCATTATTAGACTCAAAGGAAATTAGTTATACTTGGTAGAAGAGGTGTAAATGCCAAAAGCCGATAACCTGCTAGCATCGACTTTTACCTCCGTTTCAGCCACGATGGCAGGAATTAGCATCGCAGTAACTTCAGTATTGCTCTTTATATTTTACCAAGTAGGTGCTCGAGGACAATTAGATGCAGCAAAAATATGGTTGAAACCTATTAAGTTAGGTATATCTTCAAGTTTCTTCTTCATTCTAGCGTGTGTTTATGGTTTCATTTGGTTGGCAGGAAAAGGAAAAGGAGATAGTCGTCTATGGAACTTCTTTATGGGTCTTGGTTGGTTTTCTTTCGTATTTGGTTGGATCCTATTAACTTCAATAATTTGGGTTCTCTATATTGCCATTGGATTCACAGGGAAGGTACTAGGTATCTAAAAAATGCATCTTGATAAGTCGCTAGAATTATTTATGCCAACGAAACCATTAAGATTAAAAAACTTGTACGAAGGGATTATCCTTTTTGTCCCCACCAATTTCGATGGCTTTTGTGTCTCAACCTTTTCAAAATAACCTTAAAACCTGCGACAAAGTAAATTCTGTTTGGATCATTAGTTGGACAAGTAGATTTTCCGCCCAATGAAGCTGTTGACAAATGACAAATGTTTTTACAATAGAAAACTTTAAGTAAAGTATCGGGATAAATAGATACTTAAGTGGCAAAATGACCAGTAAACTAAAAGAAATGCGTGAACAAGTAAAAAAAGAACTGGAACACATACCAAGAGGCAACACGCCCCAAAATGAATTAAGAATGCTTTATTGGCCTTTGAGAATGCATAGTTTAGGTAAAAAGGCCAAGTCTAACGAAACAAAAGAGGAAGTATTAAGAAGATCAATTGAAAGAATTAAAGAAGATTATCGAGATTTTGTTCCTCAATATGATAAAAAATTTTTCAAGTTATAAAGTGAGAAAATGGCTAAACATAAAACCATAGCAACTTTGGCAGCTATTATAGTAATTGCGTCCGTTGTGATGTTCGCAGGATGTGTTGAGCGGGAGCCAATCACGCCGACATCGAGTCCGGTGCCGTCTCCAACGGCCAAAAAAGAGATACCTGGGTTAGCATATACGACGGTGTATGCATGGGGATACACCGATGATGCCGACCCAGAATATGATGGGCTAAAAGTTATTGTCTACTTTTTCAATCAAAAATCGGAGATAATATCCTTCCGAAATACAGAGTGCACAATGGCGATTAAGATATACACGACAAAATACGAGAACTTTGAGAGAGTGAAGGATCAACTAGTTTACGAGGGCATGGCTACCTTCAACAATAATATGGAACAGATCAGGATCCCATTTGAGGCCATTCCGGTGGAGCCAGAGTACGGCGAGTATTCAAGCTTACCGCTTAACCAGTATGGCACGATGGAAGTAACAGTACACACACCAGCTCAAGGAGACTTTCACTCGGATACTTTAGTGATGTTATACGATCAACCGTAATTCCCTAGGGATAAAACGAGGCAGAAGGAGATACCAAGGTGATGAGATGAAAAGGGCAGTAACCGTTGTGCTTTTGTTGGCTTTGATTATATGTGTTTACATTGGATGTCTTGGAGAAAAAGCACCTGAAATTCCTTCTCCTAAAGTCGTATCGTTCCCCTATACTTATGAAAAATATCATCGGACCCAAGAGGTTCCGTATCTAGTAACAATCGTGAATGCAACGACTGTTGAAAAAGAGTTCAAGGGAGAAAAGTACAAGGTTTTCGAGGTTTGTTTAACATTCAAGAACACAGCCAATTTCGAGGTGTATGGTAGTCCCATTGTCTCTTTAGAGTTAAAAACAGCCAAGGGAAATTTTTATAGATTAGATCCTGTCAGATTACTAACAGATTTTTATCCTGGAGAGGAAAAAGACACATCGGAAAGCAAATCAATACCACTTGATGAGAATCCTATTGAGTTACACATCATCGAATATATAGATCACGAACCATATGTAGCATATATCTTCAACTTATAGGCTTCAAGAGATATTTGGAATAAGGGGAGGTTATTGTCGTCTAACAAGGCAAATTAAGTAGGATACGCTCATTAGCGCATATCAAAAGGACAGGGTTTGAAAATGTGAAGGGCAAAGAAGAATATCACCCCCCCTTATGAGGTATATCCTGGTGTTACCGTTGAAGGTTGGGTTTTATTTAAAGTCCCTCAGCAATTGGATATATCCCAAACCCAGGTTCATGTCAGATTTACTGGGGTCGAAGGAGTTCCAGCATTGTTATGTAATTTAACATAAAATTTTCTTGTCATCAACTCCACGTGAATGTGGTTCTTTGGTTCTTTTATAATCGAATCCAAATGTTTAAATCTCTGACATCAATACGGGGCTGAGCTTAGTCACCCAATCCTGCGCAAAAAAAGCACGCGCTACCAAATGCGATGCAGAGCATTGCAAAACCTCCCCATATTGCATGTTTAAGACTGGCTATGGTGTAAATCATCAGCTGTCCTGTGGTGTAATTCAATGGTGATGGTCTTTCTGGAATCGCCCGCGACCAACTGGTGGTTTGTTGGAATGCTCTTTACAGCCGACTTTATCTTTTCGGTGAGTTCTTTGTCCTTTGGCAAGAAAATATCAGTTTCAACCCTATGACTGTCGATTGACCCGCCTTCTTTGAGTTTCTCCAATATATTTTCAGTTCTGTCGCTTGTTTCATTCACAGCTTCGCAGATGGAAGATAAGGTAAAATCTTCTACTTTCCACCTTTTGTGAATTCTACTATTCAGATATCTCAAAACGTCCCTTTTGACGTCCTCTTTTATCTTTCCAACCATTTAAATCCGCTTCTTACACTTTTTTTATCCGATCAAAAGTTTTCAATGTGAGATAAAAGGGACTTTATTTCATTTGCCCTTTTTATTATACTATCGATAAGCTCTATTGCTCTATCTTTTTTTACCCCTGAGGAGACAATAGTGGAAATTGCATACTTTAATGCCCTCTCTTTTGGGTTGCTCCACCCGCTCCTTTGCATATGTTTTTCTATATTAATGCTAGCCTTTATAGTGCTCAAAACGTAGTTTTCTGTTATTTTTTCGATCGATTTAATTTGTGCCATGATGATGAAATATGGCTTTTCTAGGTTATATAGATTACGGTGGTAGGGGGGTAGGGGGTATTTCTTAGATCATCTAAATTCATATCCCCGTGCTCGAGCTAGCATGTATATGGCAAACATAATCGTTCCTATTGCTATAATCACTACTATAACCATGGCAACTATGTTAACAAGAACCGTTCCAAAAATCCCTCCAACGATGTCGTTAACATATCTTTCAAAAACGTCACTAAGTGGACGCTGCAAATATATGCCTACGACAACGGACACTGCTACTACGAGTACATCTTTCCAATAGATTGTTTTAGATGCCTTTGTCATACAATTCACCAATCTAAATCGTTGTGTTGAATATAAACGTATTTAGAAGGATTTACAAGGGGAGGGCTCCAGAACCTTTTCTGTATCAAATCCACCGATACAGCCACCGATTAAAACAATTATTAATACCAGAATAATCAGAATTGGCCTCAATTAAGATCCCCCGTGGGTAAGAAATTCATTCACTTCCTCTTATTCACCCAATACCAGATCGTCTGCGCGGACAGTTCTGCTCCGATCTTATCTGAGATGTGATCGGCGATCTTTTCATATTTCCATCCCTTCTGGCGGAGCTTTCTCGCTTCCTTTACGAACTTTGAATCATACCGGTCTGCATAGCCCGCCAGCTTCCTGATGCCCTGCATGTCGAGCATGGTGCCTACGAACGGGTGCAGCTGATCCGCGATGCTGGGTGGAAATCGTAGCGCTTTCAGGTTTTTCCTCGTTCGTATTATCTCGCCGATGTCCTCGATGCTCATCTTGTAGCCGATGTGCACTACCTTTGCATCTCTGGGTATTTTTGCGATATCCTCTTTCCGATAAACGACAAAATCTGCTTCGTTCATTCAACAATCTCCCTAGACAGAATATGAATTCTTACTTCAAATATATTTGTCTTTTTATTGAGTTTTGTTCATGATGTTTTAATACATCGATCGACAGTTGATAGTTGATTGATCAACTTCATGTTTAACTCTTCCTTGATTCTGGTAATGAGGTTGAGATTATTCCATCTCTTACGAGGTTCTCCAGTGTATTGGCTGCTCTCTCCTTACTCACGCCTAAAACCCGATGAGCACGACCAACGGCAGCCGTAAAATCAATGCTTGGTTGGTGGCTGCGCTCCTTGTTGACTATTTCTCGGTGGTGTTTTAAAAAGAAGTTTACCAATGTTTCTTGGTCTACTTCTGGGTAGCCCTCTTGGTTTTTTTTTGGATTTGTTTCTTTTTTAACGGAACGAATATTGCATCTTTTGGAACGGATGTTTTTTGTGTTTTTTGAGGCGCTCCTCTGTATCGGAACGGATGTAACGGACTTTTGGTGCAACTTCTTCCTTGGTTACCGTATATACTATCTCCCCCCGTCTTTCCCCCTTAAAATGTGAGTAATATCTGTTACATCTGTTCCATCGCAGTGCATCGCCCCATTTTTTGCTTTTTTCACTTTGCGTTTTTCACGTCCTTTTTACCCCCGCTCCTCTGTGTTTTGGGGGGTGGAACAGACTTTTTTTCGATATCCGTTCCATATGTCTTTTTCCTCGTGGCTACCCCCATCTTTTTCAACTTTATTGTTATATTCTTTAATTTTTTTGCTAAATTCTTTACCATTTTCAGTAGATTCATCAAAAAATAACTCTATGCCTTTCCATGCCCGTTGTCTCTTACCATCAATAGTTGGGATATAATCCCTCACTTGTGGTGTTATTGTGGGTAGCTTACGCCCTAGGTTTGCCTTATCTAATGGTGTGATTTCATATTCAACGCAGAACAATTTGTACGCCTCGAAAAAGTCGTTTTTTGTAATGGAAACCTCTGGATTGAGCTTCACACAATTCATCACAAACGCCCTCAGGCTATCCGTCTGCATAACCCACTCACGCTTGGTTTCTTGCGTCGATTTTGTCGTTGTGAACTTCTTATTTTCCAACAGCCTGCGCAACCCAACCAATCCCCAATTCAAAAACCCCGACAGCTCCTCTGGCGTAGTCAACTTCTTTTGAAGATTCGGATCTGTATTTTTACCCCCCTCTGGAAAACTATTATCAAACTTAAGAACAAACCACCGCCTCCAGAAAGCCAACGAAGAATCCTCAACGACAGGCAATTCATTAGCCGAATAAATCAACTTCGCATAATTTTTAAAATTAAAACCATCCTTATGCTTCTTTTCGCCTCTCACAAGTCCGCCCCCCGTCAGCATTTTAAATCTGCCCGTGTAGGACAGCTTAGAAGAGGGGATATCATCGTGGATGTTCGCTAGTCTCCCATATAGTTCATATTGAGAAAAGCGACTAGAAACCACATCTTGTAGCGATGGTGTTGCGATGTTCTCCGTGCCTAAAAAAGCCTCTAATAATGAAAGGGTCGATGTTTTTCCGTTCTCTCCAGGACCCAATAACATCAATGCTCGCGCAAACCGATATTCTCTCAAAAGGCAAAAACCAAAATACTCCTGAAAAAGCGGAATATCATCTGGTTGTAAAACTTCCTTAAGGAACTTCTTTATTACAGGGCAGTCCGCTTTTGGGTCGTAATCGACTGGGATTCGATTTAGAAAAATAATATCTGGTGTGTGTGGGATGAGTTCGTTTGTTTCTAAATTTAGAATTCCGTTTTTTACATTAATTAAATCTATTGGTGCTTCAAACTTATCTGGCGCAGTGTATGTAGAATACATAATGTATGCCAGCGCCTCATTTATCCTATTCCGTTTCGAAAAATCACCAAGTAGCCGTATGGACTCTGCTTGGACAACCTCGCTACCATTATCAGAATAAACACCATCCGAATAGGCATAAATAATGTGGCTTTTCTCATGTGTCAAAAAGCGGTGTTTTGCGCAGATATCTTTGGCCAACCACCTCCCAATGAATGCCTTGTCTCGGAAGTAACTTTCTTGCCCCGCCTCTTTTCTCTTCAGGTCTTTAAGGTATAGGGTGCAATCATTATAATTTTGTATTCCTTCGGTGCTAGAAGCATCAACGTGGACGCACTTGCCCCCGTATATGGACCGTTCTTTTTTGTTGATCAGGCATTTAACGGCGATGGTTGGATGTTTTTCATCAACGCCTTTAAGGGTTTTAATGCGCCAGAATGGGCAAAATCCAGCCTTGGTGTGCCATTCCTCTATCTTTTTCTTAGTCTTGGCTTTAGCCATGGCACTCGCTCTCCTCTTTAATAATTAAATGCCCACCAGAATGCTTCTCAAAAATCAAACGGGCCCCAGTTTTTTCGAGAATGAACTCTTTCACCCTTTCCGCATCCTCGGCATTGGTGTGAAGAACAAACGCATGGACGAATCTAATTTCCTTGATATTTCGGTTCATTATTTTCCTTCCTTCCTTTTTTCTGAAGTTTCAGATCCACCTTTTCAACAATTTTAAAAAGTACAATCTCCCAAAACTCGAATTTATCCAAAATTTCGGGGGGTATATCTTGGAGCAAGGTTTTTGCATTGCGAATATCAATGGCCCCCCTGCTCACACACCCAGCACCTGCAGATCGCATGATTCTTTTTATGGACTTAGAGGGAATTTGGGGCGCAAGCTGATGATTCATAATAACTCCCATCTGTCCTTTTTCGCTGCTCGCCATTTCCACCAAGCGCGCTTCCACTCCAGCAAGCGAGCTAGGATATCTTCAGAGGGGATAGAGGGAGGCGAGGCGATCCCCCCTCTCTTCTCGATATGAGCGCTTTTGGTCATATGTCCTCCACGATTCTCTTTAACTTGTCATTGATCCATGTGGACCTAGGGATTAGACCACGCTCTTTGTCTATTCTCTCAAGCACATCGTGGTCGATTGTAATGTGTATCCATTTTTTCATCCGGCACCACACCCCCACATATGACCACAAGTATTATATGTGTTTTTTTTACATATATTATGATATAGGAATATAGAGAATTGATATTCCAAAGAACGTATATTCCAAAGATTGTTTAGGGGGTATAAAATGCCAAGAAAAATTGAAAATCCTATATTAGATGGCTTACCATCAAAGATTTATTGCCTAGCATACGGCGCGCCGATAAGTGGTTACGAGATAGGACAGAAAATACAAAGAGTGAAAAATCCACGGACAGATCAGATCTACAAGATCGTATCGAAGGAGTATGCGCACCTCTTTAAGAGGACAGAAGGAAAAGGAAAAAGGGGATTAGCAAAGCCAATTCTATCGAGAGCAGAGCCATTACTCAAGCTGACCGAAGAGGACTTAGCACGCGTGAACAAGGAGCTAGACGACAAAGAAAGGGGAGTATTGTTAAAATTCTTGAAGACCAGCTTTAGAAAGTACATGAAAGAATATGCCAATGTTGGTTTTGTGACTGATCGCCCATCTTTCAATATTTATGATGAATTGGTGTCGTGTTTGGTGTTGCCATACGCTATAAGAGATTTTCTGAGAGATGCCGTAGGCAAGTCTGATGAACATGAATACACAACAACCCATATTGAAAATATGATTAACGCGATGTATGATAGAAACCAGGATATTTTGAAGATCTGTCCTCCAGTATTTGCAAAGTTTGGTATTTCGCCGATTGATTTTAAGCCTGAACTGAATATATTCAATTTATCAAAAGAGATACCTCCTTCCCTCTCTCAAAAGGTTGCCGCAACAAAGCGCGGAAATGTGGAATGTAAAAAAGTAAGATATCACCTTATTACCGGATTTATGGCAAGCGTAATATCAAAGAAACTCGCCTAACTAGGTTCTATTCCTCTGCCTCTGCAACTTCATGCCTCACTTATCTCCAACGTATTTTTGCCAGTTATCCTGGCCTTTATCCTGGTGTTCTCGTCCCAGCTGAAGCCCCGGACAATATCCATGGGTAAAGTGATCATGTAGGATGATCCGACCTTCAGGATTTTTCTGGCCAAAAAAGATGGCAAATCCCCCTTTTTGTTTGTGATTTCGTTGTTATATAGTCTATCATTTTCGCTTGGAAACGTCTTCTTTTATCACTTCCAGCGCCCTTCTTGCTTTGCTCTCTTCATCAGCAACCAGGATGACGACATCGTTTCCCGTAACACCGAACCTGCTCTCTATTGCTTCTTTTTCTTCCTTGGAGATTCCATAGGCAGGCAACTCGTCGGTCGAGATGTAGCCTTTTACGCCGGCTTGCACCTCCACCTTCTTTTGGAGAGCATCCGCGTATGCCTTGTCCTCTACCAGAACGCCGGCAAAACCCTCGATTTTTTCTCCTAAAATGGCGCCACCTCTCTCCATGATGCCTTTTATCAGGCTGGAGCCCGTGTTCTCAAATATGTTGGTTACGTCCTCCATTTCATTCCTCCATATGATATTGTAATTTGCAGCTCTTAATTGTTTGGCCCTTTTAATAAACGCGAAGCTCCCAGTCAATTAAACGTTAAACGTTTAAACGAAGACACTAAATATAGGCATGATTAATGGCAGGTGATAAATATGGTCGATGAGGAAATCGGAAAGATTGAATTGGACAAATCTACTAAGATCATAGTCAGGCTGACGGAATGGAAGAGCGAGAAGCGCGTAGACATTCGCAAGTTTGTGGATAGTGAGCGCTACACCGGATACACAAAACAAGGCATCAGTGTGCCTGTAGCGAAGATAGGCGAACTCAAGGCGCTGCTTGATGCAGCTATAGGACCTCAATAGACGCCACAAATAACAACAGTCACATCCCTGACCTGGAGGGCATCCCCTTTCTTTTCTGGTGCGCCTCTCATAATCTCCACGCTCTTCGCCCAGGTCGTGCCCTTAATGTCATTGATGCCCTGCTTAATCCATTTTTCGTCATGAGCATTAGCATATATCTTGATTTTTTCCAACTCAGCATTTAGTGGGAGGCCTTTTTCAGATTTGTATCTCCTTATGGCACCTATAACCTCTTTGATAACCTCGCCGCCCTTTTCTGCCTCATCATCTATCAGCGACTCGTCCGCTTCTGGCCACTTGCATCTATAAATGCTGCTATCTCCTATGCATGAATAGCACTCCTCCGCAAAGTGAGGAACAAATGGCGCCAGTAACAGAAGGACAGTTTCAACAACCCTGCTTAGCGTGTATCTTGCTGCATTCTTTGCGCCGACATCATCACCGTACAATCGATATTTTGTCATCTCAATGTAGTTGTCGGCTAACTCGCTCCAAGCGAAACTCCTGATTTTTTGCAACGTCTTGAATTCATACCCATCCAGGTCGGCGGTGACTTCTCTAACCAGCCTATTCAGTTTGCTCAGAATCCATTTATCGACGATATTTAGCTCTCCAGGGGCACCGGAACGATGGAGCATGCCAAATCTCACAACGTTCCACATCTTGGTTAGAAAACGTTTTCCATGAACGATTTCCTTCAATTCGAATGGATAATCCTCTCCCAATGACGCTATGGCGGCCCACTGCCTGACGGGGTCAACTCCATACTCATCGATGATTTCGTCTGGCGCAACGACGTTGCCAAGACTCTTGGACATCTTTTTGCCATCTTCTCCGAGCACCATTCCATTGACTAAAATATCTTTGAATGGCGCCTCCCCGGTCAGGATAAGGCAGCGAAAGATAGTGTAAAATAGCCATGTCCGGATGATTTCGTATCCCTGTGGCCTGATGGACGTGGGGTAAAGTTTTTCGAACTCATCGCTCAGCCAGTTGCTTGCTATGAGGGGGCTTATTGAACTATCAACCCAGCAATCGCACACGTCAAGGTTGCCTTTGATATTTTTCGAATTACACCGCGGACACGAATCTACTGGTGCACCATCTACTGCAGGATTAACAGGCAGGTCGTCTTGCAAGGGCGCGATTATCTCATCACAATCTTCACAGTACCAGAAAGGTATCGGCGTTCCAAAGACTCTTTGACGCGAGATGACCCAGTCCCAGTCCAGGGAGTTCGCCCAGTCTGTTAGTCTCTGAAACATATACTCTGGATACCAGTTCATCTTTTCAGCAGCGTTAATCACGTCTTTTGACTTATCTTTAATCTTGATGAACCACTGGGGCATTGGGATAAATTCAATCGGCCTCTGGCAGCCACTTCGCTCTGAGTGAATTAGGACCCTGTGCGTTATAGGCTCCTGCTTGGTGATTGCACCACTAGATTTCAAATCTTCTATAATCTGCTTTTGACACTCTTCTATAGTCATGCCTTTGTACTTGCCAGCATATTCCGTCATACGCCCATTTTCATCAATGGCGACAATCGCCGGCAGCGAATATTTCTGCTGCCACACCAGATCCTGCTCATCACCGTACGTGCAGACGTAAACCGCGCCCGTTCCGAACGTCATGTCTACGTCCTCATCTGCGATGATGGGAACCTCTCTCTTATAAAGGGGTAATCGCGCCGTCTTTCCGATATAGTTGCCGTATCTTTCATCGTCAGGATGCACCATGACCGCAACGCATGCGCACATCAATTCGGGGCGGGTTGTGGCAATGGTTATGTGGCCATTGTCAATTCCATCAACACCCAATCGCATGTAACTGAGGGTGCCATCCCGCTCGATATATCCAAGTTCTGCTTTGGCAAGCGCGGTTCCACAGTTGCAGCAGTAGTGTATTGGATGGCGTTTTCTATAAACCAGCCCGAGGTCATTGAACTTGAGCAGCGATAACTGGACCTTGGTGATGTGGTCTTTGGACATGGTCCTGTATTCCTTGGACCAATCCGCCGAATACCCCAGTCTTTTAAACTGGGCCTTCATCTTCTCTATGCTCTTCTCTGTCCAGTCTATGCACGCTTCCCTGAATCTCTCCCTGTCTTCCTTGGAGATGCCGAGTTTCTCCACCTGTAATTCTGTGGGCAGGCCATGGCAATCAAAACCTTGCGGCAGCAGAACATTATGCCCTCTCATCCTCTTGTATCGCGCAGCAATGTCAATCCACGTATGATTCAATATATGTCCCATGTGAAGGGTGCCCGAGGTGAAGGGGGGCGGCGTGTCGATGACATATACTGGACCCTCTACGTCAAAATCAAATCTGTAAAACTCCTCCTTTTCCCACCGCTCCTGCCATTTTGGCTCGATTTTATCGGGTTCGTATGTCTTTGGCAATTTGTTCGTCATAGTTTCATTTTCCTTCCACTTGCATCTCTGGCATATCGTCCGAATTCTGAATCGACCAATATGTCCCCACTAAATACTGGGCCATCTACACAGACTCTCAGCCCCGACGGGTCGATGCAGCAGGTGCCACAGATGCCCATTCCGCACTTGATGTAACGCTGGAGGCTGAACTGCGTTTTTGGCACCATGTTTTCATCCTTGGCCATCTCCAAAACCTTACCCATCATCTTTTCGGGTCCGCAGGAGTATATCTGGTCGTAGTCTTGCAGGTCTAATTCATCCAATAATCCAGTTACAGGTCCCTTGTGCCCTTTAGACCCGTCATCTGTTGCTGTCTGTATCTCTCCCGCCCCCCTAAATCGCTTTACGAATAACAGTTCATCGCCTGTTTTAGCACCCAGGAGCGTTTTTACCCTTATTTTTTCATCTCTAGCCGCTTCTGCCAGAGGCGCCAGTGGCGCAGCACCGACACCGCCTGCGATTAACAGGATTGATTTTCCGCTCAGCGTAAAACCATTTCCAATAGGGCCTCTTACCCCAATCGAATCGCCTTTTTTTAGTTTGAATAAAGCAGAGGTAGCATCGCCCACCTTCTGGACCGTGATGGCATTGGGGTATGACAGGCTCATTGGAATTTCGTCAACTCCTCTGATCCAGGCCATCACGAACTGTCCAGACTTGCTGTCCAGCGTTAAATCCAGAAAAAACGTCTTGGTGGATGGTGTTTCATCCACAATTTTCGTTATTCTTGCGTTAATGGGCATCATTTCTGTGCCACGCCCCTAATATCTTCTAGGCTGCATTGCCTCTTCTCAAGAAATTGTGTGATTCCCTTGGAGACATTCCTGAAGACATTTATGTCATCGTGCACCGCGGACCCTATCTCAACGGCAGAGGCGCCTGCCATGATGAATTCGACAGCATCTTTCCATGTGGATATACCACCCACACCGATCACATCGATGCTCAATGTAGCGCACAACTCATACACACATCTAAGCGCCACCGGCTTTATCGCTGCCCCGGACAGTCCACCGACCTTGTTGCCCAGGATTGGACAACCAGATTCTATATCGATGCCCATCGCTGGTATAGTATTAATCACGACCACAGCATCTGCCCCGCCTTCTTGGGCAGCCAATCCCAGTTCCACGATATTTGCCACCGGTGGAAGTTTTGCCCATACCGGCACGTCTACTACACTCTTGACGCTCTTTATAATCTCCTTGACTTTCAATGGGTCCGTGCCTAGGGTCGCACCGTATCCTTTAGCATGGGGGCAGCTCAGGTTCAACTCGAAGGCATCAGGCCTTGCTTTACTCAGTCCTAAGGCAACTTCCTCAAACTCTTTCGCGTTAGAGCCGAATATGCTTGCGATTACCGGCACATCTCCTTTTACCGTCTCTAACTCGCGTACAAATTCATGATAAGATGGGTTGGGCAACCCCATTGCGTTCAAAAAGCCACGCTCTGTTTTGACCAGTACGGGCCCAGGATGCCCCTCTCGTGGCGAGGCACCTATCGACTTCGTTACGACTGCACCTGCGCCATGCTGTGCCACTCTCTTCAGCGAGGCGGCGCTGGTTCCGAGAATGCCGGCAGCTAGTATGGTGGGATTTTTCAATTTCAGGCCACTCAAATCAATCGTCAGGTCCATCTGGCTCACGTCTCGCACTTTAAATATCGTGTTGAGAAATATATCTTTCTGTAGCGCTCAGAAAATTTATGCCATATTGGATTAAAAGTAAAGGAGCATGTTAAGAATTACGACGCCCTCACGCCTGCACATCGCTTTGATTGATTTAAACGGAGCCCTTGGCAGGATTGATGGTGGCATCGGTCTTGCGCTGGACACGCCATCGACAATCCTCTCAGCGGAAAAGGCAGACGAAATCATCGTGGAGGGAAACAATGCACTGCAAGCGCGTGTGAAGAAGAGCGCAGAGGCAGTAGCAAGAGGGCATGGCGGCGTTCATATCGTGATTGAAGAGGGCTACCCATCGCACGTAGGGCTCGGCTCTGGTACACAAGCCTCGCTTGCGGCAGGGATGGCAGTAAACGCGCTATACGACCTTGAACTATCAGTCCAAGACATTGCAAGGATTGTGCGACGGGGCGGGACATCCGGCATCGGCGTAGCCGCGTTTGAGAAAGGAGGTTTTATCCTCGATGGTGGACACCGGTTTGATGAAAAAGGGGGATTCGAGCCATCCTCGGTGAGCCGGGCACCGCCACCTCCTGTGCTGATGCGCCATGACTTTCCAAATTGGGACATCATACTGGCTCTTCCAGCTCTTAAGGGTGCGTTCAGCACGAAGGAAGTTAACATATTCCAAGAGGAGTGTCCAATTCCTTTAGCAGAAGTGCAAGCAACATCGCACATAATCCTCATGGGGTTGCTGCCAGCACTTTTAGAGGGGGATTTGAAGGCGTTTGGCTCAGCCATCAACGCCCTCCAAGGTACGGGCTTCAAGAAGAGGGAAGTCAAACATCAACCAATTGCGAGAGCGCTTATGGACGTGATGCTGGAGAGCGGTGCAGCAGGTGCGGGAATGAGTTCATTTGGCCCTCTTATTTACGCCATCACGGACTCTCCGCACGAGGTACAAGAAGCGGTTAAAGACTATATGGGTGATAAAGGAAACGTTATGTTATCGCGTGCAAGAAATACAGGGGCGTATATTCAATATCAATAAGATTTATTATGGTGTAGACTAATTGGAGTGAACCTCTTATAAGGATGATAAAATGGCGAGAAAACCAGCGAGCATGTATAGGGACCTACGAGATAGGGCTTATACGCGTAGAAAATATATGGGTGGAATACCAGGGAGTAAGATTGTCCAGTTTGACATGGGCAATTTAACTGAAGAGTTCCCGGTGTCGCTGACGTTAGTCGCGAAGGAGGCGTGCCAGATCAGGCATAGTGCCCTCGAGTCGGCACGTATCGCTTCCAACCGTTTTCTACTCAGGGATGTGGGGCGTTTGAATTATCATCTCAAACTGTTGGTTTACCCGCATAACGTTCTCAGGGAGAATAAACAGGCGACCGGTGCTGGTGCTGACAGGGTATCAGATGGCATGAGGAAGGCATTTGGCAAGGCAGTTGGGACCGCTGCCAGGGTACGTGCAGGACAAAGGGTCATATCTCTTGGGGTGCGCCCACCGCATTTCTCCCAGGCGAAGGATGCGTTGAGGCGGGCTGGCAGTAAACTTCCAACACCATGTAAAATAGTAGTGAATAAGGGCGCAGAACTGCTTACATGAGGCATTATGGACGATTATGAGACTTTTTTGGATAGGGCACTTAAACAGGCGCCTGCAGTAAAAACTGCTGACACGCGTTTTGTGGTCCCTATTCCAAAACTATTCTCAGAGGGCAGGGCAACGGTTTTAGAGAACTTCGGGGACATCATTGATGTATTGCGCAGGGACTCCGCGCACTTTATGAAATACATGCTCCGCGAACTTGGAACTGCCGGCAAAATAGAGGGGAGAAGAGCGACGTTTCAGGGGCGCTTCTCTAGTGATGCGATTAAGTCGCATGTAGACAATTATGTAAGGGAATACGTGATTTGCTCAGAGTGCGGAAGGCCGGATACACACCTGATAAAATCCGACCGCGTTTTGATACTAAAATGCGATGCCTGTGGAGGTCACAGGCCAATTGCAAAGAGAAAGGTTCAGAAGGAAGCGCCAAAAGAAGCAGTTCAGGAAGGCAATGTTTACGAACTCAAGATTGAAGCCGTCGGTAGGAAAGGGGATGGAATTGCGAAACTTGACAGATACACAATTTTTATTCCCAACGTCAACAAAGGCGATATCGTCAAAGCCAAGGTTAACAAAGTCTCAGGCACTCTCGCGTTTGCCGATTTAGTGGAGCGCGTCTCATAGCACTACCGGTTTTATATCAAAAATACCATCTATCTTTTCGATTTGCTTGAGTATTTTATCTGGAACTGCGCTATCGACGTTTAGCACCATCACTGCTTTGCCCCTTATCTTTTCACGTCCGACCTGCATTCCCGCTATGTTAATGTCATTCTCACCCAGAATTGTGCCGACCCTGCCAATGATGCCCGGCTTGTCGAAGTGCGCTGACACAAGCATGTGTCCAGAGGGCACTGCATCTACATGGTATCTGTCGATTCGCACGATTCTCGCATCCTTCTTCCCAAATAGCGTTCCAGCAACGCTTTTTTCACCTTTCGGAGTTTTTACTGTAACGGTTATCAGGTCAGCAAAATCCTCGGTTGCACCAATCTTACTCTCTACAACCTTGATTCCTCTGCTTTTAGCAATCACGGGTGCATTCACGAAGTTGACCGGCTCGGAAAGCATTCTATTTAAAATCCCCTTCAGCACCGCAATTGTCAACGGTCCTGTATCTATAGATGCAACGTCACCGCTGTATGAAACCTCCACGGCGTCTATGCGCCCCTCTACCAACTGAATGCATAGACTCCCTAACTTCTCAGCCAGCATCAAATAGGGTTTGATCACGGCTAGCGTTTCGGGTTTAATGGATGGCATATTCACGGCATTTCTGACTGGCCCCCCTTTCAGAGCCTCCAGTACACCTTCTGCGGCGGTGACGGCGACGTTGACCTGTGCCTCTCTGGTTGAAGCTCCAAGGTGTGGCGTCACTATCACGTTATCCAAGTGCAATAAAGGACTATCCTTGGGCGGCTCGTTCTCAAAAACGTCCAGGGCGGCGCCTGCAACCTTTCCGCTTTTAATGGCTCTGGCCAGCACATCCTCCTCAATAATGCCACCCCTGGCGCAGTTTATGATTCTCGCCCCATCTTTCATCTTTTTGAACTGCTCCTCGCTAATTAAGTGGCGTGTATCTTTATTTAACGGGGTATGTATTGTTATATAATCGGACTTTTTGAGTATTTCATCAATATCAGCGAGTTGAATCCCCAGTTCTTCTGCCCTTTCAGCAGATATGAACGGGTCATATGCGAGAACCTGCATGCCCAGTCCTTGTGCTCTTCTTACGACCTCTGTGCCCACGCGTCCCAACCCAATGATTCCTAGAATCTTGTTGTTAACTTCCACGCCAACGAACTTGCTTCTGCTCCACTCTCCTCTTTTCAGTGAAGCGTTGGCCTGTGGTATGTTTCTCGACAGCGCCAACATCATTGCGATTGTATGCTCCGCTGCCGATATCGTATTTCCTTCTGGAGCGTTTATGACGATGATACCCTTTTCAGTCGCTGCATCTACATCTATATTATCCACGCCTACGCCTGCACGCCCTATAACTTTTAGCTTAGTAGCGGCGTTTATGACCTTTCGCGTGACTTGCGTCCCGCTCCTAACTATCAATGCATCGTAATCTTTGATTTGTTCGACCAGTTCGCTCTCGCTCAGATTAGTCGCTACCTCTACGGTCGCCTCTTTTTTAAGTCTCTTTACCCCCTCTTCAGATATAGGGTCGGTTACGATAACCTTCAATTCAACTCCTCAAATGATAATTGAATTACTTCCTTTTTATCTTTTCGTTGGATGCTCTCCACCTGATGTGTTGCATGGTGTGACTTAATATATCACAATAATTAGAAAGATTTAAATACTTTCTAATACTTTCTGAATTTGGCATAATTATGTTACATAATATGTAACATTGGAGTAGTTATGTATGCGCCCGAATGGTTGATTAAATTTGCACAGGATATTGCAGGTTCTATAGTGATTTCGTCAACGCACGGAGATGTAATCCGTAGGTACAGAAAAAAATACGGGATGACACAAAAGCAGTTAAGCGAGTTGATGGGGCTTAGGCGTGAAACAATATCGCGCATTGAAGGCGGCACGGTAAATCCTACAATTCACTTTATCCATAACTTTTCTTGCATGCTATCTATAACCGAGGCCGTGAGAGCATACAGGGCACAGGGCAAGGAAATTGAGTTTCCTTTCTTTGATAGAATTGCGAAGGAACTTGAAATCCCACGTGATAAACTTGACCAAATTTTGGGTATTGCACTTGAGGAGGCTAAAATATGATAATTGCATGGTTGGAGGAAGTAAGGTCTGGCGACATACCTTTAGTAGGGGGCAAAGGCGCAAGTCTTGGTGAAATGATAAACGCAGAGCTACCAGTTCCAAGAGGGTTTGCGGTGACAGCACCCACATTTAAGCGATTCATAGAGGAAACTAAGATAGCTGATAAATTATTCAAGGCATTAGATGTGGATGTCGACAATCCTGAGATGTTAAAGAATGCCGAGAAAGTTGCCAAGGATTTGATTTTGAATAGCCAGATGCCACCCGACATCGAGAAAGAGATACTGGGTGCGTACGAGGAGTTGTGCAGGAGGGAGGGCAAAAACATATTTGTTGCCGTCAGGTCCAGCGCAACTGCAGAAGATTTACCAGATGCATCCTTTGCAGGTCAGCAGGATACCTTTCTGAACATCTCTGGAGGAAAAGCCGTTGTTGATGCGGTCAAACAGTGCTGGGCATCGCTATACGGTGCGAGGGCGATATTCTATAGAGTTAAGCAGGGTTTTGACCACAGGCACGTTTACATTTCCGTCGTCATTCAGAAAATGGTAGATGCTGAGAAGGCAGGTGTCATGTTCACTTCCCACCCCACATCTGGCGAGCCGCTATGCATTGTAGAGGCAAGTTGGGGATTGGGCGAGACCGTTGTCTCCGGAGCCGTTTCTCCAGATAACTATGTGGTTGATAGGCAGACGGGGAACATCATCCAGCGCAAGATTTCGAGCAAGAAGGTCATGCATATTAAAGATCCTAAGACAGGGCGCACCATTCAGCAGGAGACGCCAAAGGACTTGGTGGATAAGCCCGTTCTAAGCGATGAAGAAGTGCTGAAGTTAACCGAGTTTGGAGAGCTGCTTGAGAGGCACTATGGCTCTCCACAAGATGTCGAATGGGCGATAGAGAACGAAAAAATCCATATGCTGCAGTCTAGGCCAATCACGACGATTCAGAAGATGCCGGTTAAAGAGGCGGCGAAGGCCACTGGAAAAGCAATCTTAGAAGGTCTCGGCGCCTCACCAGGTATTGCATCCGGGAAAGTAAGAATCGTGATGCAACTCGATGAACTGGACAAAGTCAATGAGGGGGACATTCTGGTCACTGCTATGACTACCCCTGACATGGTTCCAGCTATGAAGAGGGCGGCAGCGATCATAACCGATGAAGGGGGTTTAACCTGCCATGCCGCCATCGTATCGCGTGAGCTTGGAACACCCGCCGTCGTTGGCACCAAAGAGGCTACAAAGGCGCTGAAAGATGACATGATGGTGACAGTAGATGGAGAGAAGGGGTATGTGTATGAAGGAGTACTGGAACGGGTTGAGGAGAAGCCAGCGATCGCTTCCACAATTACAAAGGCGAAGCCCATTACGGTGACAGAGGTGAAGGTGAACATATCCATCCCAGAGGCTGCACAGAAAGCAGCAGCAACAGGGGCTGATGGAGTGGGGTTGCTCAGAATCGAGCACATGATTTTGGGATTGAACAAACACCCTATGCTGTACATCAGAGAGAACAAATCAGACGAATACGTAGCTGAATTGGTCAAGGGAATCCAAGCCGTCGCTGACGCATTTTATCCAAAGCCAGTGTGGGTCAGGACGCTCGATGCTCCAACGGATGAGTTCAGGAGCATGAAAGGCGGCGAGGATGAACCGGAGGAACCAAACCCCATGCTGGGCTGGAGAGGTATTCGGCGGGACTTGACCGAGGCAGAGCATTTCAAGCTTGAGTTACAGGCATTCAAGAAGTTGTATGAGATGGGGTATAACAACGTTGGAATTATGTTACCGCTGGTACAGCATCCGGAAGAGTTGCGCAGGGCTAAAACTATCATGAGAGAGGTTGGATTGAACCTGGATAAAATCGAGATAGGCATAATGGTCGAAACCCCTGCATCTGCGTTGACCATCGACCAATTCATTAAAGAAGGCCTAGATTTCGTGTCATTCGGCACCAATGACCTGACACAGTATACGCTGGCAGTAGACAGAAACAACGAGAACGTGGCCTATTTGTATGACGAGCAACATCCTGCGGTTCTAAAACTTATCGAATACGTGATTGCCGAGTGCAATAAGGCAGGTGTGAAAACATCCATCTGCGGGCAGGCCGGGTCATATCCCAAGATGGCGCAGAAGTTGGTGGAGATGGGCATTTCCAGCATCTCTGCAAATATCGACGCCGTTGAGTCGGTTCGGGAGATGGTTGCTAGGACTGAGCAGCGAATAATCCTCGATACAGCAAGGAAATCATTGTAGGGGTAGGCGATGGATGAAACCGGGACCGCGGAAAGCAAAGTCCTTAATATCCTACACAACATCAAAGAAAAGGATGTGCCATTTGAACGGGTACTCAGCTCGATGTGCACCATGCCCCATCCTTTGGCAGTCAAAGCGCATACGGAGTTCATAGAAACGAATCTAGGTGACCCCACTGTTTTTTCTGGCACTAAGGAATTAGAAGGGCGCGTAATAACAATGCTCGGTTCTCTACTACACGCGCCAAATGCCCATGGTTATGTCACGGCCGGCGGCACCGAGTCAAATATTCAGGCTCTCAGGGCAGCAAGAAATCTAAGCGGAAAGGCGCATCCCAACGTTGTCATTCCCGAATCAGCGCACTTCTCATTTGACAAGGCTGCGGATGTTCTAGGGATAGAGCTCAGGAAGGCATCGCTGGATGAAGAGTTCAGAGTGGATCCAGCGTCTGTGGAAGTGTTGACCGATAAAAATACCATTGCCCTTGTAGGAATAGCGGGTACCACGGGACTCGGACAGATCGACCCAATAGATGTGTTAGCAGAGATAGCGCTGTCTCATGACTTATTCCTGCATGTAGATGCCGCATTTGGAGGCCTAGTAATCCCTTTTTTAGACAAAGAGTATTCATTCGATTTCAAGGTGCAGGGAGTGTCATCGATGACAGTAGACCCACACAAGATGGGCACCAGCACCATTCCCTCCAGTGCTCTGCTCTTCAGGGATAGGGCGTGCTTGGATGCTCTCACCACCTCAACGCCATACTTGGCCTCGAGAGCGCAGCACACGCTTGCAGGGACAAGAACCGGCGCATCCATAGCGGCGACGTATGCTGTTTTCAAATATCTTGGGCGAAGCGGCTATAAACGCATCGTAACGCGCTGTATGAAGTTAGTTTCAATGATTGAACAAGAGGCAGCTGTTATGGGCATTCCTCTTGCCATTCAGCCGGTAACTAACGTTATCGCGTTGCGCGTTAATTCTCCAGAAGAGGTTGCATTCAGGCTCAAAGAGCGAAACTGGTATGTGTCTACTATATTTGAACCAAAAGCCCTGCGCTTGGTTGTCATGCCTCACCTAACAGAGGAAATCTTGAATACATTCCTCGACGATTTAAAAGATGTACTGGGTGTGGCAAAATGTTAGATATATTAAAGGCATCGCTGAAAGGTGTACCCATCGTTAAAAAGGGCGATTACCATTATTTCGTTCACCCTATAACAGATGGCGTACCGGAGTTGCAGCCAAGTCTTATTGAAGAGATAACATCCTACATCGCTAAAAATGCGGAGACAAACGTGGACAAGATCGTAACAATAGAGGCAATGGGGATTCATATCGGGACCGCCCTCTCGTTAAAGACTGGTATTCCTATGGTAATCATCAGGAAAAGGATGTATGGCTTGCCTGGAGAAATCGCCGTGCATCAGGCGACTGGGTATTCAAAGGGCGAGTTATACCTGAACGGCATTCATAAAGGGGACAAAGTGTTGATAGTCGATGATGTCATCTCTACTGGTGGCACGATGCGGGCGACGATTGAAGCACTCAAAATCGCTGGCGCTGAGATTAAAGATATCTTTGTCGTGTTCAGCAGGGGCAATGGCGTTGAGGAACTCATGAAAATGGGCTACAACGCAAGGGCATTGATTGACGTTGACGTTTCTGAGGGCAAGGTCATCATCAAGCGGAGTGCAGATGAATAGTTTTGATTTAGATATGGAGCGCGTCATATCCATTATAGAAAAAAGGGGCGCCCAAAGAGTTGGATTGCAGTTTCCGGGAGGGCTTAAGCTGCGTGGATTAACAGTCGCCAATGAAATTCAAGAGAAGACCGGCGCCGTTGTATATATTTCAGGGAATCCATGCTATGGCGCTTGTGATGTGGACTATGCACTGCGTGATTGTGTCGACATCTTATTTCATTTTGGGCATGCAGAGATAGAGCCACTTGAGAAAGTGGTGTTTATCGAGGCCAGGTCGAACGCAGAAGTTATTCCTGCATTGGAGCAAGCGCTCAAGATGCTCAAAGGCAATAGCATCGGATTAGTTGCAACGGTTCAGCATGTCCACAAGTTGAATGAAGCAAGGGATTTTCTTACCAAGTATGGGAAGAGATGCGTTATCGGAAAGGGTGACTCGCGGATTAAGTACGATGGGCAAGTGCTTGGATGCAATTTTTCTGCTGCGCGTGTAAATGTGGATGAATTCATCTATGTCGGTAGCGGTGATTTTCATCCTTTGGGTGTAGCGCTTGCCACTGGAAAACGAGTCATAGTCGCAGACCCAACACTCAATGAGGCAAGGGAGGCTAACCCTGAGCAAATCCTTCGACAGAGGCATGCTGTTATTGCTAAAGCGCTGGATGTCAACTCCTTTGGAATACTAGTCGGTACCAAAAAGCTCCAGATGAGGCTGAGCTTGGCAGAAAAATTATGTCAAAAGGCTAAAAAAAAGCATCTCGATGCGCACATAATTTTTATGAATGAAATCACATCTGGGCAGCTAACTCAATTTAGAGTGGATGCATTTGTCGATACAGCATGTCCGAGAATCGCAATCGACGATGTCGCGTTGTTTAAGAAGCCTGTGCTCAGCCCCATCGAGTTTGAGATAGTTCTGGGTGAGCGGGACTGGAGCAAAATTAAGTTTGATGAGATTCTGGGCGGATGCAATGAAGAAAAAACAACTTGAAATCCTCTTGGAAAAGGTTCAGGGTTTTTCCAAGCCGAATATACGCAGGGAGCAGTATTTGACGCCCGCGACCATCGTTGCCGAACTGCTTTATTTTGCCTATATGCGTGGCGATCTTAATGGCGTTGTGTACGACCTTGGATGCGGCACTGGTATTCTTACCATAGGTGCGAAGCTACTGGGAGCAGAAAGAGTTATAGGTGTTGACAGCGATGTAGGGGCGCTACGCATTGCAAGGGCCAATGCCAGAAATCTTGGAGTTGATGTCGAATTCATCTGTTGTGATGTGAGAAATGTTACAATCCATGCGCATCGGAGTACCAGTCCCACGGTGGTAATGAATCCGCCATTCGGGGCGCAGATAAAAGCGAGTGACCGGCCATTCCTGCAAAAGGCGCTGGAAATTGGAAAAGTCGTTTACTCACTTCATAATGCTGGCAGTATGGGGTTCATCAGCAAGTATATCCAGCCATATGGCATTATAACTGACTGTGCTGGAATAGAATTTCCGATGAAGCGAACGTTTGGATTCCACAAAAAAGATATAAAACTTGTGAACGTAGAATTATACAGATTTGAGCGGAGAGAGAAAGATGCAAGAAACAAAGAGTGAACTTGTTCTGCCTGGTGATTTTATCGGAACTTCCGAGGAGTTTCTTCCAGGTCCAGGCACTTACGAGGCTGATGGGAGTATCTGTGCGGCAAATGTTGGTATTGTTCAGGTCAATTCAAAGGAGAGAAGTGTCTCTGTCTTGCCCAGGACCGATGTGCCCCCTATCCCAAATGAAGGGAATATTGTTATAGGGCGCATCTTGGACCTTAAAGGTTCAGTTGCCCTTGTGGATATCGCATGTATTAAGGGCCAAGAAGACAGAGCGATTGCCATTCCCGAGCAGGGGGCGATTCATATCTCTAATGTGAAAAATGCGTATGTCAAGGACCTTTCCTATGAATTCGGCTACCAGGATATCGTAAGGGCGAAGGTAATTGATGCCAAGACCTTGCGACTCAGCACTGATGGCAGGGACTTGGGCGTCATCAAGGCATTTTGCTCTAAATGCACGACTGCATTGAAAAGAAAGGGCGATAAACTTGAGTGCCCGAAGTGCAAGCATACAGAAACGCGAAAAATTGCAGAGGATTACGGCTCAGGGATTGTTTAGGTGAAAATATGAGTGGAATAAAAGTCTTGAGGAAAACTAAGCACGAGCTCGAGCTGGAAATCAAGGGGGAGGACCATACCTTTTTAAATGCGCTGAAGTCAGCACTTCTTCAAAATGAAGATGTGAAAATCGCCACCTATGACATTGAGTTCCCTGGCATCAGCGATCCTATACTATATCTGCGGACGAAGGACAGCGACCCAATTGAGGCGCTGAAGGATGCATCTGCCCTGCTGAGCAAACAATGCGACGAGTTCAAGAGGAAGTTCAAGAAGAAGGCGCAATAAGGATGCCTGTCAAGCCCGAAATCAGGATGCTTGCAATCGATGATGGGCCGCTTTCAGATAGAGTGGTACTGATAGGAACTATTTTTAGGGGCGCTGACTGGTTGGAAGGGGTACTTCGCTCGGAGGTTACCAGAGATGGCATGGATGCGACCGAAAAGATGGTGACGCTGGCAAAGGAAAGCAAGCACTATGACCAGTTGAGGGCAATCATATTGGACGGCGTGACATATGCTGGTTTTAACGTTGTGGATATCGTTGCGCTGAATGAACAAACGAAGTTGCCCATCATCGTGGTTATGCGGTCGCCCCCAAATCTTGAGGAGATAAAAGAGGCGCTGGCAAACTTAGATCAACGGGAAGAGAGATGGAGGGCTATTCAGCGGGCAGGAAAAGTCTTTGAGGCTATTACTCACTATGGCTCCATTTTTATCCAAGTCTGCGGCATTGACCTGCCCACTGCCAGGGAAATCGTGCATCTTACATCAACACACAGCAGAACTCCAGAACCACTCCGGGTGGCGCACTTAATTGCAAGTGGCGTTGCTACTGCTTCCAAAGTTTAAATATGACGTTCTTCCTATTACAGAGTAAGATGTTGCAAAAGTTTCAGGGTGTTAAAAGAAGTACATTAAATGCAATCAACATTAGCCCCCTACAGACCGGGGGAAAGCTCACTCCGGAGGCAAAGGAGGCGCTTCTTCAGTGGGGAGACGGCTATTCTGTCTGCGATTTTTGCCTTGGTGTGTTGGATGAAATCAAGACGCCACCAATTTATGATTTTGTCCATGAGGCGCTGCCTGAATTTCTGGGCATAGAGCACGTACGCATAACGAACGGCGCACGCGAGGGCATGTTTGCAGTTATGCATGCATTGGCGCAGGGAGGCGGTTGTGCGGTCTTTGATGAAAATGCTCATTATTCTTCGTTCATCGCTGCTGAACGAGCCGGATTAGATGCTAAGACAGTCCCAAATTCTGGTCATCCTGATTATGGGATAAATCCAGATGATTACGCAAAGGCATTTGAAGAGGTCAAAAAAGAAACGGGTAAATCTCCTCTGTTGGCACTGCTCACGTATCCGGATGGCAACTATGGTAACATCGTTGATGCGAAGCGCGTTTCGAAGATATGCCAGGAATATGATGTTCCGCTTCTGTTGAATGGCGCATATGCTGTTGGAAGAATGCCAGTCAACGCTAAAGATATGGGTGCGGATTTCATAGTGGGAAGCGGGCATAAGTCAATGGCGTCCTCTGGCCCCATAGGTGTGCTTGGCGTCAGGGATGGTTACGAAGATATTGTTTTCAGAAAATCAGAGCACTTCAAGAAGAAAGAAGTTGAGATGCTCGGGTGTACAGCCAGAGGCACAGCGATCATGACCCTGATGGCATCTTTTCATTCTGTGGTGGAACGCGTGAAACGCTGGGATGAGGAGGTGCACAAGGCTCAGTGGTTTTCCGCGCAGTTAGAGAACCTTGGTCTGAGGCAATTGGGGGATAAGCCGCACCAGCATGACCTGCTGTTTTTTGAGGCGCAAAATCTGTACGAAATATCGCAAAAAGCGAAGGATGGGCGTTACTTCCTGTACAATGAGCTGAAGACCCGCAAGATTCACGGCATCAAACCAGGGCTGACAAAACACTTCAAGTTGAGTACGTTTGGTTTGCTGCAAAAGGACCTGCAATATGTGGTTGATGCATTTGATTATATCATCAAAAAATATGCTTAGGCATTGCCCTTCACCAGATGGGATTTTGTGTGCTTGGTAGCCGATTTCATAAAGGGTATTGCGATGTGACTGAACGCCTGAGTCGATAATACTGCGACCTTTAGTGGGCCATATGTCATTGTAAGTTTAATATGGGGGTCCCTCCTACATAGTGTAGCACTTCGACAACAATCAGCGGCTGTAGTCTAGTGGTTAGGACTTAAGCTTCCCAAGAAACTTTTACCAAAAGTTTCATCAAAAATCCGAAGTTTCGGAAATAGCTTGAAGCCCGGGTTCGAATCCCGGCAGCCGCATGACAGTTGCACTTTTGATGTCATTTGGTAAAAAGCTCTCCGAAATGGGCGCCTTTTAATGCATCTTTACATGCACATCTTCGCTCTTCTGGCATCAGCGATATGCTCTTCGTCAGAAGACTCTTTAGTGTCTCTCCTCCGGATTTGGTCATCTCAACGATATCTTGGTAACTGATTTTGTCTGTAAAGCCAGCTGCGGGATTTGCAACTAACGCAATTGCTCCATAACAAATCTCAGCCTCCCTTGCGAGAATGCACTCCGGTACATTCGTCATCCCAATGACATCGCCTCCAAGAGATGCGAACATCTTGATTTCTGCACTTGTTTCAAGTCTGGGTCCTTCGGTGCAGACATACGTGCCCTTCTCATGCACCTTTACCTTCAGCATCTCCGCTGCCATCATGACAGTTTTCCTAATCTCCGGGCAATAGGGGCGAGTCATGTCCACATGCACGGCATCGTCATAGAATGTGTAGGTCCTATTCTTGGTGAAATCGATGAACTGGTCCAGTAGAACGAAATCTCCCGGCCTCAGCTTTGCGCTTATGCCTCCAACAGATGTGGTTCCGATAATCCTTTCCACGCCCAACTTCTTCAGCGCAGCGATGTTAGCCCTGTAATTGATTTTGTGTGGCGGCAGTGCATGCCCTTTCCCATGCCTTGCCAGGAAAACGACCTCTTGACCTTCATATAATCCCATTTTTACTTTTGCCGTCCCATATTCCGTCTCGATGCTCCTCTCTTGGGGATTATTCAATATGTCAAGGTCGTAAATCCCGCTTCCGCCTATAATTGCAATTCTTTTCATACAGCGTACCTCTTTCTATTCTCATATTCTTCCTGTTTCCCAGGATTCCAGTGGCTTGTGCGGCCATAATAACCTGTAACCCTGGATATATAATCGATGATTTTTCCATTACAGGTTGGACATTGCTTGTTCTTGCCCCTTGACACATGCCCACTTTCACACACACTAAAATCCGGTGAGAAGGTGAAGTATGCCAGTTTCGTGTTTGATAGGTTCCGGATGAATTCCTTCAGTCCACTAGGGTCAGGTCTGCTCTCCCCCATCCATATATGGCATATCGCGCCTCCCGTGAAATAGGGGTGAAACTCGGCCTCGATTTTAATCTTATCGGTCAGGGGTATGTCAGAATGATACGGTACATGTGTGCTGTTTGTATAATACGCTATATCATCAGAACCCTGGACGTACGCTTTCTTAGGAAAACGGGATTTATCGAGCATGGCAAATCGATGTGCCGTGCTCTCTGCTGGTGTCTGCTCAAACGTGTATACGATTCCATCATTCTTGGAAAACTCGTCAATTCTATCCAGCATGTGTTTTATGATATTTATGCCAAGTTCGGTCTGCGCGGCCAATGTCTCACCTGTTAAATTGTAGAGACATTCATTTAATCCTACCATACCAAATGTCAGCCTCCTATTCTTGAAATCATAGTAGGGCATTCCACCCTTGGTCTTCAACTTCAGCCATGGGAGAAGCCCCCATTCATCCAACGATTTTTTGATTATCTTGTTGCTCTCGAGCAATCCAAGGCGCGCTATTTCCAGTTTCTCATCCAACAATTCAAAGAATCCTGATTCATTTTTCGTTTCAAGGGCAATCCTTGGTAAATTTAATGTGATAATCTTATTTGAACCGGTTCCCATGCCGCCGGCTGTCCATATGCCTCCTGCGTGGGCGACGAGCAATCTGCAGCACATCGCCTGTACGAAATTCTCGTCGAGGTAATCAGCAGCCAGGTTTAGGAAGTATGGCGCACCGGTTTGTACAGCTGCCTTCATGGTAGCGTTCCATAACGGATCATCCCAGTCAAGGTCCTTGGTTATGGCAGTCGTCACAAGCGGGAACGTAAAAGGCGCGCCATCCGCGTCCCCTTCTCCCATCACCTTCATCGTGGCTTGGTAGATGGCTCGTGCCTCCTCTTCAAAATCTTCATACGTTTCGTCCAGTCGCTTTCCAGCCCAGACCGCAGGCTCCTTCTTGAGATATGGTGGGCATTTCACTCTCATGCCAATGTTGGTGAAGGCACTCTGTGAGCCAATTCTGTTGGACTCATTCATCTGAAAGCAAAATCCCTGCAGGACTTGTTCGGTTTGCTCCAAACTCAGGTCGTCGTAATGAAGGTGGGGTGCAAGCAGCCAGTTAAAGATATCCACTGCCTGAGCGCCGGCAAAAAACTGCTGGGCATGAAACATGAACGCCATCGTGTGATAGACGGCAGCCTCAAATCTTTTTGCTGGATTGCTTCGCACGTCTGGAAATCGTAAACCATCGAGGAGAAACACGCGGCCATCATGTCCCGTACAATAAGGGCTAAACGGGCTGTGAAGGTCATGGATGTGGATGTGCCCATCTATGTGATTTTGCGTCACATTCTTGCTGTAGAGCTTTTCCAATGCGTATCTCTTTTTTGCCTGCGATGCAACGTGCAGGTCTATAAGCGAGGGACTGACACGTGTGTTCGAGTTCTCCTTGGTTAGCCAGCTCCTTTTTGCTAATACGTCCTCTATCAATTCCGTCGTGTCGGCAAAATCAAGCCGGTCAACCGATTCTTTGGATGACATGCGAACCAAACAAACTATTAATTTTGAGCATATAAAACTGTTCACGGTCTAACAACCTAATATTTTATATCCTAAAACCGTATCACGATATTGCATGAATGCATTGATACCAAAGAGGATGTTTTTCACAAGAGGCGTTGGCAGGCATAGGGAGAAGTTGGCATCATTTGAACTTGCGCTAAGAAGTGCCGGTATAGAGAAGTACAATCTTGTTCTAGTTTCCAGCATTTACCCTCCTGGGTGCAAAATAATTTCAAGAGCCAAGGGCTTAAGTGCATTAGAACCCGGCCAGGTGGTATTTTGTGTCATGGCGAAAAATGCCACAAACGAGTCAAATAGATTAATTGCCGCCTCCGTTGGATGTGCAGTTCCTGCAGACCCAAATGCCTATGGTTATCTGAGCGAGCACCACTCCTTTGGCGAGACGGAACATAAGGCAGGCGACTATGCCGAAGACTTGGCTGCATCAATGCTTGCGACCACTTTGGGCGTGGATTTTGACCCAGATACAAGCTACGACGAGCGAAAAGAGGTCTGGAAAATCAGCGGCAAAATAGTCAGAACGACAAATATAACCCAGTCCGCACTCGGGAACAAAAAGGGGTTATGGACGACTGTGCTGTCAGCTGCTGTGTTTTTGCTTTAATCGCTGGATCTGCACAGTTTATACTGTTCCATAAGTGTCTTGACTTTGTCGTAATTGGCGCCTTTTCGTATAACTTTCATATTCACTAAATCAACAACTGTGGACGGCATGCCATATTTGCACTCTCCGCCGTCAAGTATCAAATCTGCGGTGATTTGCACTTCGTCTGCTTTCCTTGGGGGCGCTGACCCTGAGATGTTGGCACTAGTTGATGTGATTGGCGACCCAAATGATTCAATCAATTGTATTGCGACAGGGTGTGCTGGCAGCCTTACTCCAACCAGTTTTGAATGTGCGGTTAACATATCAGGGACGTTCTCCTGCTTTCTAAGCAAGACTGTAACAGGTCCTGGTAGGAGCTGTCTTATTAGCTCCCATGAGTCTATGTATGCAACCTGTTCCATCATCTTATAAGATGCAACTGCAAGGGATATAGGCTCGCTCAGCGCTCTCTTCTTGATGGCATAGGCCTTTTTAATCGCACGTTCTGAGATGGCATCGACACCCAGGCCATATAGGGTCTCAGTGGGATATACGACAACGCCACCGTTTCTGAGGATGTCAGCAGCCCGCTCAATATCGTCCGCGGTCTCTCGCATGGTTGCCCTTACGCCCTTTATAGAAATATACTTACCTAATAAGCATCATCACAATTATGAAGGCGAAAAAATGGAATCATTTGCTGTGATTAGAGCGGATGATGACTCTAAATTAAAAACTGCTTTAGCCGATCTCGAGCGCCATGGTGGCCTAACATTTGTGGATGTTCCCAAGGAACTGAATCCAGATTTTGCGGACAGAATACTTCTTGACATTATGCAACTCAGAGAGGATGAACTGAGATGGGAGTGCAAGGTGGCTGCGATTGTGCCATTGCATGAAAGTGCTGGTGTTGCCATAGATACGTTGAAAAAGATTCACCCTCCTGCGCACATTATCATAGTCAGCTCGAGATATTCTATATTCAATGAACTGCTGGGTAGTGTTGGCACCTTGCCGGCACTGGAAGGATACCGAAAACCACCATCTTACACAGACTTCTAGCGTTTACGTTTAATCGTGGCAACATCGCCCAGCGTGAGCGTCTTGGGGGTGATATGTGTTAACTCTATCTTTTCAATGTGCGTTGTCAGTTTAATATCCAGGAATTGCTCAAGTTTCTTCCTGACCCCTTCCTCGGGCATTATTTTGCCCCTTTCTATTCTCTTTATTAGTGATGCTTTTTCTTTGATATTTACTGCCAGATCCTCTACAGTCAAATTCCGGGTCTGGCGTGCTTTGCGGATGACCTCTGGGTAGTTGGAAATAACCTCGTCTATGTTGTAGACGTTTCTTAGCATGGGCACTCTAGCTCTGGCTTTTTTCGTCTCAACTGTAGTTATGGCCTCCCCATATCGTGCACAATTGTTGCACACGCTTAGTTCAGACCTATCTATTTTTATTCTATGGGGTATGCCTTTTATCTCGGTGCCGCATATCTCACAATTCATATAGGCCACACAAAACACAATATATACATATATAGGGGAGTAATTTAAATAACATTCGGAGGTCCACATGGCTGACATCTCAAGTGATGAATCTGGTTCAGATTTTTCAAGGTACCTCCTAGATAAAGTCAGGCAGTTGGAGGAACGAAATCTCAGGCTTAAAGGGGAGTACAGCAGAGTAGAATCTGAAAAGCGGTCTGTGGAAAGCGAAAGATTAAGGTTCGAACGTGAACTCAGGAAGTTGAGAAGCGAGCTTGAGAGATTAAAGACGCCTCCATTAGTCATTGGGACTATTTTAGACGTTCTGGAGAACGGCAAGGTTGTGATTAAGAGCAGCACAGGACCGAGATTCATCGTCGGCTCGTCACAGTTCATAGATGGAGCAGATTTACAACCTGGCACAAGGGTTGCACTAAACCAGCAGACGCTTGCCGTTGTTGGCGTACTGTCTTCGCCTAAGGACCCAACGGTTTATGGCATGGAAATAATCGAGTCCCCTTCTGTAGACTATGGCCAAATAGGCGGGCTCAAGGCGCAGATACAGGAGTTAAAGGAAACGGTCGAGCTGCCGCTGATAAAGCCGGAGATGTTTGCCAAGGTGGGAATTGAGCCTCCAAAGGGCGTTTTGCTTCATGGACCTCCTGGTTCTGGAAAGACGATGCTTGCGAAGGCGGTCGCACAGAGAACGAATGCTACGTTTATTAGAGTTGTAGGCTCCGAACTGGTGCAGAAGTACATTGGCGAGGGCGCACGACTTGTTCGCGAACTATTTGAGATGGCAAGGGAGAAATCTCCTTCCATCATCTTCGTTGATGAGCTGGATGCGATAGGTGCAAAGCGACTTGAGAGCGCCACATCCGGCGACAGAGAAGTACAGCGGACGCTCATGCAATTATTAGCTGAGATGGACGGTTTTGATGCAAGGGGAAACGTCAGGATTATAGGGGCAACTAATCGATTGGACATTCTCGACCCAGCGTTGCTTAGGCCAGGTCGATTCGATCGGTTGATTGAGGTGACTTTGCCTGATTCTGACGCAAGGGCGGAGATACTCAAGATTCACACCAAGGGCATAAATCTCGCAGACGATGTCAAGCTTGAACAAATGGCACCTATCACAGAAGGTCTAAGCGGTGCTGACCTAAAGGCAATCGCGATGGAAGCCGGCATGTTTGCGATTCGCTTAGGCAAAGACATAGTAACGATGAGCGACTTTGAAGAGGCTGCGAAGAAGGTTTTGACTACACAGAAGATGCAACCATCACGTGATACCGGCGCGATGTTTGCTTGAGACGAGCATATGAGTGCCAATGTAGCTTAACCCTATTTTGACAGCGCGCGCCAGATATATGTAAATCGCTGGATGGCAGTTAGATGGCTTGTAATCGCCACCGCAACTAACATCCACCCCAGGATTGGCATTCCATAGATTTCATTTACGTACGCGACATTCGCAATGGCGGCGAGGAATATTATCACCAATCTATCAGCTCTGCCCAGAATGCCGCCGTAATACCGCTCTATATCGAGGGCTTGCGCCTGCGTCCCCATATAACTTGTCAGCAGGACTCCTGTTATGGCCACTACGCCAACCTGCCAGGGAGCGTAGCCCCCAAAAAAGATGCCGCATATGATGAAAATATCTGAATATCTGTCAAGCACATGGTCTAAAAAGTCGCCTCTTTTCGTCGCGCCTATCTGCGCTGCTACCGCACCATCTGCCGCATCGAAGAATGCATTTAAAAATACCATCACTGCAGCGAGGAATAGAAACGTCTTACTGGGCGTGTAGCAAAACAAAACGCCTGCCAGCACGGCAGATATGAGGGATGCAACTGACAGCATATCCGGAGTAACTCCTATACGCTCCAACGCTCCCGCAAGTGGTATCATCGCTTTTTCTGCCCTTGGCCTTAGTGAGTCTAGCGTCAACCAAATACCTCCCCGCTCCAGTCCACGCTTCCAGGTTTGTATCTGTTCTTGTACTTCTCTGGGGCTTCGATAATATCTATGATGCGCTCTGCAACTTCCTCGATGTCTTTACTGGATGTGTCGATTTCATATACGTTGTCACTTCTCTCGACTGCCTCTACCAAAATGACATCCAACGCCTCCGCCTCGATATTCTCCTTGGCTTTAGCCTCGCTGAATCCCTTTTTGCCCAGTCGTTTCCTGAGTTCAGATGGTGATGCCCTGAGCACGATAACGATGTCGACGGGCAAATAATGCGCTAAATGTCCTTCGAATATAGTTGTATTTTTTAGGTCCAGACGGGCTACATGCTCTATTAGCGTACTCGTGTCCACTATCTTGGTATTTCGCTCTTTGTCCATTCCGGTATAGAGTTTCTCGTCCTCGATAAGTTCGTTCAGGTCGATAACAGGATAGCGTTTCTTAAGAATTCTGCAGACAGAAGTTTTACCGGTACCAGGTGTCCCAGTGATGGCTATTTTCAAGGCGCGACCTCTCTTAACGCTCCTACAACACGCCGATTCTCATCGCTCGTGCCAACGCTCACGCGAATCAGGGATTTGCCAGCGCCCCTGACCAAGCTGCAATCCCGCACGATGACGCCCTTTTTCATCAGGGCTTCGCACACCTTTTCAGCGCTCAGTGGCGAGACGTCTACCAGCACGAAGTTCGCCTGCGAGGGATACGTCTTGAAAGGAATATTCTTTGTAAGATATGCTCTTCCCTTTTTTACGGTTTGTATCGTGGACTGAAGATGCTCTTTATCTTCCAATGCTGCTATTCCTGCAACTATTCCGATGTGATTGACACTAAAGGCAGGTAACACTTTCATATACTCCCTGAAAATCCAGGGAGGGACGATACCATAGCCAACTCTCAGTCCTGCCAATCCGAACGCCTTTGACATGGTGCGCGTGACCACGAGATTTTCACACTCCCTTACAAGTTCGATTGCTGACGAATCTGCAAATTCTACGTATGCTTCATCTACCAGGACTACTGCATCTGTGGCATCTAACACCTGCAGCAGTTCTTTTTCGCCAATTACATTCCCCGTGGGATTATTGGGAGAGCACAGGAAGATCACCTTGGTCTTCTTGGTTATATTATCAATCAGCGCATCAACGTCTATATCAAAATTTGACTTTCTTGGCACAAATCGCGGAATCCCGCTGCACATCAGGGTGAAAAGCTCGTAATAGGAAAACGTGGGGGGTAAGATAATGGCTTCATCGCCCTTTTCAACAAATAATCGTGTTGTGACATCAATCACGCCATCCATACCATTTCCGACTACTATCTGCTCTGTTGGATAGCCAGTATATTTAGACAGCGCAGCCCTTAATTCGATGGCGTCAGCAGATGGATACATGCTGATGGCATCTGCGTACTCTCTTACTGCCTGGACTGCTTTTGGTGACGGTCCCAGTGGGTTCTCGTTCGCCCCTAATTTGATAATATCTGCGGGCGATAATCCATACTGTTTTGTTACCTCTTCTGTAGTCTTGCTGGGCGCGTATTTATTGATTCCACTGATAGACTTCCTTATCTCAACCAAGCACTTCCACCACCCTGTCGATTTGTTGCTCGGTGATGACGAGTGGCGGCACGATTCTGATAATTCTATCTGAGATGCAGTTGAGCAGCACACCTTTTTCTCTGGCCATATCAACGATTGCATTGCCGTCTATGCTCAGCTCTATCCCTATCATCAGCCCTTTGCCTCTTATCTCTATGACGTATTCATGTCGTAGGTCGCGCAATTTCTGCAAGAAGTATGCGCCAACCTTCTCTGCCCTCTGTACTAAATTCTCCTCTTCTATCGCGGCTATTGAGCCCAAAGCAGCTGCACATGCCAAAGGGTCTCCACCAAAGGTTGAGGCATGGTCGCCTGCTTTAAAACACCTGGCTACATCTTCCTTGGCGCACATCGCACCCATGGGAAAACCACCGCCCAGCGCCTTTGCCATGGTTATTATATCCGGCTCTACGCCGTAATGCTCATATGCGAACCATTTTCCAGTCCTGCCAAAACCTGTCTGCACCTCATCGAGGATGAGCAGAACGTCTTTCTCATCGCAGACATCTCTCACAGCCCCCAAATATCCCTCCGACGGTATGCGTATGCCGTTCTCGCCTTGAATTGGCTCTAATATGACGGCTGCCGTTTCATTGTTTATCGTATCCTGTATCGCATCAACATCATTGTACGGCACAAATCTGGCACCGGGAATCAGCGGTTCAAATGGTTTCCTGTATTTCTCTTTGTAGGTGATGCTCAGCGCTCCAAGAGTCCTGCCATGGAAGGAGCCTTCCGCGGCGATAAACTCCTTTTTGCCAGATGCTTTCCTGGCGAGTTTTAGCGCTGCCTCGACCGCTTCCGTTCCAGAATTGCAGAAGAACACCCTGTCAATTGGCGTTAGCTCTACTATTTTTTCTGCCAGTTGGGCCTGCGGCTCATTGTAGTACAAATTAGAAATATGTATCAAATGTTCTGCCTGCTCCTTAATCGCAGAGACCACCCTTGGGTGGCAGTGGCCAACGTTGTTGACAGCGATGCCAGCTACACAGTCTATGTACTCCTTGCCATTGACGTCTTTTACGACTGCTCCTTTTCCTTCTTTTAACACGATGGGCTGGCGCGTGTATGTCTGCATCACATACCTTGCGTACTTCTCCATTACATCCTTCTCGCTCATCATCTCTCACTCAAACTCTATGGTGGCGGGTGGTTTTGGTGTTATGTCATATACGACCCTTGCCACCTCAGGAATCTCGTTGGCAATCCTGGATGCTATGTGCTTCAGTTTTTTCCAGGGCAGCACCATTGGCGTAGCCGTCATGCCATCTCTAGATTCTATCGCCCTAACCGCGACAATCCAGCCATGGATACGCTTGTCTCCTTTCACACCTGTCCCTCTCTCAAGCACAGCGGCAAATGTCTGCCAGGGACGAAACTCGTCCACTATCTCATCCTCTACGATGGCGTTTGCCTCTCTCACTACTTTCAACTTCTCTTTGGTTACCTCGCCAATTATCCTGACTGCCAATCCGGGTCCTGGAAATGGCATCCTTTCGCATATCTCCTTTGGCAGGTCCAATGCTCTCGCTACCTCCCGCACCTCATCCTTGTACAAATCGCGTAGCGGCTCTATGATGGCATCAAACCCTATCTTTACAGGCAGTCCTCCTACATTGTGGTGCGACTTTATTCCGCCCTCGGACTCAATCCTGTCTGGGTAGATGGTCCCCTGGATGAGGTAGCGCACGTTCTCCTTTCGTGCTGCATCCTCAAATACCCTGATAAACGTCTCACCTATGATTTTTCGCTTCTTTTCCGGATCTCTCACACCCTTCAGCGCGCCCAAAAATCGCTCGCTCGCCTCTATGAAGTGCGGATTCATGTGCCCAAACGTTTTCTTAATTCGCTCAACTTCGCCCTTGCGCATCAGTCCTGTGTCGACGAAGATGGGAATTAATCTGTCTCCGATGGCTCTGTGCGCCAGTACTGCGCATACTGAACTGTCAACCCCTCCCGAGAGGGCGATGATGGCTTTGTCCTTGACACTTTGCCCAATCTCTTCAATGCCCAGTTCTATAAATCGCTCAGCATTCACCATTTAGTATGACCCCAAACACTGCGTAAATATGCGTCAATCATCTTAAAATATATGTATTGAATCATCTGGAAATGACCTGGCAACCATCTTCTTCCACTATGAGTGTGTGTTCTGCCTGCGAAATCAGTCCTCCAGCATCCTCTTTGAGGGCAGGGTAAGAATGAAGAATCCCCACCGCCTCCAACTGGTTCAACATGAAATCTAATTTGTTTTGGCACAACCACCTTTTCGCAAATGGAAGTCCTTTGTATTCATCGAGCTCCTTTAGTAATTTCCTTGCAGCAGGCAATCGCACTGGTTTTAGCCTATCTACTTTATATATCTCGGCTCCCCCTCTCTCAGATACGTGTCCTGCGCCATTTGTCGCAAATGGTTCAATCGCGATGACATCTCCTGCTTTAAGACGCACACCCTGTTCAACGTGCCTGTTTGGAATGGATGGGGTTGCGTGCTGCACGTATCTATCGAGCCCATGTCCCGTGAGATTTGCCACGGGCTTGTAGCCAAATTCATTTATGGTTTTTTCAATAATGGCGCCTATCTCCACAGTACTGGTGCCTGCGCGGATTATGCCAATGGCATTCTCTAGAGCAACCTCGGATGCTTTTACCAGCTCAGGATTTCCGCTTAAATCAACGGTTATGGCTGTATCGGCAATGTAGCCATCTATGTGCACACCTATGTCGAGTTTTACCATATCATCTTCGAAGATCGAAGTATCGTTGGCTGAAGGAGTTGCATGTGCTGCTATATCGTTTCGCGAAATGTTGCACGGGAATGCGGGCATACCCCCCTTCTCCTTGATGCGCGTTTCCGCAAATTCTGCGACTTTCAGCAGTGAAACGCCCGGTTTCACCATCTTAACTACCTCTGCCCTGACCTCGGCAAGAATCCTGCCCGCTTTGCAATACTTTTCGACTACATCTTCGCCCATCATCATATCACCAACTGCTTTGGAAACTTCGTGAGATTTTTACAACCCTTGGCGCTGACAAGGACCATATCCTCTATCCTAACCCCCCCTATCATGGGGTCATATAATCCCGGCTCCACGGTAACGACGTTGCCCGCCTTCAGCGCCCCACCTCCTATGCTTAAAGAAGCCCCTTCGTGAATCTCGATACCGACACCATGTCCTGTGGAATGAATGAACCCTGTTTTTGCCCCTTTCCTCTCAGTGCCGTATCCGCGTTCTTCAAATAAATCACACACCACGTTATGCACATCTTCGCCTGTAACACCCGCCTTGATGGTATCAAATGCAACATTTTGTGCATCTAAAACCGCCTGATACATGTCGACGATTTCCGCCGAAGCATCGCCTCTCAGTACGGTCCTGCTCATGTCTGCGTGGTAGCGCTCCTTTCTGTGATACGGAAATATATCGATAACAATCGGTGCATCTTTTTTAAGCATTCCATGGCCTGTGCAATGAGGGTTGCTTGCCTGCTTGCCACATGCCACAATGGTGTCATTGGTTGTGCATTGTTCATCCACCAATGCATGTTCTATAATGCATCTCACTCTCTCTGATGTAATATCCAGAGAATCTCCTCTTATCTTTGCGCTTTTGATGGCATCTATCGCAGCCTTCATCGCTTTTTCACATGCGCGTTGCGCCCTGATGATGCACTCTATTTCAGTTTTACTCTTGACCTCTCTAACCTTCTCGAGGTCTTCTGTCAGGGTTATGCCGATGCCTTTTTTCTGCAGCCATTCTGCGAGAAAGAATGGAAAATTGGCTGGCACTTTTATCTGCTCTACTTTCTCCTCACGTAGAATCCTGTATAACAACTCACAGCGGACCTTCTTTGGGTCTTGGTATTTTTTAATTAACTCTTTGACATCGTAGTCAGTAGTAGGTCTAATATCCTCGATTCTCGACTCCTTCTTCGCGCGCTCTACCTCCATCTGGGAGAGCACGATAAATTCCTTCTTGCCCTTTCTTATATAGGTGACCGTGCTCGACGTTAGAAATCTCGTGAAGTAATAGAGGCTGGCGTCGTGCATGCTATTTCCAATGAGGAGTAGTGCATTGTGGCTCATAACATCGATTTCATCTTAATGTCATAATGCATTATGAAGGTTATCACGAAAAAGTTAATAGGCGTTAAAGGGGATAAACGTGCAACGTTATGAAGAAGATACTCTCAATTTTGATCATTCTGACAATTCTTACTGCTTCTGCTGGTTGTTTAGAGCCCGGAGAAGCGGCTCCTGCAAGGGTAAGTGAAGCCGCGCTTGCACAGCTCGGATGGGCTCAAGAAGGAGAAATACAGAAGCAGACATTGGAAACGAGCGTATCCGGATTCACGATTAATGTGAATACCTCAATGGTAGTCTACAAGGACAAGGCGTTAGAGGATATAATGGCAAGCGATACGGGTGTGCCGATATCAAGTGCATCATCCTACCTGATGACCCTCCGGATAGTACTGCCATTGGGAATCAGTCCACCAGCCGATTTGCTATTCAGCTTGGGAGAGGAACAGCTCCTACAAGAAGCGAGGGAACTCATCCCCGATCTACAACAGACAGGAACCAGAACGATCTCAATCGCCAGCGGACATACAGCAAATGCCAGAATTTATGAAGGAACCATCAACTATGAGGGTGGCTCTGTAAGGGTGAAGGCCGTCTTGGCGATGTGGAATGCCGACGGGTCGACCATCATAGTGGGTGCGCTGACTCCTGTTGAGGACCTTATATATCAGGGAACCACAATCGTTCTAATCGATGGAGAAGCCGAGTTCAACGAGGTTATCACGCTGATTCAGAGTGTTGAGTAGAAAACTTTTTATATATTCCCACGTTATGGGTATTTGAGGGAAACAATGGGTATAGTAACCAAGATAGATGATAGAAGTAGACTAACACTCCCTAGTGAGATCAGGGGAAAAGTAGGTATCAAACCAAATGACGAAATCATCATAGAGGGGCGAGATGATGAGATTATAATCACCAAGCCAATAAGCCCAAGGGAGTTCATAAAAGAGGCGGAGGATTTGGCAAAAAAGATTAAAAAAACCAAGGTCAGGGAGATCGCCCCTCTAAAGATCAAAGAAATGTGGACACGGGATCTGTGAGCGAATGATCGTTATTGATGCCAATATCCTCTGCTATTACTTGGATCAATCTACTAAAGAACATCGATATGTGAAACCAAAAGTCGATGAAATTATTGGGAACGGCGAGGAAATTCTGACCAATACCATCATCTGGATGGAGGTCTCCCACTATCTTTACAAAGTATCAGATATGCCCAGGGAGGAGCTCAAACATAAAATCAAGAAACTGATGCGCCTGTCTACGATGGCGATAGAATCGTTTGATCTATCCAATCTGGATGCATCCATCGATGAACTTTCCACATCATGGCAGAAACCAATTGGAGGTAGAGATGCTACCATAGTCGCCATGATGAAGAAAAATCACACGATAAAAATCCTTACGCATGACAAGGCTTTTAAGACTCTCGGTTTAGAGGTCCTTGATCCGATTCCGGATGGGGGTTAGTTTACTTTGGGGATTGCTTTTTATTGAATTTCCTTTTTCCTTCTTCGGACATTAATTAATTCTTTTACAAGTCCTATTTTACTTTTATCATCTCTTCCCAATGTATCTCTGACGTCATCCAAGTCATGCTGAATTCCAGCCTTCCACCCTCTTAATCCATGTTTTTGAAGATATTTGATATTAGACCCTACTCCATGTCCATGAGCTCGATGATTTATTCCTGGCACCTTGGAGGACATTGAATCTTTATCTTCATTTACTTTTCTCGCAATTTCAGAATTACTTTCTGTAAATAAATCATCAATAACTTTAGGCATGAATCTGTTTTGTCTCCTTACATGATGCTTATTGTCCATTTTCAACACCCTCAACAGTAGATACTAATGTAGGTTTTAACCTTTTGCTTTTTAAACTTTTGTAAATGAACAAAAAGACGGAATTTGTAGGGTTTCTTAGAAGAAATCCTTATAGTATTCTTTAATCTTCCTTATAGCCTTATCTTTCTCATCATCTTTTATCTTAATCGGTTCTTCTATCAATAAATTAAAAGCACCAAACAAACATCTGAATCTGATATAGCCTCTCAGGTATATCCTGGAAATATTAAAATAAGAATACATGGGTGGGGTATATTTAAACACGATATTTCCGCCCTCTAGAGCAGGCACATCATCTACGGCGCCTAAGAACTCTTCGTGTATTCCTTTATCCCCTCGAGACCAAATGAACTTATCAAAAGGTATCCCCTCTAAATTGATACTCATCACGACTCGCTCTGTTCTTAGTTTAATAGGTGCTTTACTATCCAAAAGAAGTCGAAAAGATACTGGCGGATGTGCATAAGCAGTTTCAAGATGACTTTCAATCTCTTTTATTATCACCTGGTGGGAGATGCTGTTTAATATTGCTCTCTGAAGAGGGGCTATTACTTTAGAAAGAAGCCATAAAATAATTCTAGAAGGGAAAAATCGGATCAATAATTCAAGTAACATCGAATCATCACCTATTATTTTACTTTAACAACTATACCTCAAAGCGATACTTTTACTTACCCTTTCAACAAAACCCTCGCATTTGTCGATTTTTCAACCCCGCCAATCAGGTCAGTAACGATGCCATCTCCCAAATATTCTGGAAGAACCTGAAAAAATCTTATAACACACGAACCCTCTTCCAATTCGCCAAATATGAAGCCGACCACTTCGCCTTTTTTTTCCGCGACCAAACACGTTTTGGGGCTTTGTTTAGATAAGCGCACGACATCATCTTTCGTTATCAACCCTCTAGATGTCGGGGGAAATTCTCTTTCGATGTCAAGGACGGCTTCTAAATCTGCTTCCCTAAATTGTCGGATTTTTGTTTTCATGGATTACCAAATCAAACTTTACGTTCATTGATTTTTAGTTTTCGTTTTCACGTCTCAAATGTGACGGAGTCCGAGAGGCCGTCTGTGTAAATGAACTCCACGGTGAAGATTTTGTCGGCCATATTTTTATTGAATATCAGTGTAATCGGTACGGTATCTCCCGAATCTATCGTTGCATATGTCTTGAGATCAACTATTTTGCCACTATCAGCCGAACCCCACCAGACATTCACTCCGTCAATCCGTATCTCTCTCAGTTTCTCACCCTCATCAGGAATCCAACTCACATTCATCTTATCTATGGTCACATTTTGGGATGCGATGTTTGTGACGTTGAACGAAATTGTATCATTCAACTTGTTGAAAGTGCTCACATTAAGAGTGCCCCCAACAAACTGTAGTCTTCGCACTATCAAGGCTAGAGTGTATGTTACACGATCCTTGTACATAGTATCTCCATCTGAGAAAATGAGTAGCGCCGCGGCAGTGGGAGGGTTGACAGAGTTATCATAGAACTTGTCTTTAAAGAGGAGAGAAAAACCATGCGCATTGCACATTTTTGTCATATCTACTTCGGCCGACTTTAAGCTGTCATTTTTAAATGGGTCAAACCCATCACTAGACGCTTGCCATAAAACATCCCCATATACATCCCGCACATTTTTGAACACGTAATGCGCATCATCAACTTCTTGCGTTACCGTCCTCTGCCCGGAGATCGCTGCGGTGTTAATCACGATGGCGAGAAGCACTATGGTAAGTGCTATGATTACCCCAGCAAGGGTGATTATCTGTGCCTTCTCGTTTCTCCTAAATTTCGAACTATGCGTCATTTATACCACAACGTTACCCTAATCTCCTTAACATCACCACCAATTGACGTGATACAATACACGACTACTGCGTTGGGTGCAGTTATTCTGTTGGTGCTTGAGATGGGAGTGCCCGCGCCATCATAGACGATGACATTATATCCAACGTTTTCCGGCAGAAGTTTTCCAAGATTTACATCTAATTCGTTATTCTGAAGTTTGTCCTCTACACTTAGCACGTTCAACGCATCCCTTCCATAAATTTTTAGTTGTACCTCAGAATACTGCTGGGCAGATTGCGTGCCCATAGGTGCAGTCACACTAATAAACATCACGGCGCCGACCATCAGAATCGCAGCAATTATGGCCTCAAAAGTGTGCATCTGCGCTTTGTTGTCTGAACGAAACATCTTACCACATCCACAGAATGAGCCTATACTCGGCATAGGTGCCATCTTTTATCGTGACGATCCGCTCTATTTTGCAGATATCACCGGCACTGGTGACATTTTGATTGGCATAATTATTAAATGTAGTATTAATTGGGCGAATTTGCATGTAAAAATCATAGGGTTTCAAGCCAAGCGCTCTTGTGGCGTTATCATATTGCTCTGTCGTGTTCGTCTTTGCGCCAAACTCCCACCAAGTCAGTCCTTTTGTAGAGCTGTGCATAAGCGCATCGACCTTGCTCTTATCAAGGACGTTGTGGCTTTCATTGTCTACTGCAAGGCCAATCCTGCCAACATTCGCATAATCGCCAGTTTTCCAGTCATTCTCCCAGTTTTCTGGTGCCCCAGGGTCACTCACCAACATCTCACTCATCCTGCTTGCAACGGGATAGATGCTCTTGGATTCACCGGTGTATGGTGTAATTGCCCCAGAAAGCGAGTAGACGACATATAGAAATGCAACTACAAAAATCGCGATGGCAGTCATAAAATCAAGGCTAATCGCAGCAGTTTGGTCATCTGTTATGCTACGCATCTCACTCATCGCTCCTGAGGGTTATATTGGCCCCATCATATTGCACCACGATTTGTCCGGCGCTGCTGGTAACTATGCCAGAAACGTTGATATTCTTGTCGATGTTGTTAAGCGGAACGTAGACCTCAATGTCGGTGCGGCCTGCCGAGATTTTAAGGGCTTGCAACTCACTGCCCGGATAGAGCGTTTTATTGCAGGTTTCGATGATATAGCTCTGTCCTGCTACTTGCATAGGAATCTGGATCGTTTTCGTGGCAACTCCATTATACAGTCCAGTCATGTATGCATCAGCAATTGTTCCAACTATCGCATTCCCGATGTCTTTGTACTGCGCTCTCATCGCTTGCGCCGAGACGGTGTCCTTCACCATGCCAAATGATAGGAGCAACCCGCCCAGAAAAATCGCGGTCAGCGAGAGTATGAGGATGTAATCCAGTGTCACCGCTTGGGCGCTCTCGTCCTTGGCAAATCGCTTAAGAGAAAACACAAAAATCACTCCACCTGCGCACTGATCTGGGTTTCGTGGACGCACAGGTAGATGTCGGGCGTTCCTGGGTCTATGTTTGTAATTGTGATCGTTACTGTCTTACTACCATCATTGTAGGTTATAGTATCATTTGCCCCTATGCGCTCCAACTCTCTCTCAAAATACTTTCCCCACGCATCATAGTATTCACTCCAAATCGTTATTGTTACAGTTTGTGCATTTGGCTGTGTTTCACCAGACACGCACGATATAAACCCCTCATACGTCGTCAGCACCTTTGCAAATCCCTTTCCTCCAACAGATGAATCAGTTCCTGTGATGTTGACCACGTGAATCATAACTGTGATGTTGTTGCCGTCCGCTCTCTGGACGTACATCAGCGGGGTAGAATCCATGACTGCGCCAGACCTGTATCTCGAGAACGTCGCACCATTTTCATAGGCGATCGTTTGTTCTGCGTATTCGTATGTGATGATACCAGGATTGACGTCAAGTACGCTAGTTCCATTATCCACCATAAATCTGCCAATAATAGGATTAGGCTCCACACTTAATGCGCCACCGCCAACGTTCATCCTCGTGATTCTGGCGGGTCCCACACCTACAATGGGTCCCCGAACAACCTCTTCTATATCGGCGTGGAGCACAGCAAACGAATTGCGCATTCCTTGAAGGTGGGCGGACTCTCTCGCAGCGTTTATCAAGGGCAATCCTCCCACACAGATGACCGTTATTGAGAGAATTATAATGGTTAATATCAGGAGCATCCCGACTACTGGTGAGACGCCATCCTCTGAATTTAACATTGCTCGCATCATTACAGATATCAACTCATGCCTTAATCTTTTTTGGGTTCACATCCCCAACATACATAGAGTAATCAGGTAGATAATGTCTCCATAGATCAGGGCAGTGGCAAATCCAACCGTCAACGAAATCATAAAAGGCAAACCAGGCATTACCCATACCTTCTCCGGGATTTTCTCCTCTTTGGACAGGCGCCGAAGTCTCTCTATAAGCGCATCGTCTATTTGCACACCATTAAATCTGAACCTTGGGGCGACTCTGTCGTCCTGTTCAACGAAATCTTGGATTAATCTAATGTGCTGATTTTTCAATTTAGATATCTCTGATTTGTAGCCTATGAACGAGTACAACGGCTTCTCGATCACTTCTTCTGGGTTTTGAGTCAGGTTGTAGATGAAGAGCGCAATGGGCACTACAAGGGATAGCAATACAGCATTTCCGAGGGCGCTGAAGGCAAACAGATTAAGCGGTGGAATGCCGGTTAATGGCAGGGCGCGCCCAAATAGTACAAAAGAAGGAAATGTTGGGATTAGTATGGACAGGGTAATGATGGCCTTGGCATCTGCGCCGCCAAAGGCGTTTATCTTGAAGAGCAGGTACGCAAATACAGAGAGTAGGACCACGGAAAATGCGAAGTGGATGAAAAAGTCAGGGCCATAAGTGATGAAATCGACGAATGCCAAAATAACGCCAATGCCAATCATCGGGAGCCATATCTTATTAGGAACTCGTCTGGTCTTAAAATCAGAGTAGCACGAGTAGACTAAAAGGTGGATGCATATCAGTATCCGTATTCCATCGAGGTTCATCGCCATGCAAGAACCTACTTCGTTATAGCCTCTTTGAATTTCGCATCGTACTTGTTCATAAGGCCTTTACTTGGCTCTATGCCCAATATTTTCAGATAATCCGGCTCGTTGTAACTGTGCAGATCGATCCCGATTATGTTGACGTCGCGCGAAGCCACGAACTTGGTCGACGTTTTAACCAGCGCTTCATACAGGCTATCGCCAGGATATCCGGTCATTATTATGTTATTGCCTCTGGCTGCCAAGTGAATTATGGTTTCGACAAGTTTGTATTTACTGGTGGTTGGGAGTGGAGCCTCCTTCGGCGAATCTATCACTATCGTCGTAGGGCTTTTCGTTATCAATTTTTTCTGTGTAGTAAAGATATCATTAACGTCGACAATCACGCGCGATAAATCAAAATCCTTTTCCAGCCTTTCAGCCATGCCTAGCGCCATATATGTTTTTCCCGAATGTTCTGGGCCGCAAATATGTATTATGTTTCCTGGCATGCTATCAGTTAAAGATAATATTTCCTTCATGCTTAAAAGTATTGTGAGGGCTGTTTTGGCACCTCATATCTCTAAAAATAGGACCTAAAATGCGCCATATGAAATGTCCCGTAGGCTTAACCACTAACAATAATGGCAGGAAGGTAACCGCGCCATAGTTAACGCCTTAAGTGAGCCAGATAATCAGCCACCTTCACCACAGTCTCACTGACTTCATCGGCTGCATATTTGCCAGATTCTCACCCTAAATTACAATCCAAACAGAATGGTAAGCGAAACTACGACGGTCATAACTACAGCCGCGGTTTCATGAATTATTACAAGCGGATCACTCATCGACATTCACCTCCTTTCATAGATTCTTTATTTATCAGCAGACGACAGGGTTTCTGACCCCAACTCCTCCAGGGTTACGGTCCATTTGTTGGGTTCACTGAACTCCCAGACCACATGATACTTTTTTTCATCGGGATCTAACTGCAATAAAACGGTGTGTGGAATCGTGGACGCGAAGCTTGTTTTCCCCCTCTGCCACAATTTTGTTTTGAATTTCATGCTTGTATTACTCCTTGTATTATCTTGCGTGTTATTTTTTGTCTTACTCTATGTATTGTTTTATGTATTGCATCTATAAATAAGTTTCGCTAGATTTAACATATTCCTAAACAAACTCGCCAGTCTTATGGTCGGGTGATAAAATCTGGATTTACAGGCGCCTTTACTATCTTTGGAAGTTTGCCCCACATTCCTATGTGGTCATCTTTGATCAGGATGGCACCTTCTATACCATCCACGCTCTTTATGACGTCGAATGCCCCTTCTATCTCCTTCTTTGAGTTTCCGACGACTGTATTGCCAAGCGCCGTCGCAGCAGCATCTGCGAGCGATGCACTTTTGGCTATAACCGTAGCTGCATCCACATTACCGAAACTGATTGAAGGCCCTACCCTGCCTGAGGAGGTACATATCCCTTTTGATTCATGCGCTTCCACCTGAAACGCCAGGTGCTTAGCAGCCGATCCGCCAGCGTATATTCCGACTAATACGGGCTTATCGGTGAACAATGCTATATCTCCGCCATTGTCCACTATTACATGCTTTGCGCCTTTGTCCAGCGCTGCCTCTACAGCCAGTTCTGCTATGGTGCCGGCTACTGCGGCCATTGGACCGACGCCCACTGCGTTCCCTGCCAAGAACAACCTTTTCACGATTTCTGGCCTTTCCTCTGGCATAGGATGTGGTTCCATCGTAACTCTAAAAAAGGGGTCGAATGTGATGTACCGCTCGAGTTGCCTTCTGTGCTCCATAATCGCCTGCCGGGCAGCTTCAATATACGGAGCATCAGAAATGATTGTTACGACGGTTTCCTTTAACTGAAATCTGCTTTTCATAAATTATCTAGATAATTTAAGGGCGTTGTGCGGACAGGCCGTTATACACGCTCCGCACTGGATGCACTCCTTGTGGTCCATGGAAACGCTGCCATCGGCTTCATACTTGAACACGTTGGTTGGGCAGACTGAAATACACACTCCACAATGTACACACTCCTCGTCTGTGCGAACGATTGGTTTTTCCAGAGTGATGATGTCAACCCCACGTGATTTAAACGATTTAATGACCTTTTTCGCATCTTCATCAGGAACGTTTATGATTAACTCGCCGCCGGTAATGTCTATGGTTGCTTTGTTGATGTTCACCAAGGCACCAGTTTCTAATATGACTTCTGCGATCAGTGGTTTTTTTATTATCTGGGAGTTGAAACACAGCATTATCTTCATTTACGTCCCCCTCCTGTAAGCAATTTGCTCAGATCCTCACTGGTGATAATGCCGATGACCTTTCGCTTGGCATCAATTACCGGCAACGCCGAGATATTGTGTTGTTCTAATTTACGGGCAGCTATGTCTATGGGGTCCCTTGGATTAACTACAACAACCTTGCGCGTCATAATCTGCTCCACCCTGCCTCGCTTAGCAAGGGCGACAGCCTTCGACACGTCCCAGGTGGTGATGATGCCCATTAACCTGCCATCATCGGATACCACTGGGAGATGGTTGAATTGCCCCTTTATAATTCTCTTCGCCGCCTCTTCGATGCTTACATCTGGTTTTATGGTACCAATGCCAGCCGTCATGACATCCTTGACAAGCAGCAGCCCACCCGTTTGCCTCATCGGTTTAACTCCCGGTTTAGTGGATAGCCCCTCTATGGGCGTGGTTAACATGAATTCTCCCTTTAAAATCCAGTCTTTGAGCGACTCTGCGACTTTTCTGGCTACATATAAACTCGAGATGGCGGCTGTTCTAACTTCTTTGCCATTAATCTCTATACAACCGGATTTCAACTCTTCGTATGTGACTTCTCCGAGTACGGGCTTCTCTCTTCTCTGCACCCCATAATCTAAAACTTCGGTTTTAATCTCTGCATCGCTTATCCCTGTGCACAAAGCAATATCTTCATTAAGAATTGGTATCGGAATACCAAGGCCCACATAGAGTGTTGTGCCGTATTTGTGGAATGAGGCACCTTTAACGAATTCAGAACTCATCTCTTTTAAATTGCCTTTGACCATCAGGGCTCCCATGTTGTTTTTCGGGTCATGCTGTGTACCCTCGCCTATTATGTATCCTTGAGCGCCGCACAAAAAGATGCGCGTTCCCATGCCAATCGTGGCATATGTCGGGTCATTGGAGAGTGGTGATAGAGCTCCGGATCCTGCGTATATCACATTGCCCAGATCCGGGAGCAGGGGGCCCATATATGTGTGCATGGTTTGGTCGGATGTGTTGGTTGTTGCATTGTATCTTTGATATGCATTTCTTGGATTGATCATAATTGCTTGATTTAGGTCTTCTATTGCAAGCATCGTCTCGACATTCTTTAAGGGGTAACAGTCAGTTCCACTTCCACTGATGCGTAGCACAACAGCTTTCCCTGACACCAACTCCTCTATCACGTGCCCGCCGCCATATTCCATTCCTCGCGATTCAGATACCTGTGTGGCGCCGATATATGCATCCACTGCTGCCAGGCCTGCATATGCCTCTACATCATTCAGCCAGAGTTTTTGCATTTTTATTGGCGGGTCCGCGTGTCCAAAATTGAGTATTGCACCCGAAGAGCACATCGCACCAAACGTACCAGTGGTGACTACATCTACCTCTTTGGCTGCGCCTTCTGGACCAAGCGTCTCCACTATCGCTGTCATTTCCTCGGCGGTGACGACATGAACGCTGCCATCCCTGATTTTCTGGTTGATTTCCTCGACGGTTTTGCCCATATAAGGAGTAATAATTTTGTATGTTATTTATAACAAATGGTAATATCGCATAGGTCATTCCTTTATAATCTCTCTGATTGTCAATCCGCCGCCAATCATAATTACAGATATTATTGCGGCAGCCAGAACTGTCCCGTCATATGAGGATGCCTCGATTTCAATCACCTGGTCCGAGTCTAAATTTACGCTCATTGTATGCCTGCCTGTTGAAATTGTATACTCTCCTGGCGCCAGTCCGATGAATGTAACATCTTCATCAGTAATGGAATATATGATAACACCCTCCCTCTGCAGTGTTATCTCTGTGGGTGAGTCCGCGATGACGCGCAGATTGGCGTATTTTTTAACGGGAATAGTGCCTCCATCTGAGTGTAGCAGCACTTCCGTAACGTCTAGTATACTGAGCAGCGTCGGTGCAATGTCCTCTTGACCATGTGTTTCGTTGATTATGCCGATTTGCACATTTGGGCCGCTTATTATCAGCGGTATTCGCCGGCTCTCCACGGCATCTACATATGTATCCGAGGCATGCCCTCCTACATACCTGCCATTCTCCGTCTTTCTGAAACTCATCCCATGGTCTGCGGTTATGATAAGCGCTAAATCATTCTCGAAACATGTGCAGTAAAGATTGCATATGTCTCCATCCAGTTCTTCGATCAATTTCACATACTGTTCCGGTCCCCTGTAATGGCCGGCCACATCTACTGCGCCAACATTCACGGTGAGCAGGAATTTCTGGTTTGGATAGTGGTTGCACATATGGCGCACAATTGCATCTGATGTATCAATACCCCACCTGTTATAGGCACCATATCTTTCGATTCCCTCTTTACCCTCTAAATAACATGGAAGACCATTTTGCCATTCCTCCATCAACTCAACCACATCTGCTGGCACTTGGGCATTAATCTCCAGGTCTGCGGTCGGCGTTTTGAGCGAGTTGGAACTATCGAAGAGGATAATATCCTGTTTGGCCCTAAGAGCCTCAAAATCGCCCTTTTGCATCACTGCAATGCACAGGTAATCGTGCTTATGTGCGGAGTCAAAAATCGTTGCATCATCAAATCCCACTATCGATGGGTTCGCATGCGAGTAGCCTGTGGCAAGTATAGAGTGCCCGGGTGTAGTTTTCGGCTGGGGCGCTGTAACATCTAAAACGCGCACACCGCCATCGGCGATTAATATGATGTTGTCGGCTTCAGCTTTCATCAATTCATTTCCATCTAAATCGTATGGCACAAACTCAGGGTAAAAATAAGATGAGCCCAGGCCATCCACAACTAGCAGGATTGCCCCATTGGGACTGGATACGGGATTGATGACGATGTCGGTAGCACCAGCTATCGGAAGTATGAGACATACGATCAATAACACTAATATTATTCGGCGCGTTTGCACACGGGCGCTTTTAGTCTCGTTTGCATAAATAATTGAGTAACAAAGATTAAGAGATGCCTACTCTCTTAGTTTTTTGGCTAGAGCCTCCAAACTGTCTGCCAGTTTAAGCTTTGCCTCTTTCCCTTTCTCTCCTAAATCAGAGGCGAGTTTCACATATTCTTCTCCCTTTCCCGTTTCGCTGAGTCTGGATGCCACATCTGATGCTACGCCGAGTGCCAGCGCCGACAGCGAAATGGCAAGGTCCTCAAATTTCCTGAGGGGCTCTTCTAAACTCTTGCCGACCGGCTCTTTTATCGCCTTCGCTTCTACTTCTCGCAGTGCTGCCTCTACGTCCTTGAATTTTTGGTCAACATAATTTTTCAATTCATCCAACTTCATTTCTTTCGGACTTTTTTCTTCTGCCATATTAATCACAAACAATCTTTATGTCCTATTACATTAAAACTTCGGTGCGGTGATTTATTGAAAGCACACCCGAGATGTGCGCCCTGCCTGCTGGCCAGGGTGCATTATGAAGCAGCATTGTCTACAGATGACCCGGAACTTCAGCAGAGGGCTATTCAAGCAGGCATTCGGTGGTTGAATGAGAGTTTTTCCATAAACACGCCAGCCACCTATATCTCAACCGAAATACACAGGAGGGCATACGAGGTTCTTGGCGATGAGGATCCATATGTTACAAAGAAGAAAATGAGTAATGAAATCGCACTGAAATTGCTTCCAATGGCGGAGGAAATGGTAACGTCAACCAAAGATGATGCATTTCGTAGAAGTGTCATCGCATCCATTGCTGGAAATACGTTTGACTTTGGCGTGCTCGGATTTGAGCCCGAAGAACAATTTGATGCCTACTTCATGGATATGTTCAAAAAAGGGCTGGACGTTGACGATACGGATAAGATGAAGGTGCTCTTGGACGACGTTCTATATCTTACAGATAACTGTGGAGAAATCGTCTTTGATGGACTGGTGCTGGACCAGATTAAGGGACTGGGTGGAAAGGTGACATTAGCGGTCAAGGGCGCTCCCATACTCACGGATGCCACGCTGGAAGATGCAGAGGAGACCGGGGTCGGCAAAAAGGCGGACCGGGTATTGACCACCGGGTCAAATGCCGTAGGTATTGACCTAAATGAAGCGCCCAACGAGTTGAAAGAGGCACTGAAAAATGCTTCGCTGATTATCAGCAAGGGCATGGCGAATTACGAAGCGCTGTCAGAATACGATTTTGGGCCGATTGCATATCTTCTTCGGGCAAAGTGCGAGCCAATCGCCACATCTCTTGGCATTAAAAAGGGCTGGAATGTGGCAATCCTGCATATATAATTCACGAAGTGCGTAAGTGAAATTGTCAGATGAAGAATCCGATGAGTTTATGAAAACCAACATCATTACTCTTTAACATATAATATCGCGAGGGATGTAAAATGGTTAAAGTGGCAATAAATGGCTTCGGTAGAATAGGGAGAATTTTGTTCAGAGCTGCAAAAGATGAAGATGACATTGATTTCGTTGCTGTAAACGATCTTACTGATGCGAGAACGCTGGCGCATTTGCTAAAGTACGACTCTGTACATGGAACGTTGGATGCTAAGGTCGAACACAAGGAAGATGCAATCATTGTGGATGGCAAAGAGATAAAAGTCTTGTCTGAGAAAGACCCCGCCAATCTACCTTGGGACGAACTCGGTGTTGATATCGTGGTGGAATCTACTGGAAGGTTTATAGATAGGCAGGGCGCATCCAAACATCTGCACAACGATAGTATAAAGGTCATAATATCTGCACCTGCAAAGGAGCCAGACGTGACAATTGTCATTGGCGTAAATGATGATATGTATGATCCAGAAAAACACAAAATTATCTCCTGCGCCTCTTGCACGACAAATTGTTTGGCTCCAGTCGTAAAGGTATTGGATGACACGTTTGGCATTGTGAAGGGACTTATGACGACTGTTCACGCGTATACTAACGATCAAAGAATTCTGGACTTACAGCACAGAGATTTACGCAGGGCAAGGGCTGCTGCGATGTCAATTATTCCTACTACAACCGGCGCTGCAGTCGCAACTTCTCTGGCATTGCCGCAGATGAAGGGCAAGTTGGATGGAATGGCTATGAGGGTTCCAGTTGCAAATGTATCGATCGTTGACATGGTTGCTGAGTTGAAGAAGGACGTTACAAAAGAAGGAGTCAACGATGCATTCAGAAAAGCAGCAGAAAGTCAACTCAAGGGTATCCTTTCTTACATAGAGGAGCCTTTGGTCTCAATAGATTTCATAGGAAATCCGCACTCAGCCATTGTGGATGGACTGTCAACGATGGCAATAGGAAACATGGTAAAGGTCCTGACATGGTATGACAATGAATGGGGTTATTCCTGCCGACTGGTAGATACGATCAAGCTCATTGCTGGAAAAGCATGAAAGTGAAAGTAGTTGCGCACTGCCTGCTTAACCCAACCCTGCGGGTTGGCAATGGCGCCAAGTTTGAGGCTAGAGATACTGCGTTCAAGGTTAATGGACCAGTGATACAGTTGCCATGCCCGGAAACGATATACCTCGGGCTGAGCCGTTGGGAGGTAACAAAAAATCAGCTGGACGTTCCAATGTACAGGGAGTTTTGTCGCAATTTATTCAAGCCATACGCTGACATGATACAGCAACTGGTCGAGAAAGGCGCAGACATTGAAATCATCGGGGCGGCAAAAAGCCCCTCCTGTGGTGCTGAACTCACGAGTATGGGCTACCCTGGCGGGAAGCTTGCATCATACAAACATGAGCACGTGTGTGGCAAAGGCATCTTTTTTGAAGAGATAGAAGCCGAGCTAAGTCGGAGGGGCATTCACCCAAGGTTTATGGATTTTAAATGACTAAAATACGCGCTGAAATTCTCATCTCAGGCAAGGTTCAAATGGTGGGCTTTCGCTCCTTTACGGCGCAGCACGCGTCTGCTTTGGGCTTGAAGGGGTATGTTAAAAATCTGGATGACGGGTGTGTCGAAGTTGTTGTGGAGGGGGTAGAAAGCAGGGTTGAGGACTTAGTCTCGTTGCTGCGAGAAGGGGCGCCTATGGCGCGTGTTACGGATGTGCAGGTCATGCAGAAGCCATATACTGGTGAATTTGACCGTTTTGATATTAGGTTTTAATATATGTGCTGAATAAAACATAATGGGCGTGTCATGAAATCAAAGGTATATACTATTGCTTCAGGCAAGGGCGGTACAGGAAAAACGACGACCGTGGTAAATCTCGGTGTCGCACTTGCAACCCTATATTCTCGCCATCTCGGGGAGCCAAAAGTCATCATGGTGGATGCAGATATCGGCATGGCTAATATGGGTTTAGTGCTTGGATTAGAAGAGTGCATGCCTACGTTGCATGAGGTGTTGGCTGGCAAGGCAAATGTAACGAATGCGATATATGGTGGGTATGCCGGGGTAAAAGTTCTGCCAAGCGGCATCTCATTGCAAGGCTCGCGGACATCGTTCAAGAGATTTCCAGGTGTTGTCGGGCAACTTCGCAAGATGGCCGATTTTGTACTGATTGACGCGCCGCCGGGAATGAGTAAAGAGTGCATGGTGCCGCTAAGGGTAGCGGACGGCATATTCCTGGTGGTTAATCCTGACCTGGCATCCATTGTGGATGCCCTGAAAATTAAGATGTTGGCAGAGAGGTACGACAGCGAGGTAAGGGGCGTAATTCTCAACAGGGTTGGCAAAAAGGACGAACTGTCGGTCGAGAAAGTGGAAGAACTGCTGGACCTTGATATTCTGCAGGTAATCCCTGAGGATTCAAAGGTGAAGAAGGCATCCATACTCAGGGCGCCCGTGGTGAGTGATGCACCGAACTCGCCCGCAGCTAAAGCATTTAATAGATTAGCTACATCTTTGTTTGAAGAGAGGTTTGGCAAGTTGGAAGAAAAGGGATTAATCGAAAAATTCAAGGACTCATTTATGTCCCGCTTTTATTAAAATATTATTAGTAATTTAGGTGATGGGCGATGGTAAAGAAAAAAGTCTCCAAGAAAAGGCGCAAAAAGGCAACGGACGTCTCGAGGGAGACATTGGAGCGGTTAATAACGCCAAAGGTTAAAGTTTCAAAAAGGGCCAAGGTGGGCAAAGAGGTTGAGGCAGTATGGAAAAAGGCAGTGAAAGAGGGCAAAATAGCCAAAAAAGAACCGGTCCCGCCCCCCGTCAAAGTGCAAAAGGCAGAACAAATCGAGCGCAAGCCACCGCTCTGGCATATACGTGAGCGCCTATTTGGGATGCCAAAAGAGGAGACATATAATCTAAAAAAACATGGCCCACTGGTTGACTTGGGTGCGCCAAAAGACGTTTCGTACAAAGTGATTGAGACATATCCCGTTAACGCGCCGTATGCCTATATACGGATTATAGATGAGCCGGCTACACATGAATATCGTTACCAGGTTCTTGAGCCCAGGTTGAGTAGGAGCGAGCAAAAGTTATTCAAGGACATGCGAACCAAATTAATCGAGGCGCTGGATGTTGACCTAAGGGTATTCGAAGAACAGGGCGCACTTCTATATCTGAAAAATAGCACGAACAAGATTTTGAAGGATTACCGCATAGAGCTTGGCTCCGTCTCGAAAGAGAAGATTATGTACTATTTAATACGCGAGTTTCTGAATTATGGAAAAATCGATCCAATAATGAGAGATCCAGGGATTGAGGACATCTCCTGCGACGGTCCGGGCACCCCCATTTTTGTGTATCATAAAAAGTACGAATCAATCGAAACTAATGTGATATTTGAAGAAGAGGATGACTTGGATTCCTTTATCATCAAGTTAGCCCAGATTTGCGGAAGGCACATATCCATCGCAGACCCCCTGCTGGACGGGACGCTGCCAGATGGTTCCAGGGTACAGTTAACGCTGGGCAAAGAAATCACCACCAAGGGAAGCACGTTTACCGTCAGAAAATTCAGGGAAAGCCCTTTTACTCCGCCAGACCTCATCGAGTTCCATACTTTTCCAGTTGGGGCGATTGCACACCTCTGGCTGGCTGTAGAACACAGCAAAAGCATCATATTCGCTGGCGGCACAGCTTCGGGCAAAACATCTACGCTTAATGCCATAGCGCTGTTCATCCCCCCTGAGATGAAGATTGTCTCAATCGAAGATACCAGGGAATTAAATCTGCCGCATCCGAATTGGATTCCAGGTGTTACGAGGGAGGTGGCTGGAGAGGGAGCAGGTGAAATTGACATGTATGAACTGCTTCGTTCTGCATTGCGACAAAGGCCTGAGTTCTTAATTGTAGGGGAAGTGCGCGGGAAGGAAGCATCTGTGCTGTTTCAGGCAATGGCGACCGGCCATACCACGTTCTCGACGATGCATGCAGATTCTATACTCTCTGTGGTGCACAGGCTGGAGAATCCACCGATTAATATTCCGCGGATATTGCTCAAATCACTGGACCTGGTCGCCATTCAGCTTCAAGCCAGGGTCGGTGGCAAGAGGGTACGGAGAATGAAAACGCTCACCGAGATTGTCGGTGTGGATTCGAGAACCGGCGAGTTGCTAACCAACGAAATCTTCAAGTGGGTTCCATCATCCGATACGTTCGAATATAGCGGCCGCTCCTATGTTTTGGAGGACATAATGAATGAGCATTCCTGGGATGAAAAAAGGATGGCGGAAGAACTGAAAATACGCCAGGATATATTAGAATATATGAGGAAAAAAGGCATAACGCACTATGAAGATGTGGCAAAGATAGTGGTCATGTATTACAGGGAGCCCGAAAAACTGATGAAAATGGTCAGGCGGGATGTGCGTGGTTAATGCCCTTCAAACGTTTGCATATGGCATCTTGGGCGACCAGCTCAAATCGCACAGGGAAAAGTACTATGGGCTTCGGCAAGACCTGTTAAAAACAAGGATGGAAACCACATTCGAGATGTATCTCGCCACTACTTTAGTGTGCGCTGTTCTAGCCGGGGCTTTGGGCACCATTATTGCCATTATAATTGTGCACGTCTTTGGCTCTCTAAATGTCATTACTGTTAGTCTTTCCATCCTCATTGGCATTGGATTTTGCATGCTAACATACCTTGGCTTTTTGGTATATCCTTCCTTAGTGGCTGCTAGACGCAAAAGGCGTATTGATGCCGTGCTGCCATATGCCATCAACTACATCGCTGCCATGGCAGGGGCAAAGGTAATCCCTGCAGATGTCTTTCGTTCGCTGGCAAAGGCGGACATATATGGGGACGTCGCCGTCGAAGCAAGATACATCGTCAGGGACATTGACCTCTTCGGGCGTGATTTGAATACTGCAGTAAAGAACGTCGCTGCGACCACACCATCCATGCGGTTGCAGGAGTTTCTGTATGGCGTGATTACGACGAGCACGTCTGGTGGCGAGCTTGAGCCCTATTTTAGAATCAAGGCAGAGGTGTATGCAAACGAGAACAGGTTAGCCCAAAAAGAGTTTATTGAAACCCTGGGATTAATAGGCGAGATGTACGTGGCGGCGTTTGTAGCAGGCCCCCTGCTCCTTACCATTATGTTATCCGTCATGTTAATGTTGAGCGGGGGCGCTCCTAGGCCATTGTATTTAATTACATATTTCCTCATCCCATTGGGCGGGGCAGTCACAATATTGGCAACCAAGATGACCACTCCGAGGGCGTGATAAGGTGAATTTCAATCTTACTAAAAAAATAAGGGCAATTCCTACGGAAAAGCCCATCTATGCGATGATTCTTAGCGTGCCCGCTGCCATGATATTCCTTCTCTTTGGCCTGCACGTGTATGGAGGCACACCCCTCGTCGATGACGTAGTCATTTTTGCTGTGCTAATTGCAGTAGCACCGCCCGGTTTTGCACAATATTACCGGTATATGCGCATAAAGCAAATTGAAGAAAGCTTTCCAAATTTCATACGAGATTTAGCCGAGATTAAACGCTCCGGCATGACACTTCCCAGGGGCTTAAGGGCCGTAGCAAGGGGCGAATACGGTGCCCTGACTCGCGAGGTAAAGAAGATGGATGCGCTGGTGTCATGGGGCATTCCATTCCAGGAGGCGCTACAAGAGTTTGCCAAAAGGGTAAAAACGCCGTTAATCAGGCGAACGGTTTCATTGATTATCCAGGCAGAGAGGGCAGGGGCAAACGTTCCCACTATCCTGGAGGTGGCTGCAAAAGATGCCAGGGATATCAAAGCCATGGACGATGAGCGGCGCGGCAGCATGGCCATATACGTTGCGATATGTTATCTGGCATCCTTTGTCTTTCTTTTTGTCATCATGATTCTATCAGCGTTTTTCCTGCCGGTCATGTCCGAGGCAGGAGCAGCTATCGGAGAGACAGGGGGATTTTTCCTCATGGCATTTGATCCAATACTATACGAGAGGTTATTCTTCCACACGGCAATCATTCAAGCCTTCGTATCAGGGCTCGTTGCCGGTCAGATGGGGGAAGGAGAAATTACTGCCGGCTTAAAACATTCTGTGATTCTCATGCTCCTCGTATACACTGCCTTTGCGCTCATGCCATACGTTGGATAACGTCATCCAGCGCCAACAACTCCTGCTCTCCGGTTTCCATGTCTTTGAGTGTTACCTTTCCTGCCTGCAACTCCTTTGGGCCCACGATGACTGCATAGGAAGCGCCAATTGCATTGGCATAGGATATCTGGGCGGTAACGCTCCGCTCCATCACGTCGACGTGTGTTGGCACATGCCTTCGCAGGGAGTTTGCAATTTTAAGAGCCTCCTTTCTCGTCTCGTCTCTTGTTATAACAACGACCTTTTTTTGAGGTGCCATTTTGATATCAAGCGCCTCGATGACCCTATCAAAACCGAAGGCGAAGCCCGTAGACGGCACATCCTCTCCGTCCAGCAGATGCGCCAGGCGATATGCCCCTCCACCGCATATCTGATTTTGCGCGCCCAAATTTTTTGCATATATTTCGAATACCATGCCGGTATAATATTCCAGGCCCCTGGCAATGCCGAAGTCGACACTGTACTGCACCCCCAGTGCATCCAGTGTGTTTAACATATCCTCGAACTGTCTCAATTCCGGGATATCCCCAACGATTTCGCGTGCATCGCTGGTGCTCTTGCTCTTTATCAGGTGGAGAATATTCTGCTTTAATGTGGCATCGCAGTCTTCCAGAAGTTTCACAAGTCCCTGCACGTCCTTTTTATCGATGCACCTCATGGCTGCGCGTTGCACTTCCGGTGCCAGCGAGCGCACAAGTATTCTCAGCACTCCCAGATGCCCGATACGCAGGTCCCCATCGAGCCCTATCTCATCTAATATGGCAGATGCAAGTGCGATGACCTCGGCGTCCGCCTCTGGTTTATTGCTGCCAATCAGCTCCGCTCCAAAGTGCCAGAATTCCCTGAACCGAGACTTTTGCGGCCTCTCGTACCTGAAGCAATTTCCAAAATAGTAAAATCTCAGCGGCTTTGGCTTTTTCTGAAACTCGTTCACATACATCCTAACTATGGGCGCGGTCAATTCAGGGCGAAGCGCCAGATCTCTTCCGCCTTTATCCTTGAACGCATAAATCTCCTCTACAATGGCATCGCCGGACTTGATGGTGAACAACTTCAGGTCCTCAAAGGTCGGTGTTTGAACCTCTTGATATCCCCAGCGCTCCACAATCTCTCGCATTTGGCATTCGATAAAGCGCCTCTTTGCCATATCCATGGGTAAAAAATCGCGTGTCCCCCTCGGTCTCTGGACCTTCATTTTATCTCATCACTCCAGCAAGGCACTATTTATAACTACACGTATATCATTTAATACTTCTTCCAAAGAACATATTAGTGAGTCGCGTATAGTATGGATGGAATGTATCTAAGAGACCTACTCAACAAGGTAAAAAAAGGTGGCATGAGCGCAGATGAGGCAGAGAAGCAGATACGATTCTATGGGTGCCAGAATGTTGGCGACGTCGCAAAACTTGACGCAAACAGGATGGCACGGGTTGGGATTCCTGAGGTGATTCTGGCAGAGGGGAAGAGGATAGAAGACCTCGTAGACATAGCTCTGGCACAATTGAAGTCAGAGGGCAGGGCGATTATCACGAGGGTGTCGGATGAGCAGCTGGAGGCGCTGCGAAAGGCATCCAGGGTGGAGTGGCATCCGCATGCAAGGATAGCGATTCTCAGGAAAAAGAAGAAATCCTCTACGGGGGGTGTTGTCGGCATCATCGCTGCAGGAACCGCGGATATTCCGGTTGCTGAGGAGGCAAAAATCATCGCCGAGGAAATGGGCTGCAGGGTCATTAGTGCATACGATGTGGGCGTTGCGGGCATTCACAGGCTCTTTCCTGAGTTAAGCAGGATGGTCGATGCCGGTGTGGACGCGCTCGTGGTTGCGGCGGGCAGGGAAGGAGCGCTGCCGGCAGTGGTGGCAGGTCTTGTAGATGTTCCCGTGATTGGGCTTCCTATTTCAACGGGGTATGGTGCTGGCGGCAATGGTGAAGCCGCTTTACTGTCAATGCTGCAGTCGTGTTCGGTGCTTTCGGTGGTGAACATCGATGCCGGTTTTGTCGCCGGGGCATTCGCTGCAAAAATCGCCAACAAGGCAAGGGAGACTAAAAAATGAGGCCGTCAGTGGACGAATATTTCATGGAAATTGCATCGGTGGTGGCAAAAAGGTCCACGTGTTTAAGGAATCAGGTTGGGGCGGTAATTGTAAGAGACAAACGAATCATCGCAACCGGATACAATGGCGCGCCCAAGGGGTTGCCGCATTGCCTGGACATCGGGTGCATCAGGGAGCAAAACAATATCCCCTCAGGCGAGCGCCATGAGCTGTGCAGGGCGGTTCATGCCGAGCAGAACGCGATTCTGCAGGCAGCCATTCACGGCGTGAGCACTGAGAACGCGACCATGTACTGCACGCACCAGCCCTGCATTCTCTGCGCCAAGATGATGATCAACGCAGGCATCAAGAAGGTCGTGTACGCCAACCAGTATCCAGACACGGCGGCGCTCGAGTTTTTAAAACAGGCCAGTGTTGATGTTGTTAAGTTTGGGTAGATCGAGGCCGTTGTCGACATCTCTTTTGTGTATGTTATGTAATTATTACGTCTCCCGGCCACCATTTACTTCAACTTATCTTCTAAAATTCGTCCATAGGTTTCCATTATCTCTGCCTTTTTACTTGAATTAAGGGAGAATCTCGCTCCGTACTTGCCGGTTTTTGTTATCAGAAAACCTTCGTCTAGCATTTCTCTCAATATTTTTTCAAAATCTCTCCTTCTTATACCTTTGAAGTGTTTGAACATATCATCAAAATTGATTAACCTATTTCCCCAGTAACCTTTTCTCACCAATTTCCATATGATCTGTTCTTTTACATCCTTCATGAAAATCATCTATTGTAAAGTTTACTTATCGTTGAACGCAAAAATATTTAAAGGTTGTCTTATAATTAGGTGATGAGCAAAATGAAAGAATCATTCTTCATAAAAAGGTTTGGAGCCAGCCCTTTTTTCAGGGTCATAGATTTTTTCATAGATAACTATGGATATGACTATTCTAAAACGGAAATAGCAAAGGGTGCAGGAATGTCCAGAGTTACATTAAACACGTTTTTCGAGGAGCTGGTAGACCTAGGTGTCATCAAAAAAACGAGAGATGTCGGCAGGGCAAAAATGTATCAATTAAACATGGACTCGCCGATAACAAGAGAATTGATAAAGATCGATAAAATGATCACCATAAAAGAAACCATGAACGTCTCTGATGAAAAACTGGCAGAAATCATTAAAAACATTGAGAAACAAAAAGTTGCCGTTCCCGCTTGAGGGATATCATGAAATTTAAGGTCGTTTTGGAAAAAGAAGAGGACGGCGGTTATTCAGTGCATGTTCCAGCCCTTCCTGGTGTGCTATACGAAAAGCTCTGATTTTTCACAGAAATATTTACAAAATCTAAACATTTAAATATAACATAAATCTAAATGTAATTGGTGAATATATGGGAACGATCACAGTGAACGTGAAAGACGAAGTCGAGGATGATTTCAGAGAGACGGCCAGCACCCTCTATGGAAGGAAAAAAGGAGTTCTGGGCAGGGCGATCACAGAGGCGATGCAAAATTGGGTGTATGTGAAAAGGCAGAAAGAGATCGCCAAGAGGGAGCTAAAACTTTTGGATAAGGGCTTCAATTTTGGCAAGAAATTGTATAGATCGAGAGACGAGCTATATGAGCGATGAGCTTTGTCTGCTTGATACGAACCTGCTGGTGTATGCCTATGATGTCAGCGAAGGGGAGAAGCACCGGGTATGTAAAAAATTAGTGGACGCGTGCTGGAGCTTAAAAAAGGACTTCGCGATTTCTTTACAAAATTTGTCCGAATTTTACGTGATCGTTACAGAAAAGATTGAAAACCCTCTGTCTGCGAATATCGCTGGTGGAATCGTGCAGGACATCATCGAATTCCAGGGCTGGAAAAAGATCGATTTTGGCGCCCACACCATCCAGGCCGCGATCAAAATAAGCGCCGAGCACGGGGTTCATTACTGGGATGCATTGCTCGCAGCGACGATGAGAGAACACCAGGTTCAGCACATCTATACAGAAGATGACGGATTCAAAAAGATACCATGGCTAACGGTCATAAATCCGATGAAGCAATAATAAATGTTGTCACGCCCCCGATAAGACGCTTTAGTTGTTATCATTCAGACATGGCGGCGCTGGAGTTTTTAAAACAGGCCAATGTCGACGTCGTGAAGTTTGGGTAGGGCAAAACTAGATTTAGGTTTAACGTTTCATACAAATTTAGTAAAAAGACAAAATACATTTAAAGTAAGAATTCATATTCTGTCCAGGGAGGTCATAAAATGAACAAAGCAGATTTCATCGTCTACAAAAAAGAAGACATCCCAAAAATACCTGAAGACGCGCAGACCGTCCACATCTGCTATAAGATAGCCCTCTTCAAAGATATCGGCGAGATCATACGAACGAGGAAGAACGTGAAGGCGATACAGTTCCCGCCCAGTATCGTGGATGCTCTACATCCTTTCATGGAGCGCCTCCTTGCCATGCAGGGTATCAAGATGCTGGTGGGCTATGCGAATAGGTATGACTCAAAGCTCGTAAAAGAGGCGAGAAAGCTCCGCGAAAAGGGCTGGGGCTATGAAAAGATCGCCAGGCACGTCTCGAAGAAGGTGGGCAAGAAAGTCTCCGCACAGACGGTCTGGTACTGGGTTAATAAGAGGAAGTGATTGTTAAACGCTGAAAAATTAAGTAGTAGCTGAGAGATTTGGCAGAATTTCACAAATGTCAAAGATTGAATGCGGGTTTCCCAATGAATTTGGCTGGGAGCTTTTTTACACTTTCTCTATAATCAACTTCCTATCGGAATAAACCGCCGTGAATTTGTTCTTCTTGCTCAACCTTAGTTTCTTTGTTACGCTCACTGGTAGAGTCACGAGTATCTTGTTATCACGAACTTGAACGTCATCTTCTACATCTATAAAATCAATATCGAAACCATCTGGAACTTCCATCCACTCATCGAATGGCAATGCTTTCATGTCCTCGACACTCTTTATCTCAACCTTTCGCATAGTAATCACTTCCCCCTCTTCTTATATAATCTTTTTTCGCTCTCCTCAGCATCTCTTGCAGTAATGAGCCTTTGTCTGTCGTTCAGAGGTTTTAGCACGATGAATAACACACGACCTTCAGTCTCAGCAATTAACCTCCAATACTCCTCTCCACCAATCAGAGTCTTTCGGAAATAAACTCTTCCACTGAGGGCATGTATTACATCGTTTCTTGTTAGATTATGCTTGGTGATGTGTTCTTCTGTTCTACGATTGATTTCAACGTCAAATTTGAACCTCATAGGATACTCCGAGTATTTTGACGTGTCAAAACCCCATAAGGGTTACGACTCTCACAGAGGTCACAGATGAAACATCTGTGAGTCTGTCTAAATCTGTTGATTTGGCCAGTCTTCGATATGTGACTGTTTGAAAGATTATAAATCTGCTCCAAGTAAGCCTACACATCCTTTTTGAACTTTATTTCTCTCAACGACAATCGAAAATGAGAGATCCACCTAGGTAGTACCTAGGTAGTTTATGAGTGACTCTCTACAACCTTTCAATCCTCATTTTATGAGATCGGCTGGAAGTAAAATCATCTCGATTATGCATGTAAAAAGGTTAATCAAAAAATAAAATCATTCCAGCATGATTACTTCTAAAAAATCAACCCTCTTAAAATCGGGATCGAAAGTAGCTATTTTCTTTATATCATAATGTTTGCACGTAGCAGCGATAAGTGCATCGTTTGGAAGTAACCCATATTCCTTGATGATTCCTTCCGCTTCACTCTTGACAGCCTCACCGACCTCAAGCATCCTATATCTTCCCAGTAACTCCAGGATGTCATTGAGTTCAACGGACTTCACGAGTTCAGGTTGCCTCTTCAATTCATAGGACTTCTTCCCCGTTTCTGCTTTAATATAGACGAACAAGACCTCCGAAAAGACGATGTCATTGATGCATCCCTCGAGATCTAAATAGTCCTCAAGAAGTGTTTTTGCTCTTTCTTTTCCTTTTAAGAATTCCAGAAAGACGTTTGAGTCAATAAATACCCCATTCATCTTCGGTTTCCTCTAAGAGCTTCGACAAATCCTTTCCACGGAAAATCCCAAAAAGTCCCTCCGGCAACTTCTTTATTTCGACCTTTACCTTTTCTCCTTCCTTCATTTTCACGGGCTCCAGAGGTTTAAAGACTCCTTTCTCATAAACAACCTCGATTGTTTTTGTCATCTTGCAACATCTCCCCATATACCATTTCATCATTAGTTCATACGTATAAAAAGGTAATCAAAAATAAAAAAGAGTAGTTCTGTTATTGTGTTATAACCTATCCCTGCACCTGTATATCCGCGATCAACTGCTCACTTGCGACATCAACGATTTTGACCGTAGCGGTTTTGCCGGTTTCGGGCAATGGATAGTTAGGACTCACTGGTTTATCCTCGCTAAGATGATATACTCCATCCTCCATCCAGATATAACAACTCTCACCGGCCGTCAACTTTCCACCAGGGAAATCTTCTATTGCCGTCCCATTGACAATGACCCTTATAGAAGCACCTGTTAACGGTATCTCCTCTCCACCCTGATGCTCCAACCTGATGCAATTATGATTATTAATCTGCTCCACAGAACCCCTGATGCTCGCCTGGGGCGCAACGCCCATCGGAGCCATCCCGAACATGTATGCTGCGATGACTGCAGCCAAAATCACCACGACTGCGACCATCAAAATCTCGCCGATGACCGGGGATACTGCTCTGTCATCCCTGAATTTATTGGTGATGTTGTTCTTCTTCATTGCCTATACCCCATAAGTAAAATCTAATCAAAATAAAAAGGGAGGAAAGGGCTGACGTGAATCAGCCCCCCATTGGCAGGTTTCTAACCACTTGTGCTTGTGTTAGCAGTGTTAGTTTAGCCCCTTACGGGTATGTCTGCGATCAACTGCTGGCTCTCGACATCAACGATCTTGATGTTGAGTGATTCGCCAGAATCGATTGCATCAATGGTGCTTGGGCTATTCGCCGCTGATTGTACATCGGTCACGTTGTAGTAGTATACACCGCCCTTATCCCATATGTATGCATATTGGCCAGTTGAGAATTGCTGACTTTCTCCATCATACGTGGCTGCAACACCCTCTACCATGAGGGTAAGAGTTGAGTCACTTACTGTTATCGTATCTCCGCCTTGGTGTTCAAGTCTTATGACGTTGAACTCGTCACCAATAGGGTCATCTACAACGGTACCCCTAATGCTCGCCACTGGAGCCATTGCTGGGGGTGCCATGCCGAACACGAAGGCTGCGATGATGGCTGCGAGAATGACTGTGATGGCGACCATCAGAATGACGCCAATGACTGGACTCACTGCTTTCTCATCTGCTCTGAATTTCCCATTTGCTTTCATTTCTTTTCACCTCTTATGTTCTTCTTCCAAACCTCTTATGTTCTTTTTAGCACAGACGGATGCTAAAGACGACTATTACGTCCTTTCTGTCAGGCGCTCTAACCGTCTTTGCCATAACTCACCCACTTCTGTGCTATCACATTCGAGGTAATGTTGGACTGCTGTTGAAAGTGCTTCCTTTGTAGAATCCGTACCGGTCTTCTTTTTTAACCGGTCCAGGTCTTCAGCGGTAAGCACTGTCTGCGCGTATATTATTCTGACCATTACCTCACCTCATAATGATGATAATGATGAGGTCCTATATATACCTTTCGAAGATTGGGTGTAGAAACTAGCGTTTGTCAACCGGAGGATTCTACAGAACCGTAAAACTCATCTTCTTCCCACTACCATGTGGGAATGTTTAAATATTGTGGATGCGCATGGGATATGGGAATAAATCATGACAGAAGCAGTTGTGGATGACAAGGGTAGAATATTGATTCCTGCGCCCTTCAGGAAGCAGTGTGGAATCAAGGAAGGCATGGTAGTATCTTTTGAGAGGAAAGATGGAGACTTAATTCTCAAGCCCTCGCGGAAGAAGAGAATCAATCTGAAAGAGCTGAGGGGAATTTATCCAAAAAGAACGGGGAAACCAAGATGGGCGACACCAGAAGAAATAAAGGGCATCTGGGAGTAGACACAAACGTGTTGGTGTCATTCTTGGATGCTGAACATCCTGACCACAAGGATGTGAAGCGATTAATTGACGCATACACCGCGACCAATCCCACCATTATCCATGAAGCCTATCATACCCTCGTGTATGCACAAAAATGGGACAGAAAGCAGGCAACAGATGTTTTGGTCGATTACATTGACTTGGATACGACGCTATTCTTGAATCAGACGAAAGAAATCACGAAGATAGGGTTATCTCTTGGCACGGGGCATGCTTTAGGAGGCAGGGACTCACTGATACTGACAAATTTTCTATTAAATGGTATTGAAAAGATGGTAACGTTTGATAAATCATTGCTGGAGTTTAAGAAGATCTCCATGGGTGAGAGAGTAATGCATGTTGTTCTGCCCTCTGAGATCTAACCCATCCCAAAGTCTTTGAAAGGGCCCCCTCATCTCCCTCTTTTATCGCACGAGGAGGGCAGGAGAATGACTTATTGGTGCCCTAAGCAACGTTCAGAAGGACTCTGAACACGTCTGAACCAATTAACCGATATGGGTATTTACAAATGGGGGCTATCCTGGTATTTTTCACTCGTTGCGCTCGAAGGGCGCGGTACACTTAATAACCTATTATCAAACGAGTAAGGAATTTATCATTCCTCCAACAAACATTGCAATGACAAAGGTTCCAACTGCTCTCTTTGTGCTGAATTTATGAGCTTCTCTACAAGCGAGTATAGTTAATATAACTCCCCAAATTCCGATTAAGAAAGCTATTACACCAAGAGAGATGTTTATAGGTGTAAATAATTCTTTGAATAAAGGAAGCATTTGTGTAGCAACTTGTTCTGCTACCTCTTCTGTAGCAACTTGTTCTTGAAAATCTTGAAAAAGATCAATAATTTGTCTTATGGTTCCCATGTTTAATCTTCCACCAATACCAAAAATTATCGAGGAAAAAACAGAGGGCAGATGAGAGTATCCTAATGCAGAGAATAATCCTGTAAATTCTGCTTTTCCTTTAAGAAATCTACCGATGTAATAAGTAAGAACTATGCAGACCATTACATTAACAAGTCCTGCAATTGCTCCGCTAACTGTAAAAAACTCAGGTAAAAAAACCCAAGATAGAAATGGTACTGTAAGAAGTAGGAATACAGCACCAGTTAGATATTCTCTACCATTTTTATCAATTTCTCTGAACGCTGTAACAGGATGTCTAATAACATCTTTTAATATGGTTATTCGTTTGTCCATATGAGTTAATTTCATAAGATTACTTAAATATCTTTCTGAAAAGGCACCCGAGTCAAGGCGAGGAGGCACAGAGAATCACGAATGATGAGCCTTGAAATATATATTTTTGTGTGACCAAATCACTCATTATTTTTTGACCATTAACGTTCCCGGCATATACGACGTGCGACCGAAGGGGGCAAATTTGGGCGAAGCGTAGCCGTTTATCCGCATGTTATACGCTCTCGTTAGAGACAAGCCTTGCGTGAGCAAGGCGAAGAGTTCCCATCGTGTCAATTTTTGACATGTATGCTAATAACCTTTTTCTCGCTTGAAAGCTTCTTCAACAAGAACTTCTTGTTCCTTAATAACGTATAGAAATCTATGATCTCCTACTCGGAGTCTGTAAAATGGTTCTCTCCCTGTCATCTTCTTAATATCACAACCAGACCTTGGTTCATATGAATCTTCAGATAATTTTTTCAGGGCGTTATAGCATCTCTTTTTTTCGCTTTCAGAAAGTGAATCAAGGTACTTTTCCACATCTGGATGAAGGAAAACAGAATAGCTCATTCTAAACATCTTGATTTACCGTATTCTTCAAGAGAGATGTGTTTTGCTCTATCCCTTTCTGCCTTTTTGTAGAGGTAAACAGAAAACTCATCGAATTTTTCTCTTAAAAGTTCTCTGATGAATTCACCTTTAGAGGTGTATTCTCCCCTTCCCACCAGGTCTTCTAGTATACCATATTGACCTTCTGTAATTCTTACATTTAATGTTTTAGTTTTTGTTGTCATGGTCATCTATGTATTACTCATGTAACACACAATTTATATGCTTTTTGGTTTACAGGATGAATAAGGGGAAACTCCATACCTAAAATGAAGCAGACACGAAGGGAATTGCGTATAACTACTATTTACCGAACCTTCATTCGTTTAACCTTTCGTTTTGGGAGTTAAAGCGAAGTTTTATTGAATGGATAATGCGCCTTATTCATCTTACCTTCCTGCGCAAGATTAAGCGCCAGCGCTCTGCGTGAAGGAAGAAGTTAGAAGTCATTGATCCGCTGCTGGACATTTGCGATCATGAGGATGTGGCCTAAATGACTGTCGAATATGAATGTAAAAGATGATCTGGCATCATTAGTGGTCGTAACAGGTCGGAAACGTTGCAAAATATGAAAACGTCTTAAAGGCATCAAACATCAGCGTAATAGCACTCACGTTTACGACTGCACGAAACCGCATAGCAACACAAGATGTTTATTGTAGCAGTGCTGGCGGTCATTATATTAGCTTGAGCAAGCCAAAGAGATACGAATGGGTGCATGATGGAGAGCATGTAAAAGACATGAATCATCATGAGTCGTGGGAATTATCACGATCACAATCATCCTCTCCCTTTTAGTCGCATTCACGGTATATGCGATACAAGGTGTGGAAATCGATACTACTGGAGATTTGCCCATAACCACTATTGTAAATGTGACAGATTACTCTCTACCGCCAATTTCACAAAAAATGGATGGAGGAGCAACAATCGTTTTTTGGTGTACCGAACATTTTAACAAGGTTCAGTACGATATAAATGATACCACAAATAAGACTCGAACTCGCTATAATGTGACTACTGATCTGCAGCTAGGAAGATGGACTGATGAACACAAGCCATTATACAACGGCACGATTCAAATCGAAAGAACTTACTATAAAACCGTCCCACGCTACCAGACGTGGCTTCAAATTATTAATTACAAAGGAGGTGACAAAATTTGATAACATTGATAGCGATGCTCTTAATCTCGATAATTTGCGTAGTACCACTCGCCATCAGGATGAACAAAGACTGGGAAAAATCGGTGATTCTAAGGCTTGGCAGATTCCATAGGCTACAAGACAAAGGGCTGTACTTCATCATCCCGGTAATTGAAGCGGTATACTGCGTAGACACTAGAACGCAGGTCATGGATGTTCCACCACAAGCAATCATAACAAGCGACTCTGTGACGGTAGAAGTCGATGCAGTTGTATTCTATAAAATCACAGACACAGAGAAAGCAATCCTCAACGTTGAGGACTGGGAAGACGCATCAGTGAAATTGGCACAAACAACGCTAAGGGATGTTGTAGGCAAATCTACATTGGACATACTGCTAACCCAAAAAGACAAGGTTGGAGAGGCCATAAAAACACGACTTGACAAAGACACAGACAGATGGGGCATAAAGATAGAAAATGTAGAAATCAAAGACGTGCAGATTCCCAAAGAACTCGAAAGGGCGATGGCCAAGGAAGCAGAGGCAATCAGAGAAAAGCGAGCAAGAATAACAAAGGCAAGCGGAGAATTCGAGGCATCAAAGAAATTCAGGCAAGCATCAGAAGAGTTGGCAAAAAGCCCTCATTCCATATTGCTTAGGCAACTACAGACATGGCAAGAGATAGGGTCAGAGCAGAACTCCCTGATGATAGTCATACCCTCAGACATTGGAAAAGGGCAAACATTGGCATTGGCAGCATTGGGGCAAGCACACCTACAACAAGAGAACAAGACAAGCAAAAAATAATCACATTAGGGGGATTTTTTAACAACCCCCTCCTTTTTTTATCACTACGCTTGCTTGGAAAAGGACCATTTCGACATTCTATATCGACATACTTACAGTTTGTTCTCAGGATGCCTTGATTATCCAACTGAAACAGTTGTAAGAAATTTCTATAGTTTATTCAGGAAGGCCGGGTTTGTAGGACAAGATTTTTCCAAAGCATTCAAAGTGATGGAAAAAGAGTTAGAAACACTGAGAGAGAGAAACTTCGTAGTTAAACAACAAAGATGCAAGAAAAACCCGAAAAGAAAATTCTACATACGCGGTGATCCGAAAGATTACCACGTCGGTCCTGAAGACGATTCGGCAGTTGAAAAGAGCACGCGCTGGAGAAAAATATCATGTTGAATCAAGAGTATCCACATCAAGAGGATTTGCGCTTAGACGCGCGCGCTGGCGAGTTCAAATCCCCGCCCCTGCACTTTTTAATGAACCGCCATAAAAACATTTCAATCCCACTATGGTCTGATTTTAGCATTGACTCAGATCCGGATATACGATCAAATACTTACAGCGGTGCTCTTTCCTGTGCCCTTTCTTTAGCGAGAAGCGCAGAAGAACGTCATTCGTCCTCCTTCTTTGCTTTGAGAACCTCCCTGACCTCATTGATCTGTTGCTGGACATTTGCGATCATGAGGATGAGATTGTTAATCACCGACTGCTGGGCGATGCTGGATTCCATGATTTTGTGCATGTTTTCGATCTTCCTCTCCATATCGCCAACGAGCTCGGCCATCTTCATGACAGTAAACTCGAAGCCTTTAGCGAGTTCCTCGTCCCGTGTCTCGAGGTGCGCCTGACCGCTGAGAATGATGAGTTGCTGCTGCCAGGGCAATAATTGTTCAAAAATCTCTTTGGAGATTGTTTGGCAACGGCTCAGGGGGTTCGATTCAGGCATAGAATTTAGGTCATTCTGCGCTGAGTTTGATGGCTCAACATGAATGTGGGAAGGTTTCACAGAGGGGTCTTGTCCGCTCATTTTGAGCCCCTCCACTTCAAATCCTTCCAGCGCTGATATGCCAGCTCGATGTCCTGCGACATCAGCGTCTTGCGCTTCGCGCTTCCTGTCTTGACTGGTCTTCTTCTTTACCTGATACGTACCTGATTTTAATTTCATTTTAACCTCCAATTTTTAGTAACGCAGCTATCTTGCGCCGCGCTCCGCTTGATTCTATCAGCGCGGCGCTGGGTTCCCTGGAATAAGATGCTTTGGAGGGAGCGCTGGTATGCCTTATCATGGTTGCGTGCCCGAAGGGTCGCGGCCTTGATTTGGCATAACCGAGACGGTTGTTACCTTCGCAGGTAGGCGCGAGCGGTCTAAGAGCCACTTATCAAGATGGGTATGGATAAATATTTATATATATTAACACAATGAACGGAATACAAAATTTAGATGCGCATGATAGAAAAACGGAAGTTAAAACGGCTGGAAGATATTCTCGGGAAGATCGGCAAAGTGCCGGATGAAAATATCTTGAAAAAGTTCGAAGCGTTGCGCGAGGAGTGACTGTTGGCTGCGTCGATCCATCACAAGAGCGCCATCCTTACTATCTTGACTTATTCATATCCTAAAGCCTCGATGGGATCCAGCTTGGATGCTTGATTTGCCGGATATACGCCAGCGATGGTTGTGGTTAACACACCAAATGCGAGCCCCAATAGGAGTGTGCTCCACGTAACCATTATCGGAAAGTCTCCCAACTGTCCGATCAAAAGGGATATCCCCGCCCCTAAGGCGATGCCGATTACTCCACTTACCAATCCAAGTAAACTTGACTCGAGCAGGAATGTTAGCCGCACATCCGTCCTAGTGGCACCTACTGCCTTCATAACGCCTATTTCTCTCACCCTATCCTTCACCGTTAGCATCATGACGTTGGCGATACCAATCCCTCCTACGAGGAGGGAAATCGCTCCAATTCCTGCTAGCGTGTACTTGATCATCGTAAAGACACCACTGATGGCCTCGGAAAAGGATTTCAGAGTTAGGATTGTGTATGCCTCGTTCCTGTGAATGCGACTTAATGCTTTATCGACACTGTTTGCGATCTCTTCCACATTTTCAACACTGTTCGCTTTTACCAAAATCTGTGAGTATGAATCATAATCCGCCAAACCTCGCAATCCTGCGTGGGTAACGAAGAGCTGATTGTCAGGGTCTCCAAATAACGAGCCTGGACCCTGTTCTTCCAGAATTCCAACGATGGTATATTCTTGTTTTTTGCCCGATTCCTCGGATAATGTTAAGTGCATTCCGGGATGAAGTTTTGCATCGAATGCAATCTCTGCTACATCGTGCCCGACTACAACACTATACACATCCGACTTCATTAAAAACCGTCCACTCTCTATCGAATCCGCGAGAACGGCTTCTTTGGTGGGCGAGATGGAGACAATGCTTGCACCGCTGCCCCTGTCCCTGTATTGTATGGAAGCGTACAGTTGATTTCTGGGTGCTGCAGACCTAACGCCTGCGGTACTCTCTATTATGTTTATGTCCCTATCAGTTAGCTTGGCCGGCGCCTTTACTGCTTGCCTCTGAGTATGGGCCATTTGACCACCGGGCATGACGATTATGGTGTCTAATTCTAGCTCGCCGAATGCACCAGAAACGCCTGCCTGCAATCCCTCGCCCACAGATAGCATCACCACTATTGCTAGAACTCCGATGATGATGCCCAGGCTGGATAGCGTCGTTTTGAACTTGCTGCTGGAGTAGTCCAGAATGACGTACTCTAGAACATCTGGCAGCTTCACCGTTCAGACCCTCTTGCGTTTCATATAAAGGTAATACGCCCCCGCGATGACGACGAAAATCGTCATGATGCCGATGATCGCAGGATATGGTGAAGACGAAGAGGATTGTGGTGAATACGTATCTATTGTTAACGTTTTCAACCCCGACTCGTACCACGTGCTACCGACTTTGTAGATCGCTTTAAAGGAAATATCTGCGCTGGTTTTGACATCTTTTGAAGTAAGGTCAAACTGAATCGTGAACATCTCGCCGGAACCCAGGGTGCCTATGTAGTATTCTGTGGGTTTAAAGTCGACATCATCCGAGATCGGAATGACGCTGACACCTGTTACATCGTTCGATCCCACATTGACGACATCTAAAACGATCGATGCTGCTATGCCTTTTGAAATTGAGGTTGGTGCATCAACTACTATCACCCTGACATCTGAACTATCCCCCACATTCACGGAGGATACTAAGTTCTCAGAATGTAGGTTGCCACCATTTTTGTAGGTTAATCCAAAAGAGACGTCCTTTGCACCAGGGGAGATGGGATTTAAGGTGAAGTTAATGGTTCTTGTCTCATCTGGCTCCATCGTGCCGATGAAGATCTCGTTGGGACTGAATTCAATTCCATCCGCTCTCGGGATGATACGTACGCTGTTAATCGTATTCGGTCTCGCATTTGCGACGTTCAATTCGATTTCAGTTGCACTTCCCCATGGAATCGTTGATGGAACATCCAGCGCCAGGATAACGCTGGAACTGTCGACTCTGATAGGAATCGGATATCTAACGCCCTGCGAACCGGAGACGTCAATCCAAACTTCTGGGAAATATGTGTCTTCCTTGTGAGGGGCTCTAAATACAAATGTCAGGTCTACACTTTCGCCTGGTCCAAGCAGTCCTACGCGGTCATAGCTTACGCTTATCGCCTCCAGCTCGGGAGTGAATAAATAAGCCTGTTGAATATTTGCACTGGTGTCAGATGCCGAATTTTTGATAGTCACCGTGACCGTTCCGACGTCTCTGGGCATCAACACTTCTGGGGAGACTTGGTAATCTGTAACCATGACTGTGGGGCTGTCTGCCGCACCCACAATCGCTGGTATGAGGAGCATCCCTACAAACAAAATACATAACAATCTAGTTTTCATCCTTTCCTCCTACGATTCTTCCGTCTTTTAGTCTTATGATTCTTTCGCTGTATCCTGCAATCTCGGGGTCGTGTGTGATCGTTATAATCGTTCGCCCGTCATCGTTTAGCTTCTTGAATAAACTCAGTATCTCTGCACCGGTCTTAGTATCAAGGTTCCCAGTGGGTTCGTCCGCCAGAAGAATTGTCGGACCATTGGCCAGTGCCCTCGCTATGGCAATCCTCTGACGCTCTCCGCCAGATAGTTCCATGGGTTTGTGATGCATCCTATCACCGAGACCTACGTCTATTAGCAGTTTCTTTGCCTTCGCCTTACGTTCATCACGTGATAGCTCTTGATATATCATGGGCAACTCAACATTTCTAAGTGCATCCATCCTATGGATTAGATTGAACGTTTGAAAAACAAATCCAACTTCTTTCCCTCTTAAATGTGCGAGCTCGTTGTCTGATAATTTGTTGACATTTCGGCCCCCGATGATGATATCGCCGCTTGTTGGGCGATCTAGGCACCCGATCAGATTCATCAGCGTCGATTTTCCAGAGCCGGACGGCCCCATTATCGAGATGAAATCACCATCATTTATTGTGATATTCACATCTCTCAATGCCGGCACGTCAACAGTCCCCATACGGTACGTCTTATCGACATTGACCACATCCACGATGGTTGTCATAGTGCCATGCTCACGAAGTTGTAAATCGTGTATAGAACATATAAGCCAACAGGAACTCCCACGACTATCGATGCGTTCTTGGTGGTCATTTTTCTTGCATTTTTAACTGCGAAAATCCAGATGTATCCGCTCCACAGGACGCAGAAGATTCCGATTATCTGAGACATTAACGAAAATGGATTATTTACCATCATTTGCATCCATTGCGGATCTTCTAATGAGAACACTATTGAAGGCAGTATGCTATACAACACCAGCAAAGCAACGAAAGAGCTGAAGATCATCGGCAAAAATCCATAGCCAACGAATTCAAACGTTCTTTTGAAAGACCCCTCCGAATCGAACAGGCACGAAATCAGGTAGAACACTCCTGCTAATATCAACCAATACAAGAACATGCCGATCAGACCACCGACAGCGCCAATTGCGGCACCAGTAACCATAAATGGAGCGAGATCTGGTGGAAGCGATGCCACAACCTTATTCATTATCAATATGCTTGATGCTACAGCGAATATGCCGTTTATCAGCACTATCAGGAACGGCATCTTCAAACTGACTTTTCCTTCTGACTTTTCACCAAAAAACCAATCGGGATTGAACAACACTCTTTCCATATTTTCACCTTTTTTTTATATTACCTTTACTTACCTCTTATATATCATCTATACGCGTCACGGGTTCTCCCTGCCTGACGGATATTCGTATATCCGTGTTGGCAGTAGGGGTAATCTGTACGAACCCTGTTAATTTTTTCCTACCCTCCACATTTTATCTCCCGGAATCCTAAGCGTTGTTCATTTGGATTAACAGGTACGGCTATGTAGTTATTCGGGTTAAAATTTATTTTTAATGTGTCTTGGCTGATTGTGATTGTAAAAAGATTACCATTTTTCAAATAGTGATTCACCCTTCCTTTCCAATCTTCCGTTCCTTTCCTATATTTAGCGTTATAATAAGTAGCCCAATATTCAGCTCTTCCCTGTAGGGTGTCAGGGATAGAATATGAAGCTCCTTTATATTCAATTCTAGCATATTTAATTCTAGCCATTAAAGCATTAATAATAGGGTTTTCTAAATTTTTCCAGCCTTCCTTGTGTTCTTTGGCGATATCAATGCCCAATTCCTTTTTTATTCTTTCAAGCAGTTGTGTTCTATATTTTAGATAGTTTACGTAATTATCCTTAGCTGTGTTTGGTTCTACTTGCCAAATACCTTTAGCAACAGGATTCCATTTGCCTTTATATGTGCCCATTAAACTTTCTGCAGCTGCTGTTTCTAGCATTAATATTCGAGCATTTTCCGAATCACTAAAAAAATCATGAACCTTATCCACAGAAGCGCTTACTGATTCTGGAATTGATTTTTTATCAGGAACATAAACTTGTACCCTTGAACAACTATAACCCTTCGGAAAAACACGCACAAAATAGTATCCGCTCCCCTGAACCAACGACCACTCACCAACTTCGATTTTCTGCATATCCTTGGGAATTGGTGCCTTCCCAAGGCGTATAGCGATTCTTTCCAGTTCTTCATAAGTAGTACGAGCATCTGCTATTTTCCATTTTATATTATCAGTAGCATCCAAAATATGAAGAATCTCCTTAGGCAATCTTTTCTTTAATTCTCTCAAAAGTCGATCTCGGATTGGTTTTGGTATTTTGTTCAAAAAACTCTTTCCTAAAGACCTTAAGTCATCCTCTGCTAACAAGTGATCAGCTACAAGTTGGAGGTCGCGAGACATCTCCCCATATTTTATATCTGATGAAATGGCCCAGATTAGGGTTTGAATCTTATGTTGAGGAATGTCAGGTTGTCCTGTCGAATTTTTGAGTATGTTTCTTACAATGCTGCTCCGTTTTCCTTTTAAAGGGGCAACCAAGTAAGCCGAATCAGAAGAAGGTCCGTGTCTTCCGACATCGAGGCAGAAACTCTGTAGGTAAAAATCATAAACTCCAGGCCCTAGGGTTACCTTTCCATTTTGCGCGAGTTCATTCATTACTTCATCTGAAACCGGCTGTGGCGAATAATCCTCGACACTCCTAAAGTGCGGAAAAACATCGTCAATGCTGGTACTTACAGGCTCCCCTTTCTTAATACTTTCAACAAATTTCTTGGCCAATAAATCAGCCAGTTTGTATTTCCAAGCAACAACTGATATCAACAAAATCAAAATGATAATTAAAATATACGCTATCATGATGTTATGCCTCCTTCCTTTCAAATATTTTTACCTTTTTTCAAAGTTGCGAACTTTCTGTTCGTTTAACCCTCTATTTTGGAAGTTAAAGCGAAGTTTATTAAGTTGTAGGCTTCAGTGCATCCTATTGGGCAGAGCTTTCCAATTCATCAACGAGGATCTTTCTTTCATCTGATATTTCCGTGATCGACCTAGTATCTTCTTTTTCGAAATACCCTTTGTACTTGCACCTTCCCATGAAATAGATGTCATTATCGCAGAATTTACAGCTCCCCTTTGTCCTTTTGAAGTGTTTAAGGTCCGCATCATAGATCAGGTTCCCATTGAGATATTCCTCGTAGATTGCATCTACTATCTTGTTCTGGGCGTCCAGCTCACGGTACAAACCGAAAGCACCTGTGGGGTGCGGGGAAAAGATGACCCTTATCCTTTCCCCCCCAATTCTCATCGTATAGTTGTTTTTGCTCAGGATGTCACGGTAGGTCTCCGTAGGATCTGGAATATTATTCTCATCGAACGCACCGTAAAAGTTTGCGACGAAGCTTTTCATAATCGCTTTTCCGAAGAGGATTACTACCTTTGGCACGCTCTGTACGAACTGTTTGAGGAAGAACCTCCGCTTGTGGTAGCACTCTCCAATTATTCCCTTTTCAGTCTCTCTGTCCATGTTCCAGCGTGGTGAGTGGCAGGCCACAAAATTATAATAGGATATGTCCTCGCCCAAGGAGAGCTCGCTATCGGTTATGCCCATTCTCTCCTGCAGGGCATGGAGTATCTTTTCGTATTCCCTGTACATGGACACGTATGCCTTTACAAGGGGGATGGGCTGGTTTTCCTCAAACTCCACAGTGCCGTTTGTGAGGTGTTCGTCATAATATCCCTTTTCTATGGTGTGTTTGAACGTCGTCCTGTACCTGAAATGCCTTGCATACTGCTGAACGTCATCAAAATATGGGTAGATCCTCCGTGGCTGCGTCACCGCTCGTAGATTTGGATTCAGTCCCACCGACATTATGGGTGACTTTCTGCACCCGGAGAGAAGTTCTGGTATTTGATATCTTTCCCCCACGTAAATGGAATCTATTTCGCCCGTCTCCACCAGGGGCCACATATCCTCGACGGCAATATCGTATGCATGGAAGGGGCCGTATTCGAAGAACCACCGGCAGGGGTGATTTGATCTTTCGTAACAATGACGCATTCCCCGGCACGTCATCGTCTCCCAGACTATCTTCACCTCGTCAGGGGTTTTGGAGAGTCTATCTTCGAACAATATTTGAAGGACCTGATCCTGCCACCCCTTGATTTCTTCAAGCGTTGCGGTGTTCGGGATAGTGCCCTTCTGCTGCAATTCCGTAATTCCTGCAAAAATCTGCTCAGGGTCGGCACCTACCAGTTTCACGAGATCGGTTATTCCCATTTTCACCAGAGCCTCTGAAAACTGGGCGTCGATGCCTTCAACTCGCTGAAGTACGGCCATGGACTGCCATACTTTGAGTAGCCTGATAGAAATGCCAGTTTGCTCATGAACATTGTCCACGTTCATGTACCGCAGGTCATCTAGGGTCCTGATCCCTGCTTCCGCGAGCCTTTTCTCATATCCCGGTCCAATTCCTTCAATCTTGTCTCTGAGCTCTCCCATGATATGCGACCTCTCGCATTAACCCTAACCTCTTCCGGCAGTCTGAGTACTTCTCCCTCAACATTCCGTTAAGTCAACCAGGTTTGCCCATTCCAGAATCGGCCGGTATTCCAGTTGGTTTCTCTTCACGTTCGATTTAGATTTACCTACGTTCGATCGTAATTCGCTCTACAACCTCTGCTTTCTTTGCTCCCTCTAGGATTTTGTTGACCGCTTTTTCCACAGCATCTACACTGCTCTGTGGTGAATAGTCCAGTTTTGTTCCATCTATACGCACTTCTATCTTTGATGTCTCTTTTATTCTTGTTTCACACGCCACTTTACACACCTCCCGTAATTTGTTCCTTAGAGCCGATATAACTCGTTTAATAATTCCGATAACCATGGCCACCATGCTCCAAAACTAAAAGATTTGATGCATCTCTCCTCATAACCACTCCCGTTACTCAAATCATATTATTACTTCCAAACTACTTAATATACATTGCCCGTCGATTAACCGAGGGAAAAGAACTCACACGAAGGAGGTCATAGCAGGGAGTAGTCGCCATCGTGGCAGGCGTATTACTATCTTAAACGGAGAGAGGGGGGAATAAAAAAATAACAATTTCGAAGGGTCTAATATGAATAAATGGAAAATAGGTGCAATAATCGGAGCAATTTGGGGATTACTAAGCCTTATAACTCTTTCAGGAGGGTTTTGGCTAAATCCTCTGATGAGATATACCTTTGGTTTGCCGACCACTCTTGCATTCGGGAGTGTGGATTGGTTCAATGCTATAACACACGGGTTTACTATCGCAGTCAGTCATACCATACTTTTCTTGTTAGCAGCCCACATCGGTGCTTTAATCGGTGCAGGAGTTGGATTTGTAATTGATAAATGCAGAAGATAATTATGATGAAGAAATGGAAAATCGGTGCAATGGTTGGTGGAATTTTAGGGTTAACAGTTCCTTACGCTCCTCTTTTGTGGTGGTATGGTGGAGGGTACATTGTAAGTTTCATTCCTCCCGCTCCGTCTTTGTACTCAATGGGACTTTATCTCGTTTGGTCGTTGTCAACAATTTTTGGAGTTCTAATCGGTGCCATAGTTGGATATTCAATTGATAAATACAGGAGATGATTATGATGAAGAGGTGCAACTAAAATGATGACCTATGTGTTTGTTATGATTTTGTTGGGAATTCTCTGCGCTATCCTATTATTCCTAGTTCTAACGACGAGGGTGAAGTTGTCTCGGCAAAGAAAGGGCATCATATTTTGTCTTTTAAGTTGTGCATTTTTCTTAACAGTTATTCTCCTGCTTTTTCCAGACGTACCTCATCCAGCAGAAATAGTATTATTAATAGCAATTTTGATGGGGATTTCAGGCGGTATTAGGGGTGGCTTTAGGCCACTTTCAACTCACTAACTTATCCCTGATTTTGGCGTAGAAACCCCTGTCGGTCTTGACAAACAGCGCTGGCGCCTTTGCCTTGGTGAACCTGATGTCATCCTTCTTTGTGACCGTTTGCTTGTACTGTCCATCGATGACGAGCAGCGCTTCCTTGCCCGCTCTCAATAACTCCACGGTTATCTCGCTGTTCGCCGGCACGACCCATGGCCTGGCTGAGAGTTTGAATGGCGCAAGGGGGACGACCACAAACGCATCCACTTTCGCATCAACGATAGGGCCGCCAGCACTCATGGCATATGCAGTTGAACCCGTAGGCGTTGCCAGTATCAGGCCATCCGCCCTCATCGTTTCGACCTCCTTTCCATCGACCAGAACCCTGAACTGAAGAATCTTCGCGGGCATGGATGTGACGATTGTCGCCTCGTTGGTCGCAGATGGCAGAGTTTCTTCATTAACACGCACAGCAAGTCGTGCTCTTTGCTCCACTTCAAACCCGTCAACCACCTTTTTGACTGCATCTCTGGCATTCTCCGGGTTCACATCCGCAAGAAATCCGATTTCGCCCATGTCGATGCCGAGGATTGGCGTTGGTTTCCTCAGCAACTGGAGAGACCGTAATATGGTGCCATCTCCCCCTATGGTGACGAGTACATCCACGTCCATCTCTGCTACAGGGATTGATTTATGCCCGCCAATCTTGCTCCCTGTCCTCGGGTCCAGGACGATTTTCACGGCATCCTGTATCTCATTTATAATCTCTTTTACCATCTTCACGTCGCCGGCTTCACATCGCGAGATGATTCCAAGTGTCTTCGGCTTCATTTGTTCCACTCCCTCAGCTTGACGAGCAGGTCATCATGGATGCGCCCATTAGATGCCACGATTTTGACCCTTTCTTTTATCATAAGCGGATTGCTCAACACTCCACCAAAATCATCTGTCACTACTCCCCCTGCTTCTTCGACGATGAGTTTTCCTGCCGCCACATCACTTATCCGCAGCCTGTTTCGTGCGTCCACGAATGCATCTAACTTTCCAGCCGCCACATAGCATAATTCCAGTGCTGCGCTGCCCAGAAGTCTTACCTTCTTGCCGTTTTGATTCAAAAAGTTCCGTTCTGCAAATGCACACCCATATATGGAAGCACAATATGGGTCCGCCTCTTTCCTGGTGGACACGCGAATCTTTTTTCCGTTTAACAATGCGCCCCTATCCCTTTCTGCGGCATACACGTCTCCAGTTACCAGGTTTTTCACATAGCCATAATGTATCTGCGAAAGGTCGGTCTTGCCAATTGCGATTGAAACCGAGTAGAATGGTATGCCTCTGAGGGCGTTATACGTGCCGTCCAGTGGATCGAGCACGATGGTAAATTCAGGATTGCTCCCAAACACGACCTCTCCCATCTCCTCACTCACCAGCCTGACCGATCGCCCGTCATTCTTCAGGACACGGAGGGCAGCCCTTTCAGCCACGTCATCTATCCTGGCGGTCGGCGTGCCATCTGCCCCTGTATACAGAATCTCCCCGCCATCGTCAGCGCCAATGTATCCACGAATGGCATTTTCAATCGAGTTCGCGATATCTTCGCAGAGTTTTCTCATTGCATCATCTTATGTTATCGAAATACATTTAAATTGTGGTGTCTGTATTCAAGGTATCTACAATAATATATTGGAGGATTTTTGATGAAAGAACAAACCGAAGTCAAGGCTCTCAAAGAAGGGCGTTATGTGGTTATAGATGGTGAACCCTGCACCATCGTTAGCATTGCTACATCCAAGCCAGGCAAACACGGCTCTGCCAAGGCGAGGATAGACACCATCGGCGTATTTGATGGGCAGAAACGGTCCATCGTGCAGCCTGTTAGCGCAAAGATATATGTGCCCATCCTTAAACGGAAAACTGCGCAGGTGCTATCTTTCTCTGGAAAAAACGTCGTGCAACTGATGTCCATGGACGATTATTCTACGTTTGAACTCGCCATCCCAAGTGAGCTGAGGGCTAAACTAAAAGAGGGGCAGACACTCACCTATATTGAGTGCATGGGAAAGAAGAAAATAGATATGCGGTGATGATTTTTGTTCACCAAGCTCACCTTTGCAGATGCTAATGCCAGCTATGAAAATGCAGAGTTCGTAATATTTGGGGCACCCTTTGACGGAACGTCGTGCTTCAGGTCTGGCTCAAGAGGAGCGCCGTTAGCCATAAGGAAGGCATCCTATAATTTCGAGTTATACTACCCTGCGTATGATATTGACCTCGGAGATATATCATTTTGTGACCTTGGAGATATCGACGTAAGTACACTGGTTGACGAAACGCTTGCTTTTATTCAATCTGAAATGAAGCGCATCATCGGCGATGGTAAGACTCCTATCATGATTGGGGGTGAACACTCCCTTACATGCGCGTGTGTCAGGGCATTTAGTGATGTGAATGTAGTTGTGCTGGACGCACACCTCGACCTAAGGGATGAGTATGCTGGTACAAGGCAGAGTCATGCCTGTGTTTCACGGCGAATACTCGATAGGGTTGGTGTTGAAAGTTATGCCTCGCTTGGAATCAGGAGCGGTGCCAGGGAGGAGTACGATTTTGCAAAGCAAAATGGGGTCAGATTCTACAGTGCAACGCAGGTACAGTCAGAAGGCGTCGTTAACATTACACAGGACCTCATTAAATATCTGGGCAAAGGCAAAATTTATTTATCAATAGATATGGATGTGATAGACCCTGCATACGCGCCAGCCGTGGGAACGCCTGAGCCTTTTGGGCTCACTCCGGATGACATCAGGTATATCCTCCAGGCACTTGCGCCACGCGTTGTTGGATTTGATCTGGTTGAAATATCGCCCGATTATGACCATGGGCAAACGTCTTTGTTAGGGGCAAAACTGATTAGAGAGTTTATTGTAGTAAAAGGGAGCGTTAAAAATGAGCGAACTACGACGACCGGTTAAACAGATGGATATCAAAGCCAAGATGACCGTTGATGAGTTAGTTAAAGAGATGGGCGGTGCAGCGTTTGGCGCGGGAAGACTGGCAGAAGCGCTTGACGTTTACGAGGCAATGTTGCGCGATGATACGACGAAGTTTTTCGGACTCGCCGGAGCCATGGTGCCCGCAGGAATGCGCAAAATCATTATGGGTCTAATCGAGGATGGCTACATTGATGTGCTTGTCACCACCGGCGCAAACCTCGTACACGATTTGATAGAGGTATGGGGAGGACATCATTACAGGGGCACGAGTGTCGCAGACGACATCGAATTGCATCGTCAGCAAATCAACAGGATATTTGACGTGTTCCTGCCAGAGGGACATTTCAGCACATTTGAAAAGAAGCTTTTGGACGTTTTTGCTGCGATAGATGCAAAAGACATGAGCATTAGGGAACTGCTGACACAAATCGGGCGCAGGGTAGGTGCAGACTCAATTATAGGCGCTGCAGCGAGAAAGAATGTCCCAATCTTCTGCCCTGCCATCGCGGACTCTGCCATTGGATTGCAGGCGTGGTTGCACACACAGACGCATAAATTGAACGTTGACACTTTTAAGGATATGCACGAGTTTATGGATATTTGCTATAACGCCAATAGGACCGGGGCGTTATTCGTTGGCGGAGGAGTTCCCAAGAACTTTATACTCCAGTCCATGATTGTAACACCAAAAGGCGGGTTTGACTATGCGATACAGCTCACCATAGATAGGCCTGAAACCGGCGGTCTTTCCGGTGCGACATTAGATGAGGCGAAGTCATGGGGCAAGGTCGGTGAGGAAGCAAGGGCAGTCACCGTCTATGCTGATGCAACGATAACGCTGCCGATCCTTGTTGCTACCGTCCGTGAACGTCTGGAGAGGAAATGAAGATTAAAGGAATAGCAAGGGATGCATTGCACTTTATACTGGAAGTCAGCAGGTCTTCCTATCCAAAAGAATTTGCTGGTATGTTGAGGGCCAATGAGAACATTATCACTGATGTACTCCTGCTGCCGGGTACGCAGTCATCCGAGGTCAGTGCAGTCATGCGACTGTACATGATGCCCATGAGCGTGGGCAGTATTGGCTCTGTTCACAGCCACCCATCTTCAAACATAACCCCGTCGAAAGAGGATTTAATGATGTTCGGGCGCACTGGCGATTACCATATAATTGCGGTCCATCCCTATACAGAGCAGAGTTGGGCATGCTACGACGCGGCAGGGAGGAAAAGACATTTACTGGTGTTAGATATATCAATTAAGGACGATTTAGGTGCTTGGGGGGATTAGATGAGAAAGGTGCTTGCCACAGGAACATTTGAGATACTGCATCCCGGGCATCTTGCGTACCTGAAAAAAGCAAGGGAGTTAGGCGACGAACTCATCGTAATCATTGCCAGGGATTCAATGATTAAACACAAGCGAAAGCCAGTCATCCCTGAAAAACAGCGATTAGCGATGGTGCGGGCGCTTAAAATCGTGGATAAAGCCCTCTTGGGCAGTGAAAAGGACATTTTTGAGCCCGTGAAAAATATTAAGCCAGATTTTATAGTCTTGGGTCACGACCAGCAGTTTGATGAGGATGCGCTGACGGCAGAGTTGCGCAAAAAGGGGTTAATGGCGCAGGTGGTGCGCATAGAATATGTAAATACATCTCCACTATGTAGCAGTGCCAAGATTATAAAAAAGATTGTAGATAAATCTAAATGACTAAGTGCTACGGAACCTTTTTCTTGACATCTCCCTCTGTGACCACCAAAACTGGGCATTTTGCCAGGTTGATTACATCCTGGGCTGTGCTCTGATGAACGAACCGGTACATCTTGTTAAATCTATAATGCCCCATGATGACCATGTCGTATCCATTGGCCACGTCAACGATTTTTTCCGGCAATTCATCATCCCCGCCATCAAAGTCTATCAACTCGCAAGTAGTTTTGATGCCCCCTTTGCGATACGTTTCAATATATTCGTCTAACGCTCTCTGTTTCGTGTCTACGATCTTCTTGGTATCATCCTTTAGAGTACAAACGATGATATGTGCGCTTGCACCCAATCGCTTTGTCATCTTAATTGACGTTTCGACGAGTTCCCCGCTCGTCTTTAAAGGATTTATTGGAACCAGTATCTTCTTCACCATCACAACATCCCCTTGAGCTTATCAGTCGCCCTCTCCATTTCAACGAGAATCAGCCCCAACCCTGCCTCGGGAGATGTCAGAACCACCAGCAACGCCTTCGGACCCGCTCCTGTTGTGATGACCTTCCCCTTCTTTGACTCGATGATGAGCCTGTCTGGAATTCCCTTCTTCAACTCTGCTACCGCTGTCTCGGCTGCACCCAGCATGGTAGCGCTCATCGCGGCAAACGTCTCGGCATGAACGCTTTCGTGAATATCAGATGCCATCAGAAGTCCATCTCGTGATACAATCGCAGAGGCCTCTATGTCACCGGTGTGCCTCAAGTCAGTTAGTACCTTTTCCAAATCCGCTATGGTTGTCATGAATCCTCTATTAAGAATAACGGTGATTGTTATTTATTAATACTACTTAAGATTATATCTTTATTATGTTCCATGCTCCCACCCAGATACGTATCTTTTTTGCTCTTCGCTCATTTCATCGATTTGAACGCCCATGAATTTCAACTTCAGGCGTGCAACTAACTCGTCGATCTCTTGCGGGACGTTATAAACTCCATTTTCGAGCGCTCCTCCGTGCTCAATGATGTACTTCACACACAGCGCCTGATTGGCAAAACTCATGTCCATGACTTCGACGGGATGGCCATCGCCTGTTGCAAGATTGACCAATCTCCCCTTTCCAAGAACGTAGAGTTTCTTGCCCTCCAGCACGTATTCATCGATGTTTGTCCGAATCTCTTTAATATTAGTTGCCATTTCCATGAGTTGGTTCAGGTTAATTTCCACATTGAAATGGCCTGCATTTGCCAATATAGCTCCACTTTTCATGAGCTTGAAATGTTCTTTTGTGATGATGTCTATATTGCCAGTAGTAGTGAGGAAAATATCACCGATTTTTGCACTCTCTTCCATCGGCATTACCCTGTACCCATCCATTCTTGCTTCTAACGCTTTAACAGAGTCGACCTCGGTTACTATCACATTTGCGCCGTGCCCTTTAGCCCTCATCGCGACTCCCCTGCCGCACCACCCATATCCTGCTATGACGACATTCTTGCCTGCGATTAACAAATTCGTCGTCCTGATAATTCCATCCAACGCTGACTGGCCAGTGCCATACCGGTTGTCGAACAGGTATTTCGTCTTGGCATCGTTTACTGCAATTACCGGAAATTTCAGTGCACCATCAGCATGCATCGCCTTCAGGCGGTGTACACCGGTCGTCGTTTCTTCGCATGCACCGATTATCTCTGGAATTAATTCTTTGCGGTCGGCATGAATCCTGAAAATGAGGTCAGCGCCATCATCGATGGTGACATCCGGTCTGTAATTTAGCACTGCATCGATGGCACGATAATATTCCTCTGTAGAACAGCCGTGTTTTGCATAGCATTGTATACCCCTCTTGCGCAGCGCTAAGGCTACATCATCCTGCGTACTCAGGGGATTGCAGCCTGTGATGGCGACCTTTGCGCCCCCTGCTGCCAGAGTCTCGACTAATACGGCAGTTTTCGCTTCAACGTGAAGCGCCATTCCAATGGTATGCCCTTTAAGGGTTTTGTCCTTCTCAAACTGCTTGCGTATCTCTCCGATAACGGGCATATGCTCTCTTGCCCACTCTATTTTTAGGTCGCCCTGTCTGGCATCACTCTTCATGTTTCGTCTCTTCCCTTACGAATTCAATTGCCTCAATCAGTTTCAACACCGCAACTATCACAGCCAAAGCCGAGATTGTGATTGAAACCAGCGAATTTACCTTTTTGCATAATATGATTGTGCGTTCAACGAATGTTAACATCTAACCACCTTTAAGGAAATATGATGGCAGTATATAAAACCTAAGCGCTCAGCAACCCATCAGGTCTTTTGCTCTTTCTTCTGCTCTGGCCATTACCTCCGCCTCGTCGAATATCTTGACCTGGTAATTCTCCATCAATATTTTTCCATCGACAATGGTCGTGGATACATCGCTGCCTTTAGTGCAGTAGACCAGATGTGAAATCAGGTCATGTCTGGGTGTCAAATGGGGCTTGTTCATGTCCACGATGATGATATCGGCTTTTTTACCCTCTGCGATAACGCCCGTATCGAGTCCTACAGAGCGAGCGCCATTAACCGTTGCCATCTCTACTGCTTTCGGTGCGGGTATTGTAGTAGGGTCGAGTTTACGAACTTTATTGAGCAATGCTGCCATTTTCATCTCATAAAACATGTCAAGGGTGTTGTTTGATGCGCATCCATCAGTTCCCAATCCAACGGTAATCCCTGCCTCGAGCAGTTCAGGAACTGGTGCAATTCCAGATGCAAGTTTCATGTTGCTGGTTGGATTGTGCGCTATCTTGACGTCCTTCTTCTTCAGAATCTGGATATCCTCTGGCGAGAGCCAGATGCAATGCGCAGCCAGGACATCAGGTCCAAGGAAATTGAGGCTGTCCAACAATTTAACAGAACTCATGCCACACTGCGCCTTTATTTGTTCTACCTCTGCTTTTGTCTCAGATGCGTGGATGTGGATTCCTACCTTGTCTTCGTCGGCATGCTCCCTTACGTACATCAAAAACTCTGAAGAGCACGTGTTGGGTGCGTGCGGACCGTACATTGCAGTTATCCTACCATTAGAGGTACCGTTCCACTTCTTGACGAACTCCTTGCCAATCTTAAGTTCTTTCTCACCCCTCTCTTCATCTCCTAACTCAATCATGCCATAGGACAATACGCCCCTGAGCCCGGATTCTTCCACTGCTTTGGCAGCTCCATTCATCCTGATGTACATGTCTGCAAAGGCAGTTGTGCCTGATTTTATCATTTCAAGGCAGCCAAGCAACGTCCCAGCATACACGTCATCCTCTGTCAGTTTGGCTTCAATCGGCCATATGTGTTCGGTGAGCCACTCCTTCAATGGAAGGTCGTCCGCGTAACCCCTGAATAGCGTCATGCCAAGGTGTGTATGCGCATTAATCAATCCAGGCATCACGATGTTGCCCTTTGCATCTATTACATGTTCAGCGCCCTCTTTTTCGCCAATGCTCGTGATAATCCCGTCTTCGATTAACAATGACCCTTCAACAAAACCCTTCGGCGTCAGGATGCGTCCATTTTTGATTGATATGTCTACCATGCGAACCCTACTTAGCTATAATGTAAGATTATATAAAGTTAACAAAACTTCATATGTGATTAAAAGGTTACATTGGGAATAATATGAAAATCGCACTGCCTAACAAGGGACGACTGTATGAGCCGTGTATGCAATTGTTTGAACGGGCTGGGCTGCGCCCTATCAATGCTGGCATGAGACGACTCTTTGCAAAAACGCTCGACCCAGAAATAGACATACTGTTTGCGAGGGCGCAGGACATTCCTGAGTACGTGCAGGACGGTGCTGCCGACCTGGGCGTAACTGGTTATGATTTAATCATGGAGGCAAAAGCTAACGTAGAGATATTGCTCGACCTCAAATTTGGGGTGGCGGAGCTGGTATTAGCTGCGCCAAATGGCTCTAAAATCAAGGCTGCCGGCGATTTAAGGGGCAAGAGAGTTGCAACCCAGTTCCCAAATCTTACCACCCAATTCTTCAAGGAGAAGGGGATTGACGTCAAAATCGTGGAAGTGTCTGGCGCCACCGAGATAACACCTCATGTTGGCATTGCAGAAGCCATCATTGATTTAACGAGCTCAGGCACGACGTTAGCGGTTAATCAACTGCAGATAATTGAGCGCGTATTATTGACTTCGGTCAGGTTAATCGCCAACAAGGAAAGCCTGAAGAAAAATAAAGCGAAGATGGGGGAAATTCAAACAGCTCTGGAAAGCGTAATTCAGGCAGAAGGCAAACGATATATCATGATGAATGTGCCAAAAGTAGCGCTCGAGAAAGTAAAGAAAGTAATGCCTGGACTGGCAGGACCGACGGTGATGCAGGTGGAATCTGGCGCGTCAACAGTGGCGGTGCATGCGGTTGTTAATGAAGGCGATGTGTTCGCTATAATAAATGCACTTAAGGGGGCTGGTGCAAAGGATATTCTAGTTGTGCCAATAGAGAGGATGGTGCGGTGAGTTTCGAGGCCATTCCCGCCGTTGACCTAAAGGGTGGCAAGTGCGTGCAACTCGTTCAGGGCATGCCCGGTACGGAGACGATTTCCCTGGATGATCCAGTGGGCGTGGCCAAGCGCTGGGTTGGAGAGGGTGCCAAACGTCTGCATCTGGTGGATTTAGATGGTGCATTCGAGGGACAACGAAAAAATGCACATCTGGTCAAACAAATCGTGGAGGTGTGCGCTATACAAATCCAGGTTGGAGGGGGGATACGCTCCTATGAGGATGCGGCAAGCCTTCTCGACATGGGCGTTGACAGAATCATTCTTGGCACCGCAGCGATGAATGACCAGGCACTTGTTAAAAGGCTGATAGGTGACTTTGGAGGGGAACGCATTATGGCCGCTCTGGATACGAGAAACAATGAAGTCGTAATCGAAGGATGGAAGAGGGGTGCGGGTGTGAACCCGATAGCATTGGGCACTCAGATGGAAGAGTTGGGTGTTGGCTCCATACTCTTCACCAATGTAAATGTTGAGGGATTACTGCGCGGGGTAGACTTAGAGCCAATCAGGGCGCTGGTTCAAGCTGTGCGCATCCCGGTCGTCGCGTCTGGTGGCGTTACATCCTTGAATGACTTGACCGCTATCAAAGATGCTGGGGCGGCTGGTGCAGTTGTGGGGACCGCGCTTTATAAGGGTAATTTTACGTTGAGGGAAACAATAGAGGTGGTGAAATGAGAACTGCTGAGGTGGAAAGGCGGACAAAGGAAACGGACATCAAAGTATCTTTGAATCTAGATGGAAAAGGAAATTATGAGATAGACACGAGCATAAAATTCTTTGATCACCTGCTTTCAAGTTTTGCCAAGCACGGATTATTTGATTTGAACATACGGGCATCTGGAGACAACGAACATCACATCATTGAAGACGTTGCAATCTCACTCGGGGATGCTTTTAAGAAAGCCTTGAAGGACAAAGCGGGTATAAGGCGGTTTGGGTATGCTATTATTCCCATGGATGACGTGCTTATGTTGGCTTCAGTGGACATAGGTGGCAGAAGTCACTGCGTTTTGGACATACACTTCAAGAGAAAGAGCATTGAAGGTCTGAGCGTTGAGATGATTCCTCACTTCCTTGAAACCCTCGTTTCCGAGTGCAGGATAAACCTCCACGCAAAACTGCTGGACGGAAAGAACGACCACCACAAGAGCGAGGCGCTGTTCAAGGCGCTGGCACTAGCCTTGGATAATGCTACCCAGATCGATCCACGAAGAAAAGACGTGCCCAGTACGAAAGGGATGCTGTGATATTCTACACTACGATTTCACTATCTCCCTTGTCCTTCTAATCGCCTCTTTTGCATCCTCCATTGCGAGCTCTGCATCCTTCATGGTCAGCGCAAGGGGGTCATCGTAGGTATCTCTGTGGATTCTCCTTAAATCGTTATAAATGCCCAGAAGCATCATCTCAGATGGGTAAGAGCGTAGGAATAATTCGCCAATTCGCTTATGATCAAAAATCTTTTGCATTCCTTTCTCTTCTAGCAGGGCTTGGATGCATTCTGATATTGCAAGCCAGCATTGAGAGATCATACTGGCAGGGCATCCTCCATGCTGGCGAAGTCTAATGGCATCGTCTAAGTATACCTCGGCCGCTTTGATATATCTATTCTCCATACAATATCTTTCCCTCTAGCAGAAACCTCCTAGAACGGTCAACATCCTTCTTGGGAACCACCTCTAGATGAATGTCCCTGCTTATCATTTTCTCAAGTTCAGACAAAATATTGGTAATTTTCTTGTAAGTAGCATATTTTGATAATTTCGATATAACAGAGATGTCTATATCGCTGTTTGGTCTGGCCGTTCCCTTGTAAGTACTTCCAAACCAGACGATCTTTTCGATATACTCCTTAGGCAATCTTTCTGCTATGAACCTCGCTGTTATTTCCTCTTCTCTCCCCATAGTAGAGGTGATGAGAGCAGCTGCTGGGTGCTTCCTGTTTATCCTTATCCTCCAGTTTTTCATGCTTTTGTCAATTGAAATAACACCAAGTTTTTCTAATTCAAGCACCCCTTCATAAATCACTTTTTTAGACATGCCACATAGCGCAGCTAACTTTGAAATTGATTCGACATCATTTTCAGATAAAGATTTGAGTATTCTGATCTTGGATCTATTGCCCAAGACATTTTCTAATATCATCGTTTACTTTAGTAAACAAAATAGTATAAATAGGTTTTGAAACAAAGTTATATGTCAAACCGCACCTACTACGAAGTGAGTTTCAATGCACAAAAAAGTTCTCGTAACGACTGCATGGCCCTATGCCAATGGTCCACTGCACTTGGGACATCTGGCTGGCTCTTATCTGCCGGCAGACATCTTTGCCAGATATAACAGGATGATTGGAAACGAGACACTGATGGTATCGGGAACAGACGAACACGGCACGCCAATATCAGTGCAGGCAGACAAAGAGGGATGCCCGCCAAAAGAAATTGTTGACAAATATCACAAGGTCATCAAGCGCTCATTAGAGGACATCGGCTGCTCATACAATTTGTTCACGCGGACAACGACGGACAATCATCGCAAAACAGCGCAGGAATTCTTTCTGACGTTATCAAAAAACGGCTACATCTACGAAAAAGCCATGGAGTTATTCTACTGTCCTAAGTGCAGGAGATTTTTGCCTGACAGGTATGTAGAGGGCACATGCCCAAAATGCGGCGCCGAAGAAGCAAGAGGAGATCAGTGCGATGCCTGCGGCAGGACGCTTGAGTCTACAGAGCTCGTAAACCCGCGCTGCAAACATTGTGAGTCAGCTCCGGAAATACGGGAGCGGACGCATTACTTCTTTAAACTCTCTGCGTTTCAGGATAGGCTCATAAAATGGATAGACTCAAAGAAGGATATATGGCGCTCCAATGTATACCAATTTACCATCAACTGGTTAAAAGAAGGGTTGAAGGACAGGCCCATCACACGTGATTTGGAGTGGGGGGTTTCTGTACCAATTAAGGGCGCAGAGGACAAAGTCCTATATGTATGGTTCGAAGCAGTTATCGGTTATATCTCTGCAACGAAGGAATATTTCATCAACAAAGGCGATCCGGACGGATGGGTTGAATGGTGGAAATCTCCTGATACTGAGACATATTATTTCATCGGAAAGGACAACATCCCCTTTCATACGATTATATGGCCGGCGATGCTGTTAGGTCATGGCGGATTAAATCTCCCGACCAATGTGCCTGCAAATGAATTCCTGAACCTTGAAGGGGGCAAATTTTCTACCAGTAGGGGCTACGCGGTCTGGCTGAACGAGTATCTAGAGCATTTTGACCCGGATCCACTGCGATATTGTTTGTCTATTAACATGCCAGAGTCCAAGGATGCTGACTTTTCATGGGACGAGTTTCAACGTAGAAATAATGAGGAACTCGTGTCAACATTGGGCAATTTTGCGCACAGGGTGCTGACGTTTATTGGCCGCTTCTATGATGGCGCCATACCAGAGCCAGGCACCCTTGGCCAAAGGGACAAATCCGTAATGGAAGAAATCAGTGCAACAGTGGATATCGTTGGAATGCACATCCAAAACTGTGAGTTCAAAAAGGCAATGGCAGGTGTGATGGGTTTGGCATCACTTGGCAACCAGTACTTCAACGAGAAAGCGCCCTGGAAGGCTGATAAAAACGCCGGTGCGAGTACGCTTTACGTGAGTGCATGCATCGTGAAGGCTTTATCTATTTTGATGGTACCATTCCTGCCTTTTTCAGCGCAAAAACTTTGGAACATGCTGGGATACGGTGACTCCGTTCATGAGCAGCAGTGGCACTCTGCAAAAGAACCCGTTAAGTTCCAGTCCATAAAAGATGTAACACCACTGTTCAAAATGCTTGAAGACGAAGATATTGCAGAACAAAAAGCCAAGTTAGAATCCATAAAATGAAGTGGCGAGACTTGACCCGGAGAATACTTATCGATTAGATATAATCTATCGGATTTTCTTCCTTTGGGTCTTTTTCCTACGTGTTTCGCTTCAACGTCTTACTGCCAAGACGTTTAGTTGCACCCTTCCCTGGTTGTTAACCCAGGTTTATGTACAACAGTTGCCATCCGTAGATGACAAGTTGGCTTTCTTCGCAGGCTTCATCTCGCCAACTATGCATAGTCCTGTTACATTAAAAAAATTTTGGTAAACATTCTGGTATAGAGTCTGATAACAAAAGAATTAGATATGTTTTATCACACACTCAATATACGATGTTGATTATGCCGATGTCCATAGAATTTGGTGACAGCTATCCAGATATCGCCAAGTTTGATCTTTCTAAGGCTGACCAGGTGATATCCTCGATAGCGATGGGCACAGACGACATCACCATGACCTGTACCCAGGGCAAGATAACGATATGGTTCGGGAAAAAGACGCCAGAGAACCAGGTCAACCGGATTTTAACCGCAATCTCAAACGTCGACTCTTCTGTGACGCATGAAATGGAAGTCATCTGCGATTTTAGCGATATTGAAAAATACGAAGGCAAAGAATACATTCTGGTTTCATATGCAAAGGCCAGGGGCGGCTACAGGGCGATATTTAACATACCGTTCTCTAAAAGAGAGGCATTAGAACATCTTGCTGGAGCCATCTTTGAGCAACTTCAGCATGCCCCCATTCACAAGGATTTTTTCTGGGACGGTTGTGCTGCAAAGATTATGCTGCTCTTCGACGAGTTAAGTAGTATCGATGGCTGGCGAATCAAGAAGGTCGATTTCAGGAAGGACATAACGGCATCTGGCGAGTGATTGATTTGATTAGGGTAGGCATAGCTGGAATCCCATTAGCAAAGAAGGGGAAGGGAATGGAAGCCGGAATTCAGTATCTATCTGATGTTGGACTGGATACAATGGAGGTCCAGTTTACCAGGGGCATTTTTATGGATAGTGCTGCTGCGAAGAAAGTTGGCCAGCTGGCGAAGAAGTTAGGTATTAAATTATCGGTGCATGCACCCTACTACATAAATCTTGCATCCACGAAAAAGGAAACAATCGAAAAGAGCAAGCAATTTATCATCAATTCAGCAAAAATAGCAAGCAAGATGGGTGCAACTATCGTCGTATTTCATGCTGCCTATTACTTGAACGATACGAACGACACATTTGCATTGGTCAGGGACGCCTGTGAGGAGATGGGGAATGAGATAAGCGCTGACGTCCGCCTTGGCATCGAGACAACCGGCAGGCAAAACCAGTTTGGTACCCTTGACGAGATTGCACGTCTCATGACTGATGTAGATAAAGTCATCCCAGTGCTTGATTTTGCTCACATCCATGCCAGGGGCAACGGCTCGTTGAGGCGAAAAGAAGACTTTAGTACCGTCTTTGATAAATTCGACCAAACGAAGTTCCATATTCATTTCACCGGGGTGGAGTATTCAAATGGCAATGAGAAAAAGCACATGCCATTAAATGATGAACTAAACTTCAGGCATCTGGCGGAGGTATTGGTTGAGGAAGAATATGACGCCACGGTAATCTGTGAATCACCTTTATTAGAGAGGGACGCATTAAAGATGAAGGAGATTATTGTCGATGTCCAAGGATGAGAGCAAGGCGACGAGAAACGTCCGATTGGCGATGAAGCTGATAGGAAAACATATCACCAAGACGGCAGATAGTATCCAAGATGCCAGTGTATGCGAGATGATCGACCAGATTCTTCGTGCTAACAAAATTTTTGTGATGGGTGCTGGCCGGTCTGGCTTGGTTAGCAGGGCATTTGCCATGCGATTGATGCATCTTGATTTGCCGGTATTCGTGGTTGGCGAGACCGTAACGCCTGCCATAGAACAGGGTGATGTTCTGGTCATCATATCTGGGTCCGGAGAAACGAAATCCATCGTTGAACTTGCCAGAGTTGGCAAGCAGTGTGGGGCTAAATTGATTTCAATTATATCGAACACAAGCTCATCGCTGGCTAAAATATCGGATGTAGCAATCGAGGTTAAGGGGCGGACCAAGATAGATAAGATTGATTATTTAGAGCGCCAGGTGAGGGGTGAATATTACAGCTTGGCACCTTTGGGAACGCTCTTTGAAACCACGAGCATGGTATTTCTAGATGGAGTGATTTCAGGGTTGATGAGTATCACTAAGAAGGATGAAACGCATCTCAGATTGCGGCACACCAGTTTGGAGTGAGTATTATGAAAAAAATGAGAAGTTTGCTGGAAAAATTGTCAAATGCTCATGGAATTTCAGGACATGAGGGTAACATTTGCGAGTTAGTTAGGGCTGAATTGAAGGCGCATGTTGACGAGATCCGAGTGGATTCACTTGGGAATCTCATTGCCACGAAAAAAGGATCACGCCCTTCAGTCATGCTCGCTGCCCACATGGATGAGATTGGACTAATGGTCAAGTGCGTTGAAGATTCTGGTTTCATCAGATTTGTCAAGGTTGGTGGATGGTTTGACCAGACGTTGCTTAATCAGAGGGTGATTCTACATTCTAAAAAAGGACCTTTGATCGGCGTCATCGGTTCCAAGCCGCCGCATAGGATGGAGGAAGAAGAGGCCAAACGCGTGGTAAAAGCAGATGACATGTTTATCGATGTTGGCGCTTCCAGCAAAAAAGATGCCGAGAAACTGGGTGCAATTCCCGGGGTGCCAATAACCATTGACAGGGAGTTCCGTACATTAACAGATAATATGGTCACCGGCAAGGCATTTGACAATAGGGCTGGACTGGTCATGATGATTGAGGCGCTAAAGCGAACGAAGGCAAAATCAACGATATATGCTGTTGGTACAGTCCAGGAAGAGGTCGGGCTCAAGGGCGCAAAAACGTCTGCATTCGGCTTGAGTCCAGATGTGGCCTTGGCAACGGATATTACAATCGCCGGCGACCACCCAGGTATCGAGAAGAAAGACTCCTCCATCGAGATTGGCAAAGGCCCCTCGATAACGGTGATGGATGCCGCAGGGCGGGGTATTATCACACCAGCGCCTGTTTTAAGATGGTTGGAAGAGACCGCAAAGAAGAACAAGATTCCTTATCAATTAGACGTTTCTGATGGAGGCACGACGGATGCGACCGCGATTCAGCTTACGAAAGCAGGCATTCCCTCTGGGACCCTGAGCATGCCAATGAGGTATGCACATTCTCCTGTCGAAGTGCTCAGCCTAAAGGACTTGGACCGGTGTGCAGAATTGGTGGCGCGTGCCCTCGAGACTGTGGGCAAGTATTTTAGAGCGTAAGATGGTAAATATTATATAAAGGAAGAGCAAGAGGACGGTGCAGTATATTTTAAGGAGGACGTCAAATGCAATTAACGTTATTCGCACCCATTACTAGTATAGTAGGTTTGATATTCGCTGCATTCTTAGCGCTGCGCATTCTTAAAGAAGACGTAGGAACGCCCAAGATGAAGGAGATTTCTGAAGCGATTCAGGAAGGGGCGATGGCATTTCTAAACAAGGAGTACAAGACCATAGCGATTTTCGTCATTGTGGTTGCGGCAGTAATCTTTGCAACCATAAATGCCGAGACGGCACTGACGTTCGTTGTCGGCGCACTTCTCTCGGCATTGGCAGGAAATATAGGTATGAGAGTTGCTACCAGGTCCAATGCAAGAACTGCTAATGCATGCAAGAAAGGACTGAACGATGGATTGAGGATTGCATTTTCAAGTGGTGCAGTGATGGGGTTATCTGTCGTAGGACTTGGGTTGCTGGGTGTGAGTGTTTTATATTACGTTTTCAGAGACCCGGGCATACTTTTCGGGTTTGGATTTGGTGCCAGTTCGATTGCGCTTTTCGCCAGGGTTGGGGGAGGAATATACACCAAGGCGGCAGATGTTGGCGCAGATCTGGTCGGAAAAATCGAGGCGGGCATTCCCGAGGATGATCCGCGGAATCCTGCTGTCATTGCAGATAATGTCGGGGATAATGTTGGCGACGTAGCTGGCATGGGCGCAGACCTGTTCGAATCATACGTGGATTCCATCATCGCGGCGATGGCGATAGGTCTCGTTGCGTATACTGGCGGCATGGGACTAAAGGCTGCAGAACTTCCGCTGATGTTGGCGGCTGTGGGAATTTTTGCATCAATTATCGGAACGTTCTTCGTGGGAGTTGGCAAGAGAGATAACTTACATGCTGCACTCAACAAAGGCATATTTGCGAGCGCAGTTCTGATGGCGGTAATGGCATATTTTGTGATTATGATTGTCATTGGCGATGTCGGCGTATTTTATGCAACGCTTGCCGGTTTGATCGCAGGGATTTTGATTGGGCTAGTCACGGAGTACTACACGTCTTCTGAACGTGCACCAACAAGAGCAATTGCACAGTCCGCACAGACAGGTGCCGCGACCAACATCATCAGCGGACTGGCGGTCGGTATGCAGAGCACAGCAGTGCCGATTGTCGTGGTATGTGCTACCATCCTGCTTGCACACCACTTCGCTGGATTGTATGGAATTGCCATTGCTGCAGTGGGAATGCTTTCCACATTGGGAATAACGCTCGCTACCGACACATACGGTCCTGTGGCGGACAATGCTGCAGGGATTGCAGAGATGGCACATATGGGAAAGGAGATAAGAGAGAGGGCCGAAGCGCTGGATGCGGTGGGGAATACAACCGCTGCTATTGGAAAAGGCTTCGCCATTGGCTCTGCGGCGCTGACAGCCCTGGCGTTATTTGCAACATACTGTGTCGCAACAAATCTCCAGAGCATTGACATTACCCGTCCAACGGTTATCGTGGGTTTATTTATAGGCGGTCTGCTGCCATTTTTATTCTCCTCGATTACGATGAGGGCAGTTGGGACGGCAGCGTTTCAAATCGTCAACGAGGTGCGCAGGCAATTTGATGAGATCCCCGGTCTGATGGAGGGCAAGGCAAAGCCGGATTATGCAAGATGTATTGATATAAGCACGAGCGCAGCCCTGAAGGAAATGGTTGTTCCTGGCATATTGGCCGTTACCGTGCCGATTGTCGTGGGACTGGCACTTGGTGCTGAAGCGCTGGGTGGTATGTTGACTGGCGCGATAGTCACGGGATTTTTGCTTGCGATTATGATGGCTAACGCTGGCGGCGCTTGGGACAATGCAAAGAAGTATATTGAGGCTGGGAATTTGGGCGGTAAAGGCTCTCAGACGCACAAGGCTGCGGTGGTGGGTGATACAGTGGGCGACCCGTTCAAGGATACCTCCGGTCCGTCATTAAACATCTTAATCAAACTGATGTCCATCGTTGCGCTGGTCTTCGCTCCGTTATTTGTCTGAGCACCCAAAACTTGATATTTGGTAAAATTGATTTAGGTGCGGTGTGAAGATAGATGACCGCCTCATTTAAGGATGTAAGATTTTTTGATACCACGCTTAGGGACGGAGAGCAGACGCCTGGCGTGTCTTTAACGGTAGAGGAGAAGCTCTGGATTGCCAAAAAACTCGATGAGTTAGGCGTTCATGTCATCGAGGCAGGCTCTGCGATTACCTCAGAGGGCGAAAGGGCATCGATTAAGGTTATTGCAAATGAAGGTCTGCGTGCAGAGATATGCAGTTTTGCCAGAGTATTAAAAAAAGACATAGACCTCGCCCTGAAATGTGACGTGGATTCCGTACACTTGGTCGTGCCGGTTTCGGATTTGCACATCACACAAAAGCTGAGGAAGGATAAGAAAACGGTAAAACAGATGGCTGTTGATGTTACGGAATATGCCAAGGACCATGGCCTAATCGTTGAGTTAAGTGGAGAGGATGCTTCGAGGGCGGATTTGGATTATCTTATGTCGTTATACAAAGAGGGTATCTCCGCAGGTGCAGATAGAATATGCTTCTGTGATACTGTCGGCGTGTTGCTCCCAGAGCAGACTGAAAAGATATTTGCCAAGTTGAAAACCTTGCCTGTGCCGGTGAGCGTACACTGTCATGATGACTTCGGGTTGGCGACGGCAAACTCAATTGCAGCACTGCGTGCTGGTGCACAGCAAGTGCATGTGACTATCAACGGTCTTGGCGAGAGGGCAGGCAATGCATCTCTGGAGGAAGTTGTGATGACATTAGAAGCGCTGTATGACTGTGATACGGGCATAAATACCAAAGACCTTTATACGACATCCAGATTGGTAAGTAGATTAACTGGTGTGCCGGTTGCGCGTAACAAAGCCATCGTTGGAGATTATGCGTTCACGCATGAGTCAGGCATTCACACGCACGGAATATTGGCGTCTCCAGAGACATACGAACCCATCGCGCCGGAACAAGTTGGCAGGACGAGAAAGATCATACTCGGCAAGCATGCAGGAAAAAGCTCTGTTAAGATGGCATTGAAAGAATTCGGACTCGAGGCAACTGAAGGGCAGGTAGGTGAAATCGCGAATCGGGTCAAGGAGTTGGGCGATAAGGGAAAAAGGGTTACGGACGCAGATTTGCAGGCGATCGCAGAAGCGGTATTGGGTATCAGCCGAGAAGCAAAAGTGAAACTTGATGAGCTAACTGTCATATCTGGGAACAAGGTTACGCCAACCGCATCGGTTAAATTGATAGTGAACAATAAGGACGTGATAGAGTCCGGCACAGGTGTAGGGCCGGTTGATGCAGCGATAAGTGCGCTGCGCAGGGCAATATCAGGTATAGCGGATATACAGTTGGAGGAATACAGGGTCGAAGCCATCACTGGCGGTACGGATGCGCTTGTCGAGGTGTGGGTTAAACTGAGCAAGGACGGAAAGATGGTTACCGCAAGAGGGGCAAGAGAAGACATCATCATGGCATCTGTGGAAGCCGTATTAGAAGGAATCAATCGATTAATGGAGTAAGATGAAATGTCCAAGAAGCAGAAAATGAGTGGGGCAGAGACATTCGTCGAGTGTCTGAATAAGGAACACGTGGAAGTAATCTTCGGATTGCCGGGAGGGGCTGTGCTGCCGGTATATGATGAGTTGTATGATTCGGACATACGACACATCCTTGTGAGGCACGAACAGGCGGCGGCGCATGCTGCGGACGGCTATGCAAGAGCGACGGGACGGGTGGGCGTGTGTATGGCGACCTCTGGTCCAGGAGCTACGAATCTGGTTACGGGCCTGGCGAATGCGTACATGGATTCCGTGCCTATGGTCGCATTCACAGGACAGGTTCCTACAACCATGATAGGTAATGACGCGTTTCAGGAGGCGAACATCACAGGCATCACGCTTCCAATCACCAAACACAATTATCTTGTGAAAGATGCCAAGATGCTGCCCAATATCATGAGGGAAGCGTTCTATATCGCTTCAACAGGGCGGCCAGGTCCTGTGCTGGTGGATTTGCCAAAGGACGTTCAAACAGAGGAAATTACATTCGAGTATCCCAAGAACATCAAGTTGAGGGGGTACAAGCCAACGTCAAAAGGACATCCACTACAGATTAAGAGAGCTGCCAAGGCTATAATGGAGGCCGAACGACCCATCATCTATGCAGGCGGGGGAGTTGTAATTTCTGGAGCCCATGCAGAACTTCTTGCTCTGGCAGAGACTCTCATGGCTCCAGTGACCACAACATTGCTGGGCATCGGCGCCTTTCCGGGCACGCATCCTTTGTCGCTTGGAATGGTCGGAATGCACGGCACGAAATACGCAAATTATGCAATGACAGAATCGGATTTGATTATCGCTGTTGGAGCAAGATTTGATGACAGGGTGACCGGCAGGCTTGATGGCTTCGCACCCAATGCGAAGGTAATTCACATCGATATAGATGCAGCCGAGATCAGCAAGAATGTCGCCGCACACATACCAATCGTTGGAGATGCCAAGAATATCCTTACAGAATTAATTAAAGAGATAAAGCGGAAGCCTAAATCGAAGTGGAATGAAAAAATTGAAAAATGGCAAAAAGAATTTCCGTTGGAATACGACAGGAAGAGCAAGGAGATCAAGCCGCAATATGTGGTCGAGCAAATTTACGATATGTGCCCAGATGCTATCATCACCACCGAAGTTGGCCAGAACCAGATGTGGGCAGCTCAATACTTCAAATATACCAAGCCGCGCACGTTCATAACCTCGGGCGGATTGGGCACGATGGGATATGGATTCCCAGCTGCCATAGGCGCTAAAGTTGGGTGCCCTGACAAGACAGTCATTGACATTGCAGGCGATGGTAGTTTCCAGATGAATTCTCAGGAACTGGCAACCGCCGTCATCAATGACATTCCGGTCAAGGTAGCAATTCTCAACAACAAGTTTTTGGGAATGGTCAGGCAGTGGCAGGAACTGTTCTATGATAAGCGGTATTCTGCTACGCGTTTGGACACGAGCCCGGACTTCACAAAGTTGGCAGAGGCATACGGCGCGCTCGGCATAGAGGTGACAAAACCTGGCGAGGTACGAGATGCGATAAAGGAAGCGCTCGCCTCTGACAAGCCGGTGGTAATTGACTTCAAGGTCACTCCAGAGGAGAACGTATTTCCAATGGTGCCAGCAGGAGCAGCTATAAATGAAGTCATAGATTACGGAGGAAAAATATGAAGCACACACTTTCTGTCTTGGTTGAAAATAAATCAGGCGTGCTCGCACGAGTCTCTGGCTTATTCTCTAGAAGGGGCTTCAATATCGACAGCTTGGCGGTGGGTGTCACAGAAAACCCCGAAATATCAAGAATGACTATTGTTGTAGAGGGTGATGACCGCATCTTGGAGCAGGTAATCAAGCAGTTAAATAAACTCATAGATGTAATCAAGGTTTCAGATATTAAGCCAGAGTCGTCGATCGATAGGGAGCTTGCGTTGATTAAAGTAGAAGCAGGACCTAAAGAGAGGTCTGAAGTCATGCAGATTGCCGACATCTTCCGGGCTAAAATCATTGATGTTGGTACGAAAACTTTCGTGATTGAAATTACTGGTGACGTGTCCAAGATAAATGCAATGACAGATTTATTGAGGCGCTTTGGGATTAAGGAAATGGTGAGAACTGGCAAAGTCTCGATGCTAAGGGGCATAAAAGCAGCAAGAGAGGAATAACTATGGTGCAGATTTACTATGAGAAAGATGCGGATTTGACGCCGCTGAAGAATAAGAGGATCGCAGTCATTGGCTATGGCAGCCAGGGGCATGCGCAGGCACAGAATTTAAATGATTCCGGATTGGACGTTGTGGTTGGAGTTCGCAGGGGAAAATCATGGGATAGGGCAAAGGCAGATGGCTTGGAAGTCCTACCGGTCAAGGACGCTACTACAGGGGCAGATGTTATTCAAATCCTTGTGCCAGACCACTTACAGTCTGCAATTTATAGGGACGACATCTTGCCTGGATTGAAAACCGGCAATGCACTTGGTTTTTCGCATGGATTTGGCATTCATTTCAAGCAAATTGTGCCACCAGAAGATGTAGATGTGTTCATGGTTGCACCAAAGAGCCCTGGCCACCTGCTCAGAAGAATGTATACAGAGGGCAAGGGCGTACCGGGATTGCTCGCAGTTCACCAGGACTTTACTGGGGCGGCAAAGCAGTTGGGGCTTGCATATGCCAAGGGGATTGGATGCACCAGAGCAGGCGTTATAGGGACCACGTTTGCAGAGGAAACGGAAACTGATTTGTTCGGCGAGCAGGTGGATTTGTGCGGCGGTGTCACCGAGATGATCAAGGCGACGTTTGAAACGCTGGTAGAGGCAGGGTATCAGCCGGAGGTTGCGTACTTTGAATCATTACACGAACTCAAACTAATCGTTGACTTGATCTATGAGGGCGGGCTGACTAATATGTGGCATTCTGTATCGGATACTGCAGAATATGGCGGCTTAACCAGGGGAAAAAGGGTCATTAACCAGCAGTCCAGAGAATCCATGTGGGAAATCCTGAGGGAGATTCAAGAAGGCGAATTTGCAAAGGAATGGATCCGGGAGAATGAATCAGGGCGTCCGATATTTACTACACTGGTCGAGCAGGAATCCGAGCACCAAATCGAAAAGGTCGGCAAAAAACTCAGGGCCATGATGCCCTGGTTGAAGAAGTGATTTCTTCCAATCACTATAGTAATCTCATGAATTCTTTCACTGTGAGATCAGCCTCTTTAATAATGGCCCTCAAAGTGCCTCTTGCGATTTCATCGTGATATGGAATCGTCAATGGCTTTCGGTGGGGATGTCGCAAATGTACGTGACTACTCTTCTGATCACGCACATAGTAGCCAATTTTAGAAAGGGCTTTGATAACCTCTTTACCAGAAACAACTGGGAGTTTGGTCAAGTTGACTCTAACCTCCATCGATGTTTAAATTTTTCTGAAAAACTTCCCTATGTATTTATATCATCACAGCCACAGTCGTTTCTTTAACTTCCTTAGATGGTTTAATGGGGATACCCTCCTCAGCAAGGGCACTTAAATGTAATTTGATGGCTTCTTTGATGTTTTTCTTGGCTTCTACCTCTGTTTTACCCTGAGAAATACAGCCCGGCAGAGAGGGCACGGTTGCAACATACCAACCATCCTCATCTCGTTCGATTAGGACTTTGAATTTCATCATTAGAAGCGTATAAGTTTGTTTCACCTTAAAAACTTTGCACTGACTCTTACTCACCCACCTTCATAACCGTAGCGACAAATATGTCCATCATGACGGCGGCAATCCCGGCAATGAATATCGCATCAAATATGCCAGCGCCGCCTATCGTTACGTAGGTCATTGTATGCGGCTGGTACGAAAGAATTTCCCTTAAACGGAGCAGGTCGCAGCCGACCAAGATGCCCATTGAGCTCGAGACATAGGCTACAGGCCCTATGCGCTCCCATTTTCTTGACAGTGCGATGCTGGTTAAACAGGCTGCCAGTGAGGGTATATATATGTCGCTGATGATTACTCCTTTTCCAGGTATGAAGGATGAGAGGTGATTTGCCATGATTGATACAATGACAATTCCGACGATACATGCCGCAGGTGATGCCCTGCCGGTTTTCAGCACTCTCCATGAAATGAACAGCGGTATTAAACAGCCAGCTACGTTAAGGCAAAGGACTACATTTCCCTGCGAAAAAACTGGGATATTGGGGATAAATATGAATGCTACAATCGAGCCAGGCAGCAATACAAGCGTCTCGTAGGCGGTAAACCCCACGCTCTTGAACGCCTCGATGAGCAGGTATAACATAAGCGCTATAGCTAAAACAGTTAGTCCAGTGACCATCAAAACTGGATGTATTACCATGCCTATTCCGTCGATTCTGTGGACTCCGCAGACTCTGTGGGTTTCACCGGTCTCCTAGAGATAGTTTTAGATCCAAGTATGGCCTTTTCGGACCGCTTGATTTGCCTTCTTATGCGACCAGACGAGTCATATCTCTGCGCAGGCCCAGGCCTCTTGGCTGCAGCATCGCGCTTGGGGACAAGCCTTGTTTGCCCCTTTCTACCCTTTATTTGAACCCATTCAATACTGCCAGTTTTTCCCATTTTATTTTTCCCTCATAATCGCTGTAATTTTTTCTTTGAGAATGGAGTTAATAAGTTTTCCATCCGCCCTGCCCCTGAGCTGCTTCATAACTACTCCCATGAGGGGCTTTGTTGCTTCTAATCCTCGCTCCCTAATAAAGCCTTCCTTGGATTGCACGACTTTGTCTATAACACTTTCGATATCTTCCTTACTTGGTGCTTGCAACCCGATTTCTGCAGCTACTTTTTCTGCGCTTTTGCTTGGACTGGATGCCAGACCTTTTAGCACTTGTGGAATCCCCTCTTTCGCTATTTTCTTCGCCTTTATCAATTTGAATACACCTATAAAATGCTCATCTGCAAGGTGCTGAACTGGTACTCCCTCTCTGCTGAGCTCAGATGTAGTGCCTTCCAACGTCCTGACGACCAACGTTGGTGATATGCCCAATGCCACTATGCGCTCAAAGAGGAGTGCTCTCTTCGATCTGGCAATCAACCCTGCAAACTCCTCGCTTAAGCCATATTCTTTAATATATCGTGCCCTCTGCTCTGGAAGCAATTCAGGCAGTGCGCTTTTAATTCGATCCAATCGCTCCGGGGGAATATATACGGGCAGCACATCCGTCTCGGGGTACATTCGTGCCGCTCCTGGCAAAGGCCTCATATACGCCGAGTTGCCATTCTCCAGCGCCCTTCTTGTTTCTTCAGGCACCCCCTTCAACGCCATATTGACCCTCTCGACCACCACCTTTAACGAAAGGGTTGCTTTTGACCTCTCCCCTGCGACGAATATTATACAATTCTCTGAGGTTGCATAAGTTCTCTTCTTGAGCGCTGATACCTCCCCGCTAGTTATTCCATATCCTGGCAATTCATCCGTATGAAAAACGCCGCCTATGCTGAATCGTTTCGCTCTATCCGCGAATTCAGCGCCAAATCTGCGACCCGGCTGGATTTCCTGTCCTACCAAACCGCCAAACTTGGGAAGGCAAACTGCAAAAATACCACCCTTTTTGAGGGCATTTTTAATAACTTTGCACTTCGTAGCAGCGAAGACATCACTCACATCGATTATCTCCATTTCAACCTGCTTGACACCTCTCTTTTTAAGTTCGTCCCGGATCTTCAGCAGATTTACCTGCCTTAGCGCTTCGCGCTCTACAATAGTTTCGATTAAATTGAGAGTTTGCACGCCCTTTATCTCAGTCCTGGCACCTTTTGCAATTGAGATGTTTATGTCTTGGCGTATTGTGCCTATGCCCCTCTTTACCTTGCCAGTCGAGCGCAGCATCATACCAAGATGCTCAGCAACGATGCGTGCCTGTTCTGGCGTTGTGATATCTGCCATGGTTGCAATTTCTACCAGTGGAATTCCAAGTCGGTCAAGCGAATATGTTGTGCTATTTATGCTCTCTGCTACCTTTTGTGCTGCTTCTTCCTCTAAGCAAAGAGTTGCAATTCCAATATCTCCTTCTGGGATGCTTATTTTTCCATTAGAAGCGACCAGAGCAGTTCGTTGAAACCCAGCTGTGTTTGAACCATCAATGACGATTTTTCTCATGGTGTGCACTTCGTCGACTGGCGTCATGCCTAACAGCAGCGCAACCTCGAGTGCGACATCCAGCGCCTCCTGGTTCAAGGGTTGTGGAGGCTCCTCATCGTTCTCGATTAAACATGTGGTGTCATACCCTTTGTATATGAACAGCCTCTTCCTTCTGGCCTCCTCCAATGCCGCTCTGTCGACCTCGCCCAGCTCACTCTCAGTCAGGTGAAGATATCGTCGTACCTCGTAAGTGGATTCGTCTGTATTCCTGAGTCTGGTAGGGCAGTTGCAGAACAATTTTGTCTTTGTGTCCAATTGCTGGTGAATCTCCAGCCCTGCTTTCAGGCCGAGTTGCCGATAATCAAGCCTGTTTTGACCTTTCACTGAGTTCACCTGCTATATTTGTCTGCATCAACTGGCGCACTTCGGCAGAATTCTTGGTCTGAGCGAGTACCCACATCAGTTTAACGAGTGCAACCTCCGGCAACATGTCTTCTCCTTCAATGACGCCCGCCTTGAGCAGGTCTCTTCCCGTGTCGTATACCCTGTCACAAACCCTGCCGCCGAGGCACTGGGACATCATCACTACATGCACACCATTATCAACTGCTTTTTTAATGGACGGTATCCACTCTGTGGAAACATGCCCCAATCCTGTACCCTCGATTACCAGCCCTTTGTATCCCTTATCTGTGTAATAATTGATTACGTCGGGCTCGGCATCAGGTGAGAATTTAACCAGCGCGCATTTTGCCTCTAATTTATCATTTATGGCTAATTTCTGTTCGCCCCTTTTGCGATACTCTTCACTGGTGTGAATCTTCCGCGTTTTATAATCAACTGTGCCGATGGGCTTTGCATTAATTGATTGGAATGCATCCCTTCGCGAGGTATGCATCTTCCGCACTCTTGTGCCTCTGTGTATCAGGCATTCATCGTCTGACATGCCTGCATGCATCACAACTGCAACTTCAGCAATGTCACTGGTCGCCACTTTTGCAGCGCAGACTGCATTCACGACGTTATCGCTACTCGGCCTGTCCGCAGAACGCTGCGAGCCCACAAACACGATGGGCACAGGCGTCTTCAGCATGAATGATAACGCAGCAGCGGTATATGTCATGGTATCTGTGCCGTGAGTGACCATTATCCCGTCTGCGCCTTTCTTAATCTCATCTGCGGCAGCCCTTGCCAATTTTTGCCAGTACTTAATCCGCATGTTCTCGCTCAGGATGTTATAGATAGCCTTGCCTCTAAAATTGGCAATTTCCGTCAGTTCTGGTATCGCGCCGAGTATGTCCTCAACGTCGAATTGCGACGTCACTGCGCCAGTTCTGTAGTCCACCTTGCTCGCAATCGTGCCGCCGGTGGATAGTATTGAGATGGTAGGTAAAGCCGGATTTGGTGATGGAGACGACACCTTTTTATGCGGCATGACTACGCCCTCCTTGAGCACTGTGACTTTCGTCTTTGCATCCTTTTTCAGGCCGATATTGTATCCGCTATCCAATTTTAGAACAATGCACGCCCCTCTACTGGGCATCAGGAGCCCGGTATGGGTGATGCCTTCTCGTTCAACCTCGACTCGTTTGACCTTCATCTTTCACGCACCGGTGCGTCCATCTGCTTCAGCGCAGCCTTTATCTGGTTAACCTTTTGGTCCAAGAATTTTGTATCACTATCAACTTGCTTCATCCTGTCCTTGGCCATCCTGAGCGTCTCCTTTGGTGCAGGTCCGCCTCTGATGCATCTTATTTGGATGTTCTGCTCCGGGTCAAGCGCTTTGTCAAGCGATGCTTGCGTAAGTCCCAGTTCACTCAACTTCTTTCCAATTATTCTATTCGCTATGCTATCGATTTGGTCCAGCGTTGGCTTTTGGCCGTTTCTTGCAAGAGTTCCAACGATTTGATGTGCCGTTCTGAACGAAATGCCCGCATCTCTAACAATGGTATCTGCCAATTCGGTTGCGGTGATAAAGCCAACATGTGCTGCAGCGGCCATCCTATCACTTTTAACCTGCATTGTATCAACTATGCCACTCATGACCCTAAGGGACGAATGCAATGTTGAGGTTGCACGTATCAAATGTGGCGTGGCCTCCTGCAAATCCCTGTTGTAACTATACGGCAGCGCCTTGCAGATGGAGAGGACGGATTGCAAAGCGCCGTAGACTGAACCAGTCCTGGCGCGTATTAATTCCAGTGCATCCGGATTCTTCTTCTGGGGCATAATGCTGCTTACAGAAGAATATCTGTCATCTAATTCAATGAAGTCAAATTCGGGAGTATTCCAGAGGATGAATTCTTCTGCCATCCTGCTTAGGTCCACCATCGTGTTTGCGAAGGCGGAGATACATTCTATGGCGAAATCTCTTGTGCTGACTGCATCCATCGAATTCTCGATTAAGCCATCAAAGCCCAGCAGCTGTGCCGTTCTCTCCCTATTAATCGGAAATCCAGTTGAGGCGAATGCCCCCGCTCCCAGAGGACACAGGTTGACGCGTGTGTATGCATCTACGATTCTATCAAAATCCCTTTTAAGCGCATCTGCATGTGCGATTAGATGATGGGCAAGCGTGGTTGGCTGCGCATGTTGAAGGTGCGTAAAGCCGGGCATTATCGTATTAATGTGTTTATCCGCTAGGTTGAGTAGAGAATTTCTCAGCGCGATCAACTCGCGCATTATTTCCAGCAACTCTCCCCTGAGCGCGATTCTGATGCATGTTGCAACCTCATCGTTGCGCGACTTGGCGGTGTGCATTCTACTTCCTACTTCCCCTGCCAATTCAATTACCTTTGATTCTATGGCGACGTGAACATCTTCATGTGTCGTATCAAGTGATGAGAACCCTCCTTTTTTGATGCTGTCAAGCGCTTTCAGTATCGATAAACAATCTTCCTTAACAATGATGTTCTGTTCACACAGCATCATGACGTGCGCTTTATTCACAAGTATATCTGGCGTGAAAATCCATCCATCGATGTTCATCGAGGAGACAAACCTCGCCATATCCTTGTTCATGCTAGATTTCAACCGGCCCCGTAAAATATCATTCATTCCGTTCCCGCTCCACTAAATATGGCTTATTATAACTCTTATTCTGCATTTAATTATGTAGTGAAAAAGGTTTTGTCTTTAAGGCGTATCTATCCCTGCTGACAAGCCGTTAATGGGGGATTTCTAAAAGGACGGGATGTGCTGTATCAAAAAGTTACAAAAGCGCTATCGGCATGCCGGTGCGTAGCCTTAAAATTTGTAGACGTTGGAGTTATTGTCCCAGTATACTATAATCGTTCCCGTTATTCCTTTATCCCCCTCCTCTAGCTCAATTGTCACAATTCTTGATTTGGTATGCAAAGCAGTTAGGTCTGGAAAATATTGGTACCCGGTATACCTAATCTCGCCGCAATCATTCTCGATGTACAGATATACTTTTACATTCCTTGCAGTTCTTTTGCCAGTATTTTGGACTGTCAGAATAATATTCGAGTGAAAGTTATGCTCAGCATCCCACTTCACTTCTGCCACCTGCAGGTCGATGAGCTCGACGTTTGCGGGATTTCGTAGGCTCATAACAAAGATTGCCACGAGTGCGAGCAGAAGAAGGGTCAAACTTATATAAATTATAGTCTCCTTCTTGGATTTGGTGGCACTAACCTCTAGTTGTTCTACTCTCTCTTCGAGCTCCTCTATTTCGTCTTTTTTGGTCACTTTGCCACCTAAGTGAGTACGTGTCTCAGAATAGTAGTCATTGGCTCAGGATAGATATTTAATAATGGCTCTTTATAAACTATAAAGTGTGCTCGTTGAACGTGAATCCACTCATATATCCAGTATGCCCTGTGCAGAATCTGGAGATATGTTTGATAGAACATGCCAACAAGAGATCTCCAAGCGCTCGTGCATGATTCTATAAATGTTTTCCCTCTTACCGTTAATATGGTTGATGAACTCGGCCCCCATGTGCCCGCAGAGTCCATGGCGTGAACGTAGATGATATGGTCCCCGATCGTTAACTCGTATGTATCTATAACTGCCCATGCATCCTCTCTGGCATCATCAAAGGCGCCGTCAGTAGCGTTCATTGGAATTCCCGTGCCTGGTTCGCCCACTACATCGATGAAGTATTCCGCCTTCTTAACGGTCAAGAAGTACTCATCGATTTTGGTATTTAATGCAACGCGGTCGCCCCAGATTGCCAGGCTTGGAGATAGCACCACCTCTTTGGTCAGTGCCCCCATCTTGCGACCAGCTAATGCCACGTGCGTCTCGTTATGACAGATCAAGCACTCTTCCAAACTTGCTTGCCCCTTGGTCAGCTCGCTTATATCAGGTGGGTAGTATGGCTCCTCCTCTCCACACGTCACATGGCAACTTATACAATCAAGTGGGGTTTTATATTCTGGTGGATGGCCCAGTGGCTCGGTTCCATTTCCATGACAGGCCCAGCACGCCTTTGCAGCCGGATCTGTTAAAACCGTCTCGTTGGGAGCTTCAACGTTTAACTCTACGTGCACGCTACCTCCGATAACGACCACCATTGTCTCATGACATCTCCCGCAGTCTGGACCAGCCGCCGTGATGACGTTGTGTACGAATTTGATCCAGGTATCCGCCTCCGGGCTTCTGTGACAATCTTCGCAGCTGGGTCTCATCGTTCCATGATCAGGTGGGGCGTTGAACGGAGTCTCTCCAGCATGGGTTACATGGCAATCAGGACAGGATACAGGCGTGCCAATCGTCCAACCGCTCCATCCGGGATCTACGACGTCTCCCAGTGCATACGTCGAATAATGGAATCCTTGATCAGCGGCATGACAGTTGTATCCACAGCTGACATAAGATTCGTAGTGGGCATAGGTGTCGATCTTTGTGACATATCTTGCTGTTGGTCCCGATCCAGTAGAGGAATGGCAGTCGACGCAATCCCATTTGGTGATAGTAAGGCTATCTGAATGAAGTTTCTGCGTGGTACTCAACCCGTGGCAATACTCGCAGGTATAGCCATCTAACAGCGTGTTTCCCCTGCCAGAAGATGCCATCGGATAGTGCGATTTAATCTGCCCCGGGCCGTTGTACAGGAACATTCTGTACTCGCTGGTATGGCAATCTTTACACGTCAGCAGTGGAATGGTCAGATTCTCATCGTGCAGACTCCTTACACTATCGCTCGCATGACAGACTGTGCACGAGTTATTCGCGTGTTTGTAGGCCAGTTTCGTGACGCCATAGTCCTCTGCTGTCGTGTTCTGATGACAGGAGATACAAGTTTCTGAGAGGGGCTCACCATAGTGCGATACTTTCTCGTTAATCTCGCTGGCCGATATGCTTTTGTTAAACCTAATCTCCAACAGATACGTGTTATAACCAATTTTATGACATGCCCAGCATGGCTTGTATGCTTTGATGTCTTCTCCGCCAACATAATGCTCGGACACCTTCGTTGCGTTGAATCTGACATAGCCGACATGACAGTCTTCACACGCACGCGGATTATCGTAATTCGATGGATGTCCAGTTGGCTCGCTACCATCTCCATGACATGCCCAGCATCTCTTGTTATCGGGATTCAGGGTGGTGTTAGCATCCTTGTTCAGACCCTTGTGCATTGAATTTGCCGTATTCATCGCAGAGACATCAACCAGAACAGGTGCCGTTTTGCCAATATCATGACACAGGACGCAGTCTGGTCCTGCGGCTCCCTCTCCCACATTATGCACAAATTCTGCCGTTGTAGGAGAAGCAGAAAGCAATCCTCCATGACATCCCTTGCATGATGCGACGTCCATGCCAAGCCCAGAGTGATCATAATAAGCGGTCCCATCAGCAGCCGTACCTGACTTATACGTCTCATTCCCAGTGATCTCGGGCGGGACTATCTTGCCAACGTCCTTGAATGAGCTCACTGTTTCAGTATAGTTATCATCATTCTGATAGTGACAGCCCGCACACCACATGCTTCCTATGAACGTCGTTGTATTACTCACATCGCCATATGCAATTACCGATACGTGTGGGCCTATCGCTGTGGCGTTGTGCGTGGTATCATTGTGACAGTACAGGCAGGGAGAGTATACTTCATCACTGATATTCCAATATCCAGGAGTCGCATTCCACTTTGAACCATTCAATTCATCATCGCTGTGATGCATCGGAGCGTTAACTCTCGGAGGCGTCAACGATAACGAACCATCCACAGCAGTGCTCTGATGGCATGACGTACAGTTCACTGCATTGGTGCTATCCCATGGCGATGTGGTGTTATCGTAGTTCAGATACAGAATCGGATGAATCTTGTTCGTGGCATTCCCGTGACATTCTGTGCAATCCAGAGTATCGTTATGCCTGCTCTTGCCTCCATGACAATCGGTACACAGCGTATAATCCACGGTCGTCGGCCTCTTCAGTGTTGAATTGTGTATCCAGCCAACATCATGACATGTCGAATTGGTACAATCAGGATTGTTCTGGTCAGTGTGATTGACAATGGAGGCATTTCCCTCATTGACCATCACAGACTTGAACACAGAGCTGGTGTTCTGGTGGCAATAAGAACAATTCACACTTCCACCTGGACCCGTTCTCAGGTCTGTCCTTTTCCTGCCATAGTGAGAGATAAGAGATAACGTGGTGTTCGTCGTGTCTGGCTCTGTGTAAGACATCATCATCTCGCTCTTATTATGGCACTCCAGACATGACCACGTGTCGTTATCCGCACTAGAAACTGCAGTAATATTCTCACCAGATTTGAAGTGCTCTGTGACATTCAACGCATCGCTCACATTCACGTACGGCTTGCTCGTACCATTGTGACATTCCCAGCATGTGTATGGATCGCTAACCTTATCCGGATGCTGATCTGCAGCAGGCTGACTACCATCGCTCTGATGACATCCCCAACATATCTTGTTGTCTGCAGGAACACCAGTGGTATTGGTCGCATTGCTGTTTAGATCAGCATGTATGGACGCACCAGACTGATTCATCGCAGAGACATTCACCCTTTCTGCACTCCTTCCGACATCATGGCAGTATATACAATCAGGACCCGCTTCACCCGCCTTCAGCCCACCATCATGGATCATGCCAGCACCATGGCATGCACTGCAATTCTCCCCATGGGTGATGTTCTGGCAGCTTGAACGGATGAAATCGGCAAGGAAGACGGTATAATTGTCGTGACAATACCTGCAATATTCCGTGCTGTTGATCGTGCTCCTCAGCTCTACCAATGGGGTGTAGTTGACAGGATAGTGGGAGACGAACGATAAGTTACTGCCATATGGATCGTCCTCCACATAGCTCACCTTCAACTCTGTCAGGTTATGGCATTCTAGACATGAGGTTGTATTGTCTGGTGCACTGCCTGGTGCACCTGTTTTCGTTTTGATGTCTGTGCCGTTCACGAAGTGCTCAAACACACCAAGTGCAGAGCTGACATTGGCATAGGCGGAAGTGCCATTGTGACATTCCCAACATGTGTACGGATCACGGATCCTGTCAGGATGTTCATTTTCATCCGGCTGTGCCCCATCAGTCTGGTGACATCCCCAGCATTTCTTGTTGGCGGAATCGACAGTGGCACTTGCATTCTCGTTCAGATCGGCATGGACAGAGACGTTCATGTCAGTGACGTTCACCCTCTTAGGAGCGTCTTGGCCGACATCATGGCAGGCTATGCAGTCTGGACCAGCACCCATCCCCACATTATGCACAAATTCTGCCGTTGTAGGAGAAGCTGAAAGCAATCCTCCATGACATCCCTTGCATGATGCGACGTCCATGCCAAGCCCAGAGTGGTTGTAATATGGTGTATCATCGACAGCAGGATCATACACATCAGCAGATGCATTCCATGTAGAATATGTTTTATTCCCCGTGATCTCGATCGGCACCTTCAGTCCGATGTCCGCGAACGATGCTACCATCTCAGTATAGTTATCATCGCCTTGATAGTGGCAGCCCGCACACCACCTGCTTCCTATGAAGTACGTCGTGTTGCTCACATCACCGTATGCAATTACCGATACGTGTGGGCCTATCGCTGTGGCGTTGTGCGTGGTATCATTGTGACAGTACAGGCAGGGAGAGTATACTTCATCACTGATATTCCAATATCCAGGAGTCGTGTTCCACTTTGAACCATTCAATTCATCATCGCTGTGATGCATCGGATCAAGCACTTTGGGCGGATCGGGATCGAATTTATCATTGACATCGCTCTTCTGATGGCACGTGGTGCAGTTGACTGCAGTGGTGTTCAAGGTTCCATAGGTGTTATTTTGAAGCAGATATTTGATCGGATGGATGGTGTCGCTCGAGCTCGTGTTGACGTGACATGTGGTGCAGTTCACCGAGGCATTGTGCATTTCCTTGTCCTTGGTGGATGCCCAGCCTGATGGACCGTGACACTCCTGACAATAGGTCGAATTTGGCGTTGGGAGTGATGGTCTCTGTAACGAGGCATTGTGTATCCAGCCTGTCTCGTGACAGGTCGAGTTGGTACAATCAGGATTCGTCGTCCTGGCAGAATGGTTGACAATGCTTGCGTTATAGCTCGGATTGAGCATGGCAGATGTGAATGCCGTAGAGGCGTTCTGGTGGCAATAAGAACAATTGGTGCTCCCATCTGGCCCAGTTCTCAGCTCCGTCCTATTCCTGCCATAGTGAGAGACAAGGGACAACGTGGTGTTCGTCATGTCCGGCTCCTCATAAGACATCATCATCTCGCTCTTGTTGTGACATGCCAGGCACGACCAGGTCTCGTTGTCTGCAGTGGCTGCATAAATGTCAGCTCCAGACGTGAAGTGCTCTGTGACGTTCAATGCATCGCTCACGTTCACGTACGGCTTGCTCGTACCATTGTGACATTCCCAGCATGTGTATGGATCGCTAACCTTATCCGGATGCTGATCTG